>CADCTW010000135.1 GCA_902805735.1 uncultured Gemmatimonadota bacterium | reverse complement strand
AGCCGCCCGCACCCGGGGCAGCCGAGCAGCCCGGGGGCGATCTCCGTTCCGCAGCCGCCGCAGGGAGGCGCGGCGGCGCCCAGCGTGAGCTCAGCCAACGGCCGGGGCCACGTTGTAGGGACCGGAGATGTCGAGCTGGCGGCGGGCGTTCATCTGCCAGGCCTGGTAGAGGCCGAAGCCGATGATCAGCAGGGTGATGGGGTTCTCGGTGGCCATCAGGAACGGCATGGCGAGGGCGAGCACCTCGCTGAACGCCAGCAGCACCGCCGTGCCGGAGCCAGCGACTTCACCCGTGGCCTGGGCCATGATCATGGGGATGTACGTGGCGGTGATCGACAGGTAGGTGAGCCCCATCGCCAGCGCCTGGTACCGCTTCCCGCCGCGCCCGCCGGAGCCCTCGCTCACGGCGCGCCCCACCATGAAGCCCACCAGGATGGAGATCAGCGAAAGCTCGTACCCCGTCACCTTGGCGATCGCGTAGTACACCACGAACCCCGCCACCGCGGCGCCGATCCCGAAGGCGAGCGCCTTCGCGAAGCCGCCGCGCCCGGCCTCCGACTCCACGGCGGCGCGGCAGCGCGAGCAGGTGGTCTTGTCGTTGATCTTGTGGTAGACGCCCGAGAGCGGAGCGCTGCACGCGGCGCAGGAAAGCTGCGCGGCGGCGCCGGCGGGCTCGGCGTAGTCGAACTGCAGGGCGCTGGGATTGATGGCGTCGGACATGGGCGGGGTGGGGGAAAGGTGAGGAGGGAAGGTGCGGTGAACGTACGTATCCGCCCGCCTGCTGGCAACGGCGGCCCCAACGTTGCGCAAACGTGAACCGCGGAGTTGATTGGAAGGGCCCCGCATCGAATCCCACTGGTGTCCCCGATGATGCACGCAGAGGAAAGCTCGTTCCCGATGGCCCCGGCGGCGTTCCCGTCCGGCCCCGCCCTCGTCCCCGACGCGCCGGATGCGGGGCCCGTGCGCCGCATTCCCCGCGCGGTCTCGCCCGGCGAGGTGCCGCAGGGCGCGGAGCTGGACCACCCCTCGCTGTACTTCAACCGCGAGCTGGGGCTGCTGGACTTCAACTGGCGCGTCCTGCACCAGGCGACCGATCCGCGCGTCCCCCTGCTGGAGCGTGTCCGCTTCCTGGCGATCACTTCCAGCAACCTGGACGAGTTCTTCCAGAAGCGGGTGGGCGGCCTGCGCCGCCAGCTCGCCGCGGGCGTGCAGACGCTGTCGCTGGACGGGCGCACCCCGCGCGACCAGCTGCAGTTGATCTCCGACGCCGCGCTGGCCATGCACGCCGCGATGAGCGCCATCTGGGATCACGAGCTGGTGCCCCTCCTGCGCACCGGGGCCGGGGTGGTGGTGTCGCGCTACGCGGAGCTGGGCGACGCGCAGCGCGCGGCGCTGGACGACTTCTTCCGCGAGCAGTTCTACCCCGTGCTCACTCCGCTGGCGGTCGATCCGGGGCACCCGTTCCCCTTCATCTCCAACCTGAGCCTCTCGCTGGCGGTGCTTCTGCGCCACCGCGCGCGCAGCACCATGCACTTCGCGCGTATCAAGGTGCCCACCAGCACGGGGCGGTGGATCCCCGTCCCCCACTCCGAGCAGCCCTTCCACTTCGTCCCGGTGGAAGACGTGATCCAGGCCAACGCCGCCGCCCTCTTCCGGGGGATGGAGGTGGTGTCGGTGGCCGCCTTCCGCGTCACCCGCAACGCCGACGTGGCGCGCGACGACGACGAGGCGGAGGACCTCCTTTCCATGATCTCCGAGGAGCTGCGCGAGCGGCGCTTCGCCCCGGCGGTGCGGCTGGAGGTGGACCGCCACATGCCCCCCGAGGTGCGCGAGCTGCTGGTGCGCGAGCTGGAGCTGAAGGCGGAGGAGGTGTACGAGAGCGACGGGCTGATGGACCTGGCGGACTGCGCGCAGCTCGCCGACCTGGACCTGCCGGCGCATCGCTACGAGGCGTGGGAGGCGGTGGTCCCCGAGCCCTTCCGCCACGAGGGGGAGACGGAGGAGGAAAAGAACATCTTCTCCGTGATCCGCCGCGGTGACGTGCTCCTCCACCACCCGTACGACTCGTTCACCAGCAGCGTGCTGCGCCTGCTGGAGGAGGCGGCCGACGACCCGCGCGTGGTGGCCATCAAGCAGACCCTCTACCGCACGGGAGTGGACTCTCCGGTGGTGCGCACGCTGCTGCGCGCCGCCGAGCGGGGGAAGCAGGTTGCGGTGCTGATCGAGGTGACGGCCCGCTTCGACGAGCAGAACAACATCCAGCTCGCCGAGAGCCTGGAAGACGCGGGCGTCCACGTCACGTACGGGCTGGTGGGGCTGAAGACCCACAGCAAGGTGCTGCTGATCGTGCGCGACGAGGGCGGCCGGCCGCGCACCTACTGCCACGTGGGCACCGGGAACTACCACGCCCGCACGTCGCGCCTGTACAGCGACCTGGGGGTGATGACCTGCAACCCGCAGGTGGGCGCGGACCTGGTGAACCTCTTCCACTTCCTCACCGGCTACGCGCCGGACCAGCAATACGAGCGCCTGGTGGTGGCCCCGCGCGACATGCGCCGCACCTTCGAGGAGCGGATCGCGCGCGAGATCCAGCTCCAGCGTGCCCGCGGCTGCGGGCGCATCATCGCCAAGATGAACGCGCTGGACGACGCGGGGATCATCCAGGAGCTGTACCGCGCCTCTCAGGCCGGCGTGCGGGTGGAGCTGATCGTGCGCGGGCACACGCGGCTCCGGCCCGGGCTTCCGGGCTACAGCGACAACATCCGCATGATCAGCATCGTGGGCCGCTTCCTGGAGCACGACCGCGTCTTCTACTTCCACAACGACGGCGACCCGGAGATCTACCTCGGGAGCGCGGACTGGCGGGAGCGCAACCTGAACGAGCGCGTGGAAGTGCTGGTGCCCGTGCTGGATCCCGCCCTGCAGGAGCGGATCGTCCAGATCCTCCACTACGCGCTCAACGACAACCGCCTCGCCTGGGAGCTGCGCTCCGACGGCGAATACGTGCAGCGCCGCGCCGACCCCGGCGAGCCCGAGGTCAACTACCAGGAGCTGCTGATGCGCGACGCCCTGGAGCGCGGCCGGCGCCCGGGGTCGCGGCCGTGGGAGCTGTCACTGTAACAGCGGGGCTCACACAGAGACACAGAGGCACAGAGATGATGTTCTCTGTGCCTCTGTGTCTCTGTGTGAGCCGCTGTTCCTACGCCGCGTCGCGCCTGGGCCGCCCGCCCTTGGCCCCATTGGCGCGCGAGGCGGCGGACTTCGCGGGGCTGGTGCGCTGCCCCATGAACTTCGGTGCCCACGCCGCGAGGTTCAGCCGGTGCGCGATCAGCCCCGGCACCGAGACGTCGGCGTCGAGCTCTTCCCAGTGCAGCCCCTCGCCCCCCGGCACGACCTCCACCGCCGCGAGCTGCTCGGCCGTCGCGCCGTCGAGATTGTATACCCCCATGGGAACGAAGCCGAACAGAGAACCGTTGGTGAGCTCGACCAGGATCCGCCCACTCTCCCTATCATAGCGCGCCGCCGCGGCGCGCGGCTCGATGAGGGCTTCTTCCTCCGCGGCCCTCCTCGCCGCGTCGATGTCAGCGTCGGTGAGGGTGGCGCGGGTGCGCACCTTTTCAGCCATGGATCTCCTCCCATTCCCTGGTGAGCAGGTGTCTGTGGGCGACCGTCAGGCTTGCCGCCCGCCGGACCTCCGGATTCTTCATACCGACCACCTTCGTTACCGCAGCCGTGCCAATATCCACCTTGCACCAGCCATCCGCCCCGTAGACGTGCACATGTGCGGGCTCGTGGTCGTTGCCGTAGATGCGCACGGCGAACCCGCCTACGCGGAGCACCGTTGGCACATTGATAACCTATCGATGGGTTTCAAGCAAGCCTTGCGACGCCGCCCTACCGTGCTCGGTCGGGGAGGTGCGGGATGCGGGGTTTTTTCCGCGCCAGCGGAACACTCAGGAATTGGGGGGCGCGCCTGAGCGACTCCGCGGGCAGTTTGCCTGCGTACGCGGGTGGGAGGTCTCTCTCAGCGTGCCCTCCACAACCGCTCCCGCGGCCGCGGCAAGCACCACTTCCGGGTTGCGCGCAGCAATCCGCAGAAGGACCTGCGCCGGTCCCTCCGGGCGGCGCCGCCCCTGCTCCCAGTTGCGAAGCGTTCCCACGCTGATCCCGAGCATCGCGGCGAATCGCGGCTGCGAAAGGCCGAACCGCTCGCGGAGTGCCGCGACGTCTATGTCGTCAGTATCGAAAAGGCGCGAAGGCTTCATCTCGCCTCGGCGGATCGCGACCGCCTGGCGAACGCTCTCCATCAACTCTTCGAACAGTTCGCTACGCATGGAGATTAGCTCGGGAAACGGTGTCGAGTCGGGAGGCGAGCCCCGTCAGTCCTACAAAGCCCGCGATGATCATTCGGAGCGCGTTCTTCTGCGACGATGTAAGGTCTCGTTGCTCGGTCTTGGCATAGGCGGCCAGCATGTAGATCACCCCGTCCGCAGCCGCGTAGTAGTAGATCACGCGGACCCCACGGCTCTTGCCGGTTCTCGGCAACGCCCAGCGTACCTTCCGAGCTCCGCCAGTCCGCACGATCACTCGTCCGGTCTCGGGCGAGTGCAGGAGTCTCAGTTGGAGCACGCGGTACTCGTCATCTGAGAGTAGCTCGGCCACGCGTCGGCTGAAAACCGGGGTTTCCACGATACGCATGGCGTATCAACCCCTGTCAGAGGGTGTCGGTTGGATCATAAGCCAATGACGTATATGCGTCAATGGCTTACGCATGCAGTTCAGCATAGTTATTGGGCCGCGGCGTGTTCCCGCACGCGTTCGGCGCGCTCGGGACGGCCGGCGAGCTCCTGGGCACGGGCTATGGTTTCGACGCGATCGCTGGGAAGGCCGGCGGCGAACGCGAGTAGGTATGCGTCAGCGGCGCAGGCGGAGTGGCCAGGCAGGCGTGCCAGGGCTTCAGCCGCGGTCCAGGCGATGGTGCCCCGGCTGTCGCTCTGCGCAGCTCGCGCGAACGCGGCGACCGCGCCGGCTGTGTCTCCGGCCGCCAGCAGCGACCGGCCGAGGACGAGGTCGGTGTGCGGAGCCGCCTCGCCCGCTTCGGGAGGGGCGCTCGCGGTCTGCAGGGCTCGTGCGGGACCGCCCGTGCGGAGCGCATGTTCGGCTGCGGAGCTTCTGGACAGGACGGCGGATGAGCTGTAAACGGAGCGGAAAGCCCACGGCAGGGCCGCCAGTGCCAGGATTACCAGGACCGCGCCCTGGACCCAGGAGCGCGCGAGGTGCCTGGTGACTGTCTTCATCGTCAGCGCTGCGCTGACAATCTCACGGCGGTGCGCTATCGCCGGCGCTGCACCGCTGGACGGTGGTGGGGGGTCCGGGAGGTCGATGCCGGCGGTGTCGGGCTCCACGACAGCATGGGGAGCCGCACAGTGCGCGGTCTGATTTTCAGCAGCGGTCGAACTTGGCGCGCACCTGTCTGCCGAGAAGGCCGGGATGGCATCCAACTCGCCGCCGCCTTCACCGCGAAGGAAAACCGGCTCAGCGTCTTCGTCCTCGGCTGTGGGGAGGACGCTGGCGGCGAACGGGGCCACCAGCGGCCCCGGTGATGTTGCGAGCGGGCAGTGCGCAACCACCGGGTACGCAGCGTCCGTGGAACGGGCGGGCTCCCTGAGCGGTGCGGCGGGGGCAGCTTCCCCGGCCAGTACGGCGAGAACGTGATCCAGGCGCGCGGGGCTGATGCGGCTGGCGTGCTCGCCGATTCGTGCGCGGGCCTGCTCCATCCAGTAGCGTCCGTCGCCGGATAGGGAGCGGAGCCGCGCGGTTTCGGTCTCCAGTTCCGGCACGTCGCCGCCGCGGGCCGCGATCTCCAGCGCCACGAGGCACGCGTCGCACCAGTGCGCCGGGCCCGCGTCTCCGCGCAGGGCCAGCGCGGCGCGCGCACCCTGCAGCGCCCGGCGCGCTTCCGCGAGCATCTCGCGCCCGGCGAACGCGGACGCAGCCTCGATCGTATGACAAGCGCTTGCGGCGTCGCGTGTGGGCTCGTGCGGCATGCAGCGGAATCCTGGTGGATCTGTGAAGTCGGACGGGGGTGCGTAAGAGCCTCATCACCAGGGGGCGGTGAGAAGAGGGGTGCCGAGCGCGGCCACGGAGGGCAGCCAGGGTAGGGAAGGTGCCGGTGTGAAGAGTGAGAGGACCGCCCCCGCCGCGAGCATCGGCCCGAAGGGGAGAGACTCGGTGGCGCGCTCGCGTTGCGGCCACACCACGGCGAGCGGGAGGGCCAGGGCTCCGAGCCGCGCCCATCCACCGGCCACGAACGCGCCCGCCGCCAGGAGCGGCGCCACCCACACGCCCGGAGCGCGCCAGGGGGCGGGGAGGAGGCGCGCGGCAAACACGGCCAGCGCCATCGTCGCCGCGGCGGCCAGGAGGGTCCCGACCCGCGCCGGGCCCACTACGAGGCTGACGAAGCCGAGGAGGAGCGCATCGCCGTCGCCCATCACCTCGCGTCGCACGACCCGGCTCACGCAGCGGGCCAGCGCCCACAACCCGAACGCGGCGCACACCGCGGCGAACGCGCGCGCCCCTGCCACCGCCGGGCTCATGCGGAAACCGGCCGACATGAGCGCCGCCGCGCTACCGCCGAGGGTGTAGCGGAGGGGGATCTCGCCCGTCCGCCCATCGTGCACCGCGGCCGCGAGAAGGACGAGGACGAAAGCCGCTGCGGCCACCCAGTCGGCGAATCCGTACGATCGCAGCGCACCGATGCCACCCTCCACGGCGAGGGCCGCGCAACGCAGACAGGCGCTCATGGGCGGGGACGGACCGGGACGGCCCTCCCCATGCGCCCGGCCTGGCGGAGCGCGGCCGCTACGTCGAGCGCAAAGGCGGCGAGGCGGTCCTGGCCCACGAAGCTGGTCCGGCACGCCCGATCGTCCTTCCCCGCGACCGCGATCCGCGGCTGGACCAGCACCGCTCCGCGCTCCACGCCGACGTGCGCTTCCAGGCGCACAGCGACCTCGCGCGGCCACGTACCGCCCGCGCACACTACTTCTGAGCCGAGCGAGGCCAGCGAAACGGGCGCAGTCGCGATCAGGGCGCCGAGCGAGTCACGCTCCACCACCCGCGCCGGGCCCGGCCACACCCCGGTGCGCAGCGGCACCGTCCTCAGAGCAGGTAGAACCGCCAGGATGCGTCCTGGCGGGACTTCCGTGAGCCGCAACGCCCGGCCCCGCGTATACGAATCCCCGGGGCCGCTGGCGATCACACCCGGGTCGGCTGGGCCGCCAGCGCCTCGCGCCGTGGTCGGGACCGGCAGGACGGCGGGGGCGCGCAGGTCACGCTCCGTCCAGCTGCGCGGGGGCGGGGCGACGCGCACGGTGCGCGGCAGCCGCGGGGGTGGCGCGCACGCGGCCAGCAGGGCGAGAGCGACGGCGGGGAGGCGCATCGGCTTTATCCGCGGAGAGACGTGGGCGCATCGGCTTGGGCCCGGCCATCGGTGACCCGGACGCGCTGGAGGGTGTCGGGGCGGCCACCCTGGATGGTCAGGAAGAGCCCGTACGAGCCGTCGCCACGACCAAGGACGGCCGCTATCTCCTGCCTGTCGTCGGAATCCCGCGACCACGCCTCATGCCACGCGCCGTCCCGCCGCAGCACCACCATCGCGCGGCTCCGTCCGCTCCCGGCGAAGACAAGCCAGGCCGCATCCGCCGCCGCCGCCACCTGCCGCAGCTCGTCCGTCGAGAAGGCGGCGAAGCGCTCCCGGTCCGCGCTGGACGGGCCCCGGGGGAGGAGGATGCGACCGGCCGCGCACCCCTGGACCGGCACGGCTACGGCGGTCTGCCACCCGCCGGCAGACGACAGGTCCGCCCCCACGCCGCGCGCCGCGCCGCGGCCGCGCGCGGGCTGCGCCAGATCCAGCCGCAACCGCTCCCCGCAGCGCCCCGCTACCGCCCATTCCCCTTCCAGCCCCGCCCCCTCGGCCCGTTCGATCTCGTGGAAGACGATCCGCCCGCTCCCCCGCCGCACGGCCAGCAGGGGCAGGCCAGTCGCCGCGCGTGATGTTGCCAACGATACCGGCCGTGCCGGGGGGTGGCGGAATGCTTTCGCCGGGCCAGCCGGTACGTCCATCGCTGGCGCCGCCTCGCTGCTCTCCGCTACCGGATGTTCCGGTGCCGGGCCGAGTGCCGCCTCGTCCGACGATTCGACCGGGGCGTAGCCGCGACCGGGCTCGCCCGTCTCCACCCGCTCAGGCCTCGCGGGTGAGGCACGGATGGGGCGCGGTGGTGCGGCCGCACGGTGCACCGCGAGCGCAGGCGTGTGGGTCCGCGGCGCCATTGCGGCTCCGCGCGGCGCGGCGGCACCAAGCGCAATGCCCAGGAACGCCGCGGTCAGCGTGGCCACGACCCAGATGGGGGCCGATGCGGAGCGAGTCCTGAAATCCTCGTTGTCGTGCACGGCGAGTAGCGGTCAGGCGGGATAGCGCGAGTGGCGGGATCGTCGATGTCCCCCCTTGTAGATACCCCGGATACGCACCTGCGACGTGCCTGAAACCCCTGCACGCTCCAAAGAAGTCACCCCCATCTCAAGCGTGTTTTCCCCGTGTCCGTGTTGACTGCCAATCCCCGTTTTCGGGAGCCACACTCCCGCATCCGGGGTATCTCCTAGGAGCACACCTGTTCGTCGGCGGGCGCACATTTGATCCGGGTACCCCGTGCAGGCAGGCCGCAGATTGAGCGGGTTCGTGGCGGCACCACCGGGTGTAGCGAAGCCCGCTTGGATCCTGCTCCTGGTGATCCTGGCGCTGTCGGCTGGGCTCGCCACCTGGCAAGTGAAGGGGATGAAGGTGACGGGACCTCCGGCGCTTCTCGCCGCCCCGCTTCAATCACGAACGCCGCTCCGCGCGGTGGCGGAGCGGCGGGAGACGCTGGCGGCGGTGCGGGCGCGGCTGAAGCGGGAAGGGGGCCGCACACCTGCGCGTGAGGTGGACCAGTGGACGCTGCGGCTCGCGACCTCGCCCCCGCACCGCGAGGAGATGCGCCGCGCGCTGGGGCGGATGCGGCACCTGGAGCCGGTGATCCGGGCTGCGCTCGCGAGGGAGAGGATTCCGCGCGACCTGCTGTACCTGGCGCTGGTGGAGTCGAGCTTCCGGTCCGCGGCCACGAGCCGGGCGGGCGCGGCGGGGGTGTGGCAGTTCATGCCGGCCACGGCGCGCGGCTACGGGCTGGAGGTGAGCCCCTGGGTGGACGAGCGGCGCGATCCCGTGCGCGCCTCGCGGGCCGCGGCGCGCCACCTCCGCGATCTGCGCGAGAAGCTGGGTGGATGGCACCTGGCCCTGGCCGCGTACAACTGCGGCGCCGGGTGCGTGGAGCGCGCGCTGCGCCAGCATGGGGGCGGAGGAGCCGGCGACCTCCTCTACTGGCGCATCCGCCCACACCTCCCGCGGGAGACGCGCGACTACGTGCCCAAGCTCCTCGCCGCCGCGCGCATCGCCCGCGACCCCACGGCGTTCGGCTTCGCCATGGGCGGCGATGCCCCGCTCGCCTACCGCGAGGTGCCGGTCCCCGGCGGCACCCCGCTGGCGCCGGTCGCGCGCTGGGCCGGTGCCTCCGAGGCCCAACTGGCCGCCCTCAACCCCCACCTCGTGCGCGGGCAGACGCCGCCGGGACGCCGCTGGCCCGTGCGCATCCCCCTGCTCCAGCGGAATTCCACGATGCACGGCGAAGCAATGCTGCTCGAAGCCGCGCCCGCCGAGGCATCCCGCCCCGCCGGCCAGCGCGAGCGTGAGGGGACGATCCAGGACCGCATCGTCCGCCCCCTGTTGGAGAGCGGGGAGCTGACGCCGCGCGATGCAGAGGAAGCGTTCCAGGCGGCGGCGGCGGACCGCGAGCGGCGCAGCGCCGTCTTCCACCTGGTGGAGATGGGACGCGTCACCGCCGCCCGCGCGCTTGAGGCGCTGGGGCAGGCGTTCGGCGTGGAGACGGTGAGCCTGGCCGCCGAGCGCCCGCCACGCGCCGTCCTGGAGCTGATCGACGCGCAGACGGCGCGGCAGCTTCGCGTGGTGCCGCTGCGCATCGAAGGGCGTGACCTGTGGGTGGCCAACGGCGACCCGTACGACCTGTCGTCGCTGAGCCGCATCCGCGACATCACGGGGTTCTCGCCCGTGCCGCTCCTGGCGGACGACCACTCGCTGGAGACGATGCTGCGCGCCGTCTACGCCGAGGCGGACAAGCTCCACCGCGTGATGGGCGAGGCGCAGCGGAGCGGAGCACGGGTGCGCGCGCGCGCCAGCATCTCCGAAGAGATCGAGAACGCCGTGCGCGGCGCGCAGGTGCCGCGAATGGTGGAGGCGTTCATCGAAGACGCCGTCAAGAAGCGCGCGTCCGACGTGCACTTCGAGTTCTTTGATCACCTGGGCCGCATCCGCTACCGCATCGACGGGCAGCTCGTCGTGGCCCGCGAGCTGGACCCCACCTGGGGCCGCGAGATCGTCAACCGCATCAAGGTGCTGTCCGGCCTCAACTCGGCGCAGGACCGCGCCCCGGAGGATGGCCGGATGAAGCACAGGCTGGAAGATGGGGGGGAGGTGGAGCTGCGCGTCTCCACCCTTCCCACCGACTGGGGATGCGAGCACGCCGTCCTCCGCGTCCTGGCCCGCGCCCAGACGCCGGTGGACCTGGCGAGCGTCGGATTGGCGCGGCGCGACCATGCCGTGTTCGCGGAGGCCATCGAGCGCCCGCAGGGGATGATCCTGGTGACCGGCCCCACCGGCTCCGGCAAGTCCACCACGCTCTACGCGGCGCTGGACCACCTCAACGATCCGTCGCGCAGCATCATCACCATCGAGGACCCGGTGGAGCGGAAGATCCGCGGCGTCCGGCAGACCTCCGTCGGGGCGAGCACCGGGATGACCTTCGCCACCGCGCTTCGCTCCATCCTGCGCCAGGACCCCGACGTGATCATGGTGGGCGAGATCCGCGACGCGGAAACGGCGGGCACCGCGGTCAAGGCCGCGATGACGGGCCACCTCCTGCTCTCCACCCTGCACACCAACGACGCCCCCGCCACGGTGGCGCGTCTCCTGGACATCGGGATCGAGCCGTACAACCTGGTGGACGCGCTCTCCCTGGTGGTGGCGCAGCGCCTCGTCCGCCGCGTCTGTCCCCGCTGCCGCGAGGCGTACACCCCCTCCGCACGCGAGCTCGACCGCGCCGGCCTCTCGCGCGACGAGGCCCACGGCATCGTCTTTCGCCGAGGCGCGGGGTGCTCGTACTGCAACCGCAGCGGCTACTTC
The DNA here is from genome assembly GCA_902805735.1 of uncultured Gemmatimonadota bacterium. Lineage (GTDB taxonomy): Bacteria > Gemmatimonadota > Gemmatimonadetes > Longimicrobiales > Longimicrobiaceae > Longimicrobium. Next base: position 5,119 of record CADCTW010000135.1, on the reverse strand, counting down.
GGGCGGCTGGGACTGTTCGAGATGATGCCCCTGTCTCCCGCGCTGCGCGACGCCATCGTGGCGCGGCGTCCGGGCGCCGAGCTTCGTGCCCTCGCGGTGGAGGAAGGGATGACGACGCTGCGCCAGGCGGGGATCGAACGGATGCGGGAGGGCGAGACGACGCTGGAAGAGGTGACGCGCGCGACCATGCAGGGCTGAACGGCGGGGCTCACCCGGAGGCAGAGAGATGATCGCCACCACGGCGCGGCCGGCGCTGCGGAGATTCCTGGCGCTGGAGATCGGCGGGGCGCGGGTGCCGAAGAAGCAGATGATGCTCTTCACCCGCCGCCTGGCCTCGCTCCTCCACAGCGGGCTGACGCCCGCACACGCGCTGGCCGTGCTCCGCCGCCGCCTGCCGCAGAAGGCGCTGCGCAGGGTGGTGGACCAGATCACCGTGCGCGTGCAGTCCGGGAGCACGCTGGCCGACGCCATGGAGGAGCACCCCAGGATATTTCCGCCCAGCTACGTGGCCAGCGTCTCGGTGGGCGAGCGCACCGGCTCGCTGGACGTGGTGCTGAAGCGCATGGGCACGGCGCTCCACCGCACGCAGCAGGTGCGCGCGAAGATCCGCTCGGCCGCCATCTACCCGGCGTTCGTGCTGGTGGCACTCGGTCTCGTGGGCTGGTACATGCTCACGAAGATCATGCCGCAGTTCGCCGGCCTCTTCGCCGACGCGGGGGTGGAGCTTCCCGCCGTCACGCGCTCGCTCCTCTGGGCCTCGGCCACCGCCACGCGGCTGGGGCCAGGCATCCTCCTCGTCTTCGCCGGGGCCGGGATGGGGCTCGGGCGCCTGTACGCGCGGCCGGCGATCAGGCGCGCCACGGACCGTTACCTGGTAAAGATCCCCGTCGTCGGACCGCTGGCCGAGGGCGGGGCGATGGCGCAGTACTGCCGGATGTTCAGCACCATGCTCTTCGGCGGGGTGGGCGTCTCGTCGGCCATGCGCATGTCCGCCGACACTCTGGGCAACCACCACATCGCCGAAGCGATCCGCACCGCCGCCGCCGACGTGGGCGCCGGGATGCGCGTGGAAGAGGCGCTCGAGCGCACGCGCGCCATCCCCGCCGAGGTCCTCTCCAGCACCGGCGTCGGCGAGACGGGCGGCACCCTCCCCGAGCAGATGGAGCTCCTCGCCGAGTACTACGAGGAGTTCGTCCTCGAAGAGGTGGACACCGCCGCCAAGCTGATCGAGCCCGTCCTGATCCTCCTCGTCTTCGGCCTCGTGGCGACGCTGGTATTCGGCATCTACCTGCCGCTGTTCAAGGTCGCGCGGCTGGGGACTTAACAAATGTGTAGGGAACCACTGAACCTTACACTGAATCATTGGAGTTTACATCGAAGTTACATCGACGAACCACCTACATTACATCAGCACGTGTAAGGGTAACGTACTCGCCTCAGCAAGCACCCTCCAATTCTACCACTAGGCCCGTGGGTCGGAACAAGCTGAGGGCGTGCCCACCACTAGATTGTAGTCCTATGGAAGGCTCGCGCCGGGAGACCCGGAGGCTTCAACTATTGAGAGCTTCTGGAATACTCACTGCGGTTCGACCCGCGCGAGAGCCAGCGTGAGGCCGGGTTGTCATGAACCCGCCTGGTTGTGGCGCGGTCGACAGGTCGTCCGGATGTGACACATCGAACCGCGCGCCGGGATTGCCAGAGGCTCCAACTTTTGAGAGGTTGGAGGCATAATCAAGCCGAAGGCGTACTCCGCCGAGGTGCGGGAACGGGCGGCCCAGATACTACGCGAGCACACGGAGGAGTACCCCTCGCGTGGGCCGCCATCCAGTTCATCGCCTGGAAGATCGGCGGCTCGGGTGAAACGCCGCGCAGCTGGGTACGGCAGAGCGAGACGCGGGCGAGCGGCCCAGCCCTTCGACGCAGGAGCGCACACGGCTGATGGAGCTGGAGCGTTAGAACCGTGAGCTGCGCCGCGCCGCCGAAGAGCGCAGAAAGCATCTGCTCTCCGTCCGATCCATTCCGCGAGGGACTTATGAGCCGCCTGACGGGTGACGCGGCCCGCGAGATCTTCAAGCTCGCTGCCGAAATGCAGGCGAAGCACGGCGATACCATCTCAGAAGACGAGGTGCACCGCATCGCGCATCAGGTGGGGCTGGACGCGGAGTACGTCCGCCGGGCGACCGCCATGGTCCGCGCGAAGGAGCACACCCCACGCGTGGCAGCCGCGTCTCCCGAAGAATTCCTGCGCGGGATGAGCGACAAGGACTGGGGATTCTTCCTCATGTCCGCACCCATAGCCTGTCTGTTCGGGGTGTTCGGCTATTCCTGCCTCGGAACCACATACGAGTTGTTCACCGCGGGACGTCCGATCGCCGCAATCGTATTTGGCGTATTCGGACTGATGTTCCTGGTGATCGCGCTGGGGGGGCTGGTGGGGGTCGGGTCCCAGGTGTTCCTCGTCGCGCGCTGGATTTATCGGGGGAGCCGCTGGGTAGTCCGGCTTCTGGGCCGTCTTTTTCGATGACGCCGATGGTACCGATGGAAGCACGGTGCTCCGCTACCTCTTGGATGCCCCCTCCGCAAGTGCCACCTTTCGCGCGCTGCCGCCCACCGTGTATTCCAAGCTCACCGCCGAGATGGAGGCGAAGCACGGCAAGATGATCGCTGAAGATGAAGTCCAACGGATGGAGCTGCACCTCAGCTCTGGAGGTCGGTCTTCTCTCTGTTAGTACGGGCAAAACGCAGTCGCACGCGTTGGTAAGCTACCCGCCAGGGAATCCCGACCGCGTCTTCGACAGGGACGATCCGAGACGACCGTTTTGAGGAAAGTGCACGATAGAGTGGTTTGGATTGGTGCACGATAGGTGGTTCGCGGCACTGGAACCCCAGCAAATGCGAAAGCCGCGGTGCACGATTGAATCGGTCCCTACAAAATGTGTAGGGAATCATTACCCCCGCATTGAACCATCATATCCTGCATCGAAACTGCACTGAGGAACCATCAAGTCTGCATCAGCCGTCCCGGGCGGCCGGTTCCCCTTCCGCCCAGCGGACTACTGGACAGTCGTGGATCTGCTTCCCGTGGGCTCGTGCCGGCGAAGACCAAGCGCGCGTGGTAGATCGCGATCTCGTCCAGCAACGGTCCTCGGGGGCATGGCCCCGTGGCACAGCTTCAGCGCCTCGTACTCCCTCTTCTGTGCAGTTTGCGGGCTGGTTCGTGCAGCCCTGGCCTAGACGGGTGCACGTTCTGCGTGGCGGACGCGGCACGGCGCCGCAGTTGTACGCCCGGGGGAGGAGAGGCGGCCGTCGGTACGTCTGATATATGACAAGGCTGGATCGGGGCCGTTCCTACGGGGAACGGCCCCGAATCAGCCGAGCTGGCGTGCGTCTCCGACAGAGGATCGGGTTTATCGAAGACGCGCACGCGGCGCCCAAACAGCGGGAATGATAACCCACCACCTGTCCTGCTCAGGATTTTGGTCCGGGGGGATGTGACGTTCTTCCAGTACGTCGCAGTCGCGTGCAGTGCCGCTCTTCACCCTTGGGACGAGTTCCGGTCGGGCTCGTCGGTCAGGGAGGGTTCGCACGGGTCCGAGCTGCGAGGCCCCTGTTCGCTCACTCGGACGCGATGTTGCGAGTGCGCTGCGGCCGATCATTGCGCCCCGGCTGTGGGTCTAGCCCCATCCTGCGCAGCAGGAGCGGCCAGCGCGGATCGGATCGGAGTGTGGCGAAGCCGGGCTCCGTGCGCACGCCGACCATGAACGATCCCCTCTCCTGATACGCACGGTCCAGCCACCGGAACGCCGCATCGCGATCGCCCACTCCCGCGAGGGCGACGGCGACGTGATACGGCGGCAGGTAGCGGTGCCCGGACGATCCAAGGAGCGTGCCCACGATCCGGGTGGCCTCTTCGCGACGGCCCGTGACGGCGTAGGCGTACGCCAGGTGCGCGGAGTCGCGCACCCCTCGGCGGGCCGCCGCTTTCTCAAAGGCCGCGATCGCCTCCCGGGCCATCCCCTTCTGAAGGTACGCGTATCCCATCTGCTGATCCGCGAGGTCCAGGTCGGGCACCAGCTCGAGCGCGGCCGCGAGATGCAGGATCGCCGAGTCCGGCTTTCCCGCGGCGACGTAGACGCGGCCCATTACGTTGCTGACGGGCGCCGCGAGCGGATCGAGGGCGCGAGCCGTGTCCAGCTGCGCGATGGCCTCGGGGAAGCGCCCCTGGCTGGAGAGGGCGATGGCGAATGGAACGCGGGCGAAGGCATACCCCGGGTCCAGAGCGAGCGCGCGCCGGAAGCCCCGTTCCGCTCCCGCCCAGTCGAACTCGTACACGAGCAAAGTGTGGGCGAGCGCCGCGTGGGCTTCGGCGAGCGTGCTGTCGAGCTCCAGCGCCCGACGGGCGGCGGCCCGGGCGCGCGGGAGCTCCTCCGCGGGCCTGCCGTAGCCGAAGACGGCGAGCCGGGCATGCGCGTCGGAGAGGCCCGCGTACGCCGGGGCATAGCGTGGGTCCCGCTCGATCGCGCGCTGAAAGTAATGCGCGGCCCGTTCGACTCCCTCACGCGACACCCGGGTGTGGAAGATGTGCCGCCCTCGCAGGTACAGGTCGTACGCGGCCGGGTCCGCCGGCTGCCGCCTCGCCAGCTCCGCGTCTGCGGGGGGCCGGACCCGGAGCGCCGTGACGATGGCGCGCGTGATCTCCTCCCGGAGCGCGAAGACATCCTCCACCCCGCGGTCGTAGCTCTCCGACCACACGACCACACCGTCGTGCGCGCGAACCAGCTGCGCCCCCACCTTCAGGCGCCCGCCGGCGCGGCGTACGCTTCCCTCCAGCACCGCCGCCACGCGCAACGTGTCGCCGATGGTCCGCACGTCGAGACCGCGATCCCGCAGCGCGAAGACCGAGGTGCGTCCCACCACCCTCAGCCCGCCCACTCTGCCCAGGGCCCCGATCAGCTCGTCGGTCAATCCGTCGCTGACGTGCGCGTCCGCCGGGTCGCCGCTGGTGTTGGCGAAGGGCAGCACGGCCACCGAAGGCGCCGCCGTCACCCGGCTCGCCGGCGGGGGCGGGGCGGCGTCCCGCTGCGGCGCGTCGCGGCTCCGCAACGCCACCCCGACCGCC
>CADCTW010000134.1 GCA_902805735.1 uncultured Gemmatimonadota bacterium | reverse complement strand
ATCACCACGCGCCCCTGCCCGCGCGACATGGCCAGGGCGAGCCCCCGCTCGGCGCAGGAGATCGCGAGGTAGCGGTCGCCGAGGCTGCTCGCCCCGTAGGCCACGCCCAGCATCGCGCCCGAGGCGTTCTCCCGCGCCGCATCGTCGCCCTGAACGCGCTCGTACCGCGCGAGAAGGGGGTCCAGCTCCTCCCGGGCGCGGGCGAAGGCGGCACGGTCGCCCACGCCGCCCGCCGCGCGCGCGGCCAGCCCCAGCACCAGCACCTTTTCCGCGACGCTGTCGAACTCGGGGTGCACGGCCAGCAGCTCCGCCACGCGCAACGCGGGGCCGAAGTGGCCGAGGAGCACCCAGTGGTAGGCCACGTCGTACGCGAGCCGGGGGACCCGCCGGTCCCCGGGCCCGTAGGCGCGCACCGCGTCCACGGCCAGGGCGCTCGCCTCCAGCCCGGCCCCCGTCTCCACCTCGCAGGCGAAGAGGTCGTGGCACGCCATCCCGCGCACCTCGCCCACGCCGCGCCGGGTGGCGGCGCCCAGCGCGCGGCGCAGCATGCGGCGCGCCGCGGGGAAGTTGCCCTTCTGCAGGTGCACGTTGCCCAAGCCCAGGTACCCCAGCGAGTGCGAGCGCCAGTCGCCGCGCTGCCGCCCCAGCACGATGGAGCGCAGGTACCAGCTCTCCGCCCGGTCGTACTCCGCCCGCCGCCGCGCGAGGCGCCCCACGGCCACGGCCAGCGACGCGTCGTCGCCCGACACCAGCGCGGCCGCCTGCATGAACTCCAGCGCGGTCCCCATCGCCCCCTCGCCCTCGGCCCACGACGCCACGCGGCGGCAGGCGTTCACCAGGCGCGCCACCTCCACCCGCTCGGGCTTCTCCAGCAGCGCCACCACCACGGAGAGGGGCGCCAGCAGCTCCGCGTCCGGCCTGACGCGCCCCAGCTCCGCCGCGCGGGCGGCTGCCGCGCCGGAGTCGAAGAGCATGGTGCGCCGCTCGGGCGGCGTGTGTGCCCACAGGAGGACGTTGCGCACGCTGCGCCAGAGCACCACGCCCAGGTCGCCTGCGACCTCGTCGACCACGTGGAGCGCGGGGAGTGCTTCGCTGCCGCGGATGATGGCGGGCGGAACGCGGGGCCGGCGGGAGGAGCCGGAGGCGCGGGAGGAGAGGGGCGTGACGACGGTCATGGCGGGTGCCGCGGGCGGAAGAGTGCGTGCTGCGTACATAACCAGAATGCGCCCTAAAGTTCCGGCCCCTGCATCGCTTGCGGTCGGGCGGCGCGGGACCTAGCTATCCAGCCCCGGCTTCCGGCCCGACGAACGCATCGCGAGAGGAGTCCATGAACCGCACCTGGACGGTGGACAGCATCGAGGAAGGTATCGCGTCCGTGCAGGACGAGGAGGGGAGAATGACCCACGTCCCCGCCTGGCTCCTCCCCGACGGGACGCGTGAGGGAGACGTGGTGGCCGTCGACCGCAAGGAATCCCGCGGCTCCGTCACGCTCCGCCTCCGCATAGACCGCGCCGCCACCCGCGCCGCGCTGGACTCATCGCGCCAGCAGCTCGCGCGTTTGAAGGGCGGCGACGGGGGCGGGGATATCGAGCTTTGACTGCAGGGGACAGGGGACAGGGGACAGGGGACAGCAACCAGGCGCGGCGCGGCGGGCTTTTGCTCGCTGTTCCCTGTCCCCTATCCCCTGTCCCCTATCAGTTCCCCGCCACCGCGCGGTACGCGTTGATCAGCCCGTAGCCCTGCTCCGAGTGGCGCGACGGATAGTACTGCGCCGTCTGGTGGAGGCGCGCCCGGAGGCCGTCGCGGGTGAGGCCCGGGTTGCGCGACCAGACGAGGGCGGCCACCGAGCCGGCGACGGCGGTGGCGTTGGAGCTGCCGCCCATTCCGACGACGTCGCCCGTGTACTGGCCGGTGCTGGGGATGTCCAGGTAGGCCGTCAGCTCCACGTCGCTGCCGCGGTGGATGCCGCAGGGGATGCCGCCGCCGGGGTAGGTGACGCCCGTGACCGCGACTACCTCGGGCATGTCAGCGGGGAAGACGACGTTGCTGTCCAGGATGCCGTCGCCGCACCCGCTGGTGCCCGCCGCGCCGAAGAAGAGGATCGGCGAGCCGTAGTGCCAGTACTCGATCTCGTCCGACACCTGCCAGTACCAGTTCAGCGACTCCCACGCCATCACCATGATGCGCGCCCCGTTCTGCGCGGCGGCGCGCACGCCGTACTTGGCGTCGCCGCTGCTGACGGCGGCCACACCGTCGCCGTGGCGCACGCTCACGAAGTTGGAGCGGTAGGCGATGCCGCCCACGCTGCGCCCGTCACGCGGCGCGGCAATGATCCCCGCCATGCGCGTGCCGTGGCCGCAGCTGTCGTACACGCTGCTCTGCGACGAGACCTTGAGCAGCTTGAGCGTGCGGCCCGTGCTCTCGCCCGTGGCGAAGGTGCTGGTGAACTGGCCCTGGCCGGACGAGATCCCCGTGTCCGTGAGGCCGATGGTGACGCCCGCGCCGCTGCTGAGCGTCCACGCGTCCGGGATGCGCATCCCGGCCAGCTTCTGCGAGTAGACGTCGCCGGAGGCGGTGTACTGCCGGTCGCCCGTCCACGCGCTCCCGTATCCGCACCCGCCCACGCTGGCGAAGTCCTGCATCCCGTCGTCCACCATCGTCGGCTCCACGTAATCGACGAAGGGGAGGCGGCGGAGGGCGGCCAGCGACTCCGGCCCGTCCAGCGTCACCTCGACGTTGGGGAGGAGGTCGTCCGCGCGCACCAGCGACACGCCGCGCTGCGCCAGCACGGCCGCGCGCCCCTGCGCCCACTCGCTGCGCCCGACCAGCACCCGCCCGCGCCACACGCCGCGCGGCCCGCCCGGCGACTTCAGCCCCACCGCCGCGTTGCCCCCCGCCGCAGAGATGGCGGCCCAGAGCTGCTCGTCGGTCCGCTCCACCCAGGTGCCCGGGCGCTCCTGCGCGCGGGTGGGGATCGGCTGGCCGTCCGCGGTGCGCGCGGCCACCGGCGCCGCCGCTTCCGGCGACACGGGATCGGGCCGGTCCGAGCAGGCGGCGAGCGCCAGGAGCGCGGCGAGGGTAAAGGGTACGGTGCGTTGCGCGTGCATGGAGCGTCCTCGTTTACAGCGATGGGTGGAATGGGCACCGGCACCCGGAGAGTGGGGTGCGGGCGGGGTGGAGACGGGCGTTCTGACGGGGTGCGAAACGGTATCCGGCGGCATCTGTGTATGCAAACCGTTTGCCGCGGGCGCGAGGGCCCCGGCGCGTCCTTTGCACCGGCCCGCCTGGCTGCCCCGCGGCCCCTTTTTCCGGCCGCGCGCGCAGCCGTTCCGCCCGGCGTGCCCACCGGCCGCCCCGCGATCCGCCGGCATCCATAGGAGCTCGTGTTGACCCGCTCTGCGTCCCTGAGATCGTCCGCCGTCTTCCTCCTCCTGGCCGCCTGCACGCCGGGTGCGGGAGGCGGTGCCGGCACCGGCCCGTCGCCCCGCCCCGGCGCGGGCGGAGCCCCGGTGCCGCTTGAATACGTGCCCCTCACCGCGGGCCTGCCGCCCATCCAGCGGGTGGAGGGTCCGCTCGCCATCCGGGTGGTTCAGCCCGGGACGGACGCGGCGCGCCCGCGGGGGGATTCCACCTTCATCTACGGCACGGTGGGGACGGGCGGAGCGGCGCTCACCATCAACGGTACGCCGGTGCCGGTGGCGCCCAACGGGGCGTTCATCGCCTTCATGCCGGTGCCGTCCAGCGGGTCGTGGGTGCTGCGCGCGTACAAGAACGGGCAGGTGGCCGACCGCACCATTTCGTATCGCCCCGCCGCCCCAGCGGAGGCGGACACCGCCGCGCGGACGCCGAACGCCGTCTTCGCCACCGCGCGCGCGGCGCGGGTGACGGGCGGGGCGGACACGCTGGCGACAGGCTCGGATGCGGTGTACGCTCGCCCAACGCCCGGCGGCGCGTACCGCTGGTTCTTCCCGCGCGGCACCCGCCTGTCGCTGGCCGAGCGCCGCGGCAGCCAGTACCGCGTGCAGCTCGACGCGGGGACCGCCGCCTGGATCGACGCCAGCGCCGTGACGATGGCCGACACGGCCGCCGCGCCCGCCGGTCCGGCCGCGCTGGGACCGATCGCCGTCGCGCCCGCCGCGGGGTGGGTGGACGTGCGCATCCCCGCGCAGCGCGCGCCCTTCCTGGTGGAGCCGGGCGAGGGCGCGTGGACGGTGACTCTGTACGGCGTGACGGCGCAGGCGGCCGACGCGGTGCAGCGCGACGCCATGCTGACCGGGGTCGGGCAGGAAGCCACCGGGCCGGCGACGGCTCGCGTGCGGCTGTCGGTGGCGCGCGCGCCGTGGGGATACAAGGCGTTCTACGCGCCGAACGGGGACCTGGTGGTGCGCCTGCGCCGCGCGCCGGCCATCGACGCGGCCAACCCGCTGCGGGGACGGCGCATCGTGATCGACCCCGGCCACCCGCCGGCGGGCACTGTGGGCCCCACGGGCCTGACTGAGGCCGAGGCGAACCTGGCCATCTCCCTCCCCCTCGCCCAGAAGCTGCGCGCCGCCGGGGCCGAGGTGATCCTCACGCGCACCGGGCCCCAGGCGCCGTTCAGCAACAACGCCTCCGAGGACCTGCGCGGGCGTTCGTCGCTGGCGGTGGGGTCCAATGCGGAGCTCCTGGTGTCGGTGCACAACAACGCCTTCGGCGAGGCCCAGAACCCGTTCCGCGCCTTCCACACGGCGGTGTACCATTTCCACCCCTTCAGCCTCCCGCTGGCGCAGACGCTGGCGCGGGAGATCGGCGGGGTGACGCGCCTTCCCAACCGCGGCGCGCTGCGCGAGAACCTGGCGATGGTGCGCCCCACCTGGCTCCCCACCGCGCTCACGGAATCGCTCTTCATGCCGATCCCGGAGGAGGAGAACGCCCTGCGCGACCCGGCGTTCGTGGACCAGCTCGCGTCGGCGCACCTGCGCGGGATCGAGGCGTTTTTCAGGGGGCAGGCCGGGAGGTGAGCGGCGGTCCCACACAGCGGCACAGGGAGAGGATGAAAGCGATCGTCATCACCCGCCCCGGCGGTCCGGAAGTGCTGGTGCAGGAAGACCGGCCCGTGCCCGAGCCGGGGCCGGGCGAGATCCGGGTGCGGGTGCACACGTCGGCCATGAACCGCGCGGACCTGCTGCAGCGGCGCGGCATGTACCCCGCCCCTCCCGGCGCCCCCGCCGACATCGGCGGCCTGGAGTACGCGGGCGAGGTGGACGCGGTGGGCGCCGGCGCGGGGCTGTGGGCCGTGGGGAACCGGGTGATGGGGATCGTGGGCGGAGGCGGGCACTCCGAGTACGTGGTGGTCCACGAGCGCGAGGGGATCCGCATCCCGCAGAACCTGGGGTGGGAGGAGGCCGCCGCCGTTCCCGAAGCCTTCCTCACCGCCTACGACGCCCTCTTCCGCCAGCTCGACGTGAAGGTGGGCGAGCGCGTGCTGATCCACGCCGTGGGGAGCGGCGTGGGCACGGCGGCGCTGCAGCTCGCCCGCGCCGCGGGCGCCGAGGTGATCGGCACCTCGCGCACGGCCGCCAAGCTGGAGCGCGCCCGCGAGCTGGGGCTGGAGACGGGGGTGGACACGAGCAAGGAAGACCTGGCCGAGGCCGTGAACCAGGCCACCTACGGCAGCGGCGTGCACGCGCTGGTGGACCTCGTGGGCGGAAAGCTGCTGGAGGCGTCGCTCCGCGTGCTGGCCGTGCGGGGCCGCGCCGTGGTCGTGGGCACCACCGCCGGCGCCAAGGCCGAGATCGACCTGGGCCTCCTCCTCCGCCGCCGCATCCACCTGTTCGGCACGGTGCTGCGCTCGCGCCCGCTGGAGGAGAAGATCGCCCTCGCCCGCGAGTTCTCGGGCGCCGTTCTTCCCCTCGTCTCCTCCGGCCGCATCCGCCCGGTCATAGATTCCGTCTACTCCTTCGCCGACATCCGCAAAGCGCACGAGCAGATGGAGCAGAACGACTCCTTCGGCAAGATCGTGCTGACCTGGTAAAACAAGTCTCACACAGAGACACAGAGGCACAGAGATGAGATGTTCTCTGTGCCTCTGTGTCTCTGTGTGAGGTCAGTTCCGGGCGCGGCTGGACGGCTGGAGTGCGCCCCCCTCCCCCAGCAGTTTGGGGGAGGGGGGTCGGGGGGGTGAGGGCCTCCCCCTTGCGCCCCCCGCGGCGGACGCCATCTTGCCGCGTCGGCTATCCAAGAACCAGCGAGCGACCCTCCGGGGCGTTCTTATCTTTTTTAGAGCGAGGATACGGAGCTTTGCAACAGAGAATCAGGCCGGTCGAGATCTACATGCAGGGGCCCGCGCCGGACCCCACGGTGGCGCGGGCGGTGCGGCTGTCGCAGGTGACCTTCGCGGACCTGGCGGAGCCGCAGAGTCAGAACGTGGCGGGGACGCTGTTCGGCGGGGTGCTGCTGGGGTTCATCGACCGCGCGGCGGCGTTCTGCGCCATGAAGCACGCGGGGCGGCCGGTGGTCACCAAGAGCTTCGACAGCGTGGAGTTCAACGAGCCCATCTACATCGGCGAGCTGGTGGTGGCGCACGCGTCGGTCAACTTCACGGGGCGCACCAGCATGGAAGTGGGCGTCAAGGTGCTGGCCCAGAACCCGGTGACGGGCGAGGAGCGCCACACCAACACCTGCTACGCCACCTTCGTGGCCCTGGACGACCGCGGCCGCCCCACCGCCGTCCCCCCCGTGCTCGCCGAGACGGACGAGGAGAAGCGCCGCTTCGAAGCCGCCCAGCTCCGCCGCGACGACCGGCTCGCGCGGAGCAAGCGAAAAAAATAATGTCACACAGAGACACGGAGGCACAGAGATGAAGTTATCTGTGCCTCCGTGTCTCTGTGTGAGCCCCTCTGTTGGAACCATCCTCGAAGCCCAAGGTACTCCATTGACGCCCGGGCAGGCTCCCGCTACGTTTGCACCCCCCGAGGCCCGCCCGGACGCCGCCCAGCGCCGGGCGGTTCATTTTGCTTCGGGCAGAGCTTTTGCAGGGCTCGCGAGGTTGGCACGGCAACGGAAAACGGCTCCGGAACGAGCGAAAGCGACGGAATCCAAATATGGCGACAGCGCGTAAGAGCACGACCCCCACCACACCCCGGCGGCGGAAGAAGGGCGGCGGGGCCGACGCCGGCTTCGGCGTGGCCAACGAGGACCAGTCCAGCCTGGACCAGTACCTCAAGGAGGTCAGCACCCACGCCCTGCTGAACTCGGCCCAGGAGATCGAGCTGGGCCGCCGCGCGCGCGCGGGTGACGAGGACGCGGTCAACGAGCTGGTGCGCGCCAACCTGCGCTTCGTCATCTCGGTGGCCAAGAAGTACCAGAACCGCGGCGTCTCCCTCTCGGACCTGATCCAGGAGGGGAACGTCGGCCTGGTCACGGCCGCCCGCAAGTTCGATCCGGACCAGGGGGTGAAGTTCATCTCCTACGCCGTGTGGTGGATCCGGCAGGCGATCCTTTCGGCGCTGGCCAACCAGGGCCGCTCGGTGCGCGTGCCGCTCAACCGCGCGTCGGACCTGGCGAAGATCTTCCGCGAGCGCGAGCGCCTCAAGCAGGAGCTTCGCCGCGACCCCACGCCGCAGGAGCTGAGCGAGGCCACCGGCCTGTCGCCGGAGATCGTGGAGAGCCTGCAGACGCTGAACGCCGCCGAGATCCGCCTGGACGCCCCCATCGGCGACTCGGACGACAGCCAGCTGATGGACCGCTTCATCGCCGACGAGGCGATCATGACGGAGGACGAGGTGGAGGAGCGCCTCCTCTCCGAGCGGATCGACCGGGCGCTGAACACCCTTCAGCCGCGCGACGCCAAGGTCCTCAAGCTGTACTTCGGCCTGGAGGGCGGCCGCGAGCACACGCTGGAGGAGATCGGCGACATCCTGGGCGTGACCCGCGAGCGCATCCGCCAGCTCCGCGACCGCGCCCTCAAGCGCCTGCGCGAGGGCGAGATGGGCGAAGCGCTGGCCTCGTTCGCCGCCGCTTGACCGAAACGGCGAACTCACACAGAGGCACAGAGACACAGAGGAGCTTGCCCACACTCACCGGCACCGTCCTCCTGGCGCAGGGCGGGGTGTACGAGATCGAGACGCCCGAGGGGACGGTGGAGGCGTCGCTGCGGGGGCGGCTCAAGCGGGAAGAGCGCACCGGCGACAAGGTGGTGGTGGGCGACGTCGTGGACCTGGGGCGCGGCTCCGGCTCCGGCGGCGAAGCGTGGACCATCGAGCGCGTTCACGACCGCCGCTCCGTGCTCGCCCGGCGCGCGCCCGGCAAGGCGCCGCGCGCCAAGGTCATCGTGGCCAACGTGGACCAGGTGCTCATCGTCTTCGCCGCCGCCCGGCCGGACCCGCACCTGCGCATGCTGGACCGCTTCCTGGTGATCGCCGAGGCCGCCGAGCTGCGCCCCCTCATCGTCGTCAACAAGACGGACGTGGAGGGGGAGCCCGCCGCGCGCGCCCTCTTCGCGCCGTACGAGAGGGCGGGGTACCGGGTGATCTACACGGCCGCCAGGCAGGGCGTGGGGGTGGATGCGCTGCGCGACGCCATCTGCGGGCGGGTGTCGGCGCTCGCCAGGCCGTCGGGGGTGGGGAAGAGCAGCCTGCTCAACGTGGTGCAGCCGGGGCTGGGGCTGCGCGTGTCGGCCGTGAGCGAGGCGGTGAACAAGGGGCGGCACACCACCGTTTCGGCGCAGCTCATCCCGCTGGAGTGCGGCGGCTACGTGGCGGACACGCCGGGGCTGCGCGAGGTGGGGCTATGGGAGGTCGACCTGGACCAGCTCCACTTCTACTTCCCCGAGTTCGCCGCCCTCATCGACGACTGCCGCTTCTCGTCGTGCACGCACATCCACGAGCCCGGGTGCGCCGTGCGCGCGGCCGCGGACTCCGGCGAGCTGAACGCGAGCCGCTACGACAGCTACCGCCGCATGATGCTGGGCGAGGACGAAGACTGATCCGGAGCACGGGGGCGGATCGCGGCACGGGGATGAGCTCATCTCCGTGCCGTTTTGCTTTCCCCGCGTGGTCTCGTACCTGCACGCTTGCATCACGGCGGCGCCCGTGCGTTCGGCCGGTCCCGCCGCGCGGGAGGGCCGAATGTGGCTGTTTACCTGGCCTCCCGCCCTCCCGCACCCGCCCCACCCGTTTATCCGCCAAATCTATGTCATATAAAGAAGTCCCGCGTTCGGCAACCACCGTGGCGGTATGCAATGGCCTACGGGCCGCCGGCGTCCCTCCGCTCTCCGTCCAGAGCCCGGGCGCATGACGCTGACGCACTCTCCCGCGCTGGTGTTCCTTTCCGTGGCCATCTCGATGGTGGCCGCGTACTCCGCGCTGGTGCTCACCGGGCGCGTGGCGGCCACGCACGGCCGGGCGCGCCGGCTCTGGCTGCTGGGCGGCGGAGTGGCGATGGGCACGGGGATCTGGAGCATGCACTTCGTGGCGATGCTGGCCGTGCGGCTCCCGGTTCCCATCGCGCACGCCGTTTCCAGCGTCGTCCTTTCGCTGGCGGTGGCGATCGGCGCGTCGGTGCTGGCGCTGTACGCGTCCAGCCGCCGCACGCTGGGGCGCGGGCGCCTGGCGGCCGCGGCGGTGCTGATGGGGGGCGGCATCGCCGGGATGCACTACATCGGGATGGCGGGGCTGGTGACCGGTGCCCGGGTGCACTACGACGCCGGCCGCGTGCTCCTCTCGCTCGGGGTGGCGGTGGGCGCCTCGCTGGCCGCGCTCTGGCTGGCCTTCCGCCTGCGCGACACCGGCGCCCGGGCGCCCCTGTGGCCGCGGGTGCTGAGCACGCTGGTGATGGGCGGGGCGATCTCGGGGATGCACTTCACGGGGATGTCCGCCGCGCACTTCGCCCTGCCGGGCTCGGTGGCGGCCGACGGCCGGGGGATGATCCTGGGCACCACGCCGCTCGCGGCGGCGGTGGCCGTGGGCACGGGCGGGCTCCTGCTCCTGGCCCTCTTCGCCGCGCGCGTGGACCGCCGCGCTCGCACCGAGTCGGCCCGCATCCTGGAGCGGATCACCGACGGGTTCCTGGCTTTCGACACCGAAGGGTCCTGCACCTACGCCAACCGCGCCGCCGAGCAGCTCCTGCGCCGCCCGCGCGAGGCGATGCTGGGGGGGACGCTGCGGGACCTGATCCCCGACGCCGCGGACTCGGCGCTGGAGCGGGCGTGCCGCCGCGCCATGGCCGAGCAGGCCACGGTGGAGGTGGAGGAGCTGCACCCGTCGCTGGGCCTGTGGCTGGAGGTGCACGTGTACCCTTCCGCCCACGGGCTTTCCGTGTACTTCCGCGACGTCACCGCGCGCCGACGGGCGGACGAGGCGCTGCGGCGCCGCGAGCACCAGCTTGCCGAGGCGCAGCGGATCGCCCACGTGGGAAGCTGGGAGTGGGACTCGCGCACGGGCGAGATGGCGTGGTCCCAGGAGATGTACCGCATCTACGGCGTGGAGCCGGAGTCCTTCGCCCCCACGCTGGAAGCTTTCCTGGCGCAGGTGCACCCCGAGGACCGGGAGGACACGGCCGACCGGGTGCGCGGCGCGCTGGAGGGCGGCGGCACCTTTGCCTTCGAAGCGCGCATCGTGCGCCCCGGGGGCGAGGTGCGCGTCCTCCACAGCCAGGGACGGGTGGTGACGGAGGTGGACGGCACCCCGCGCGGGCTCACCGGGACGTGCCAGGACATCACCGAGCGCAAGGAGGCGGAGCACCGGCTGCGCTCGGCCAACCGCATGGTGGACGCGGTGATCCAGGCGTCGCCGCTGGCGGTGGTCGCCATGGACACCCACCGGCGCGTGACGGTGTGGAACCCCGCGGCGGAGCGCATCTTCGGGTGGAGCGCGGCCGAGGCGGTGGGCGAGGTGAACCGGATCGTCCCCCGCGGCGAGCCCAGCGTGCTGGACCAGATCCTGGAGCTCCCCGGAGACGCCACGGGGGGGATGGCGGCCGAGACGAAGCGGCTCCGCAAGGACGGGTCGCTGGTGGACGTGAGCATCTCGGCGGCGCCGCTGTACAGCCCGGCCGGCGAGGTCACGGGCGGGGTGGCGCTCATCAGCGACGTCACGGCGCAGCGCGCCGCCTCGGACGCCCTGCGCGCCAGCGAGGAGCGCTTCCGCGAGCTGGCCGAGAACATCCGGGAAGTGTTCTGGATCATGTCGCCCCCCGAGGGCCGGCTGCTGTACGTGAGCCCCGCGCTGGAGCGGGTGTGGGGCCTCACCCCCGCGGCGCTGCTGGCCGACCCGGGCCTGTTCATGGAAGCCGTGCACCCGGACGACCGTGCGCGCGTGCGCGGCGCGCTCGACGCGCCCAGCCGGGACGGCAGCGAGATCGAGTACCGCATCGTGCGCCCGGACGGCGAGATCCGCTGGATCCGCGACCGCGGCTTTCCGCTGTGGGACGCGTCGGGGGCGCTGGTGCGGGTGCTGGGCGTGGCGGAAGACGTCACCGCCCGCAAGGAAGCGGAGGAGACGGTGCGCGCCAACGAGCGCCAGGCGCAGAAGATGGCCGAGCGCATGCGCGCGGTGGCCGCCGCCGCCGCGGCCACCATCGGCGCCCGGTCGTCCGCCGGGCTGCGCGACGTGCTGCTGGACGCCGCCCGCCGCGTCCTGCCGTTCGACACCTTCACCTTCGCGCTGCTGAGCGCGGACGGCGAGAGCCTGGAATTCCTGGGCGGCGACGACGCGGGGGTGTACGCCGCGCCGTCCGTGGTCCCGCTGCGGGGCACCCCCGGGGAACGGGTGATCCGCGAGCGGCGCCCCCTGCTCACCCGCCGTTCGGGCGACCTCGCCGCGGGGGGCGCCCACGCGTGCGGCACGGGCCGCCGGTCGGAATCCAGCATCCGCACCCCCATCGAGAGCGGCGACGAGGTGCTCGGGCTGCTCACGGTGCAGAGCTACACCCCCGACCTGTACGACGAGAACGACGTGGAGGTGCTGGAGGCGCTGGCCGCGCTGGCCGCGACCCCGCTCCGCAACATCGCGCTGCTGGCGGGCCAGAGCGCCGCCCAGGAGGCGCTGCGCCAGAGCGAGCGCGACTACCGCGGCCTGTTCGAGAACGCGCACGACGCCATCGTCATCCTGGACCCGGCGGACGAGCGGGTGCTGGACGCCAACCCCCGCGCGTGCGAGCTGTACGGGTTCCCGCGCGAGCGGTTCGTGGGGATGTCCATGGAAGCCGTTTCGTGCGACGTGGCGGACGGGCGGCGCCGGGTGGCCTAGACGCTGGTGCCCGGGGTGCCGCGGCAGTTCGAGCTGCTGCAGCGCGCCGCCGGCGGGGCCCGGCTGCACGTGGAGGTCACCGCCACCACCATCCCCTATCGCGGGGGGACGGCCATCCTCTCCATCAACCGCGACATCACCGCGCGCAAGCAGGCGGAAGAGGCGCTGCGGGCCTCCGAGCTCAAGTTCCGCTCCGTCACCCAGTCCGCGGCGGACGGCATCGTCACCATCGACTCGGAAAACCGCATCGTCTCCTGGAATCGCGGGGCCGAGGCGGTGTTCGGGTACCGCGAGGAGGAGGCGCTGGACCAGCCGCTGGAGATGGTGATTCCACAGCCGTTCCACGAGGGCCACCGCCGCGTGGCGCAGGCGGGCGCGTCGTCTCTCCAGCGGCCGGTGCTGGAGGTGGCGGGGGTGCGCCGCGACGGAACCGAGTTTCCCCTGGAGCTGTCGCTGGCGCTGTGGGAGGCCGGGGGGCGCCGCTTCGCCACCGGCATCATGCGCGACATCACGGAGCGGCGGGAGGCGGAGGAAGCGCTGCGCAGGAGCCAGGAACAGCTCGCCCAGGCGCAGAAGATGGAAGCGGTGGGGCGGCTGGCGGGCGGGGTGGCGCACGACTTCAACAACCTGCTCACCGTCATCAGCGGCAACGCGTCGCTGGCGGGCCTGGACCGGGACGGCGACGCGGAGCTGTGCGAGCACCTGGACGAGATCAAGCGCGCCGCGGAGCGGGCGGCCAACCTCACGCGGCAGCTGCTGGCCTACAGCCGCCAGCAGGTGCTGCAGCCCCGCCTGCTGGACCTGGACGCCGTCGTGTCCGGCATGCACAAGATGCTGAGCCGGCTGATCGCGGAAGACGTGGACGTGGTGCTCAAGCTGCACGGAGCGCTCCCCGCCGTGAAGGCCGACGCCACGCAGATGGAGCAGGTGATCCTGAACCTGGCGGTCAACGCCCGCGACGCCATGCCCGACGGCGGGCAGATGGTGATCCGCACGGGCGCGCTGGAGCTGGCGGCGCCCGAGGCGCGCGCGGGGTTCCAGCTTCCCGCCGGCTCGCACGTGGTGCTCTCCGTGTACGACACGGGGTGCGGGATGGACGCCGACACCCTGCGCCGCGTGTTCGAGCCCTTTTTCACCACCAAAGCGGAGGGGCGCGGCACGGGGCTGGGGCTGGCCACGGTGTACGGCATCGTCCGCCAGAGCGGCGGCTTCATCGAGGTGACCAGCGAGCCGGGCCGGGGAACCCGCTTCGACATCTTCCTCCCCAGCGCGGCCCCGGTACCCTCCGAAGCCGGCGCGCCCGCCCGGGGCGCGGCGCCCCTGCCGGGAGGGCGCGGCACCATCCTGCTGGTGGAGGACGACGCCGCGGTGCGGCGGGTGGGCTCCCGCGCCCTGGCGCGCAGCGGCTACCGGGTACTGGAGGCGCGCGACGGCGAGGATGGGCTGGCGGCGGCCTCGGCCCACGTCGGCCCCATCGAGCTGCTGGTGACGGACGTGGTGATGCCGCGGATGGGCGGCCGCGAGCTGGCGAGGCGGCTGGCCGAATCGCATCCGCACACCCGGGTCGTCTTCACCTCCGGCTTCACGGAAGACTCCATGCTCCGCCCCGAGACCTTTGACGCCGGCACCCACTTCCTCCCCAAGCCCTACAGCCCCGCGGAGCTGGTGGGCCGCGTGCTGGAGGTGCTGGACCGGGGCCGCGGCGAGGAGCGCGCGACAGTCCCAGGACAGGGAGTGGCAAGCACTTAGGCCCGTAGCAGTCCGGCGGCGGGCGTTGGATGTGA
Source organism: uncultured Gemmatimonadota bacterium (assembly GCA_902805735.1). Classification (GTDB taxonomy): domain Bacteria; phylum Gemmatimonadota; class Gemmatimonadetes; order Longimicrobiales; family Longimicrobiaceae; genus Longimicrobium. The sequence continues at coordinate 34,046 of CADCTW010000134.1, read as the reverse complement.
CGCAGCGCGGGGGATCGCCGTCAGATGTGCGAACCACCGGGGCGGCGGCGCCGTCCCCGATCCGGCTCCCGACAAAGGCACACCCGCCGCGAGGCGGGGCCGCAAAGCCAGGAATCTCCCCGCGGGGAGATCGTCCGGCCGCCGAAGGTGACGCTTCTGGGAGCAAGCCGCCGGGCTCCCCCGGCACGACGCTGTTCTACACATGCGGAGACTGACGATGCATTCGAAGTACATCCTCCCCCTGCTCGCGATGGCCGCGCTCGGCGCCTGCGGCGACGGCACCGGCTCCAACGGCCGCGCCGACGTGCGCGTGCTGATGAGCCAGGGCGGCTCCGCCTCCGCCGGCGCCGCGCTGCTGGCGAGCGCCTCGCTGGAGGGCGCCCCGGCGGACAGGATCTCTCTTGCCGCCGTGGACTCGCTGAACGTGACCATCACCTCCGTCGAGGCGCTTCCGCCGGTGTCGGCGGACACCACCGCGTCCGACAGCGCCAAGGAGGGCCAGGGTGGCTGGGTGACGCTCACGCTCCCCACGCCGCTCAACATCAACCTGCTGCGCCTCCCCACCGACACCACGGGCGGGGTGCAGCTCGTGCGCGGCACCCTGCTCCCCGGCACCTACAAGCGCGTGCGCCTGGTGGTGAGCGAGGGCTCGGTGGTCTTCAAGCAGGCGACCACCGTGGGCCAGGCGACCTTCGCCGCCGGCCAGCGCGCGCCGCTGGAGGTGCCGAGCGGTAAGATCAAGACCGCCGCCAACTTCACCGTGGGCGCGGACAGCGCCTCGGCGGTGCGGCTGGTGTTCGATCCCAACGCCACGGTGCGCAACGTGACCGTCACGGGCTCGGGTCGGGTCAAGATCAATCCGGTGCTGCGGGCCAAGTAAAAAAGCAGGCTCACACAGAGACACAGAGGCACAGAGATGAACTTCATCTCTGTGCCTCTGTGTATTCGTTGGTCTGTCAGGGGGTGCAGTAGATGGAGCCCGAGCCGGACGCGATGGCGCCGCTGCCATCGCGGACGGTCACTCCGGCGCCCACCCAGCCCCAGTACCCATAGCAATCCACGTCGCCCCAACTGTAGTCGTCCGCCTCGTACTGCACGGTGACATTGGACGACCACTCGAAGGTGTACCCGCCGCTGCCGCCGGATGCGGTGGCGGAGCAGGTGCGGCTGTCCGTGCTGCACTCCACCAGGACGGAGAGCGCGGTGGAACGGTCGGCGGCGTGGGTGGAGGGCGGGGTCGCGTAGCCCGCGAGCGTCGCGAACAACGTTGCTGCCAGCACGGACGTACGTCGGCGCATGAGAATGTCTCCGGGTTCCTGGGGAGTGGGAGAGGTCCAACGCCGACGGGGCAACGCGCGTGCCGCGTCGTGGAAACGGGCAACTGGTTTTCCGGACAACACTTACGACCCTGGGCGCATGGGATGGGCTGGTGCGTAATGGTGCAGCCGGGGCGGCGGTGCACCCGTTTGCGCCAGAAACCGCTCTAAACCCAGGCTTCCTGGGGGCGGCTGGGCTCCAGGACGGATGCGTCGAAGAGGGGGAGGCGGACGATGAAGGTGGCGCCCAGGCCAGGGGTGGATTCCACTTCCAGGCGGCCGCCGTGGCCCTCCACGATCTCGCGGCAGATGGCGAGGCCCAGGCCCATCCCCTTTCCCTTGGTGGAAACGAAGGGCTGGAAGATCTGCTCCAGGTTCTCGGCCGTGATCCCCGGGCCGTTGTCGGCCACGCGCACCTCGGCCGAGCCGCCCGCCGACTCCACGCGGATGGAGAGGCGGCGGTCTTCCTGGTCGTACATGGCCTCGCGGGCGTTGCGCACCAGGTTCTCGAACACCTGGCGCAGGTAGTACGCGTCCGCGAAGACCACCGCCTCGCCGAACGTCGCCGCCTCCACCCGCACGCCCGTCTCGCGCGCGTCGCGCTCCTCCTGCTTCGCCACCTGCGCCACCAGCTCGTGCAGGCGCACGGGCTGCCGGTTGAGGGCCCGCCGCGCGCCGCTGGCGTACACGGAAAGCTCGTCCAGCATGCTCACCAGCCGCTGGCTCTCGGAAACGATGGCCTCGCACACCTCGCGGCGGGTGGCCGCGTCGCTCACGATGCGCTCGTCCTGCAGGATGTCCGCGTTCAGCACCACCGTCTGCAGCGGGTTCTTGATCTGGTGCAGGATGCGCGCGGTGGCGGTGCCGATGGCGGCCACCTTCTCCTCTTCCACGCGCCGCCGGTCGCTGCGACGCAGCAGGGTCACGATGACGGCGGCGGTGAACACCACCACGCTCACCACCACCACCACGCTCACGCCGAACATGATGCGCGTGTCCGGGCACGGCGACGGTGCGGTCTGGGCCAGCAGGGCGAGCATGGGAAGGCGTGGGGAGGAGGGATTGTGGGCGGCGGCGATCCGCGCGCCCGGGTGGCGAGCTACTCTTCGTCGGGAACGGGCGAGACGACGAAGGAGATGGTCTGCCCGCGCTCGTCGCCCTCGGGGATCACCGTCTCCACCGTGATGCGGCGGACCACGCGGCGCTCGTCGTGGAGGGTGATGGAGAAGCTCAGGCCCAGCTCCGCCGCCTCCACCTCGGTGAGGATGCGGGGGCCGGGCTCGGCCTGCGGCGGCTGCGGGTTGCGGAGGAGCGTCTTGGTGGACTGGCGGCCGTTGTCCAGGTCGCGCGTCACCTTGATCTGGCGGAACCAGTCCGGCTGGTAGCCGATGCGGTAGCGGCGGCCGTGCTGGTCCTCCCCTTCCCCTTCGCGGTTGTGGCGTGCCATGGGGCGTCCGGGGTGTCGGGTGGCGAACGGCGCTCCCGAATCTCCGCCGCGCCGCGCTCGTTTGTCAAGCGGTCCGCTCCGTGTCTCCGTGCCTCCGTATGAGCCCGCTTTTCAGGAAAGCGGAACGGGGACGAAGGCCAGGACGAAGATGGCGACGCACGCCCACCCCGCGAGGCGCTGGGCGCGGGTGAGGGGGAGGCGCGGGTCGAGCACCGCGGGGTGCGTCACGCGCCCGCGCCCCACCAGCAGCACCAGCACGGCCCACAGCCACCACCCCGGCCACAGCCTTCCCGCGGCCAGCAGGAAGACGAAGAAGAGGAGCGCCAGCGCCCGCTGCCAGCGCGGCCCCAGCAGCGCGTACAGGATGTGCCCGCCGTCCAGCTGCGCCACGGGGAGCAGGTTCATCGCCGTGAAGAAGAGCCCCACCCACCCCGCCACCGCCAGCGGGTCCAGGAGGAGGGTCCCCGGTCCCGGCGCGAACAGGGCACGCAGCGCCATCCACAGGAGCGAGTCGCCCATGCGCAGCCCGAAGCCCTCCAGCACCACCAGGCTGGGCTCGCCCGGGAAGTGGGGGAGCGGCCCCGTCACGCGGCTCATGGCCAGCCCCACGGCCGCCAGGGGGAGCGCGAGGACGAAGCCCGCGAGGGGCCCGGCGGCGCCCACGTCCATCAGCATCCGCCGGTGCAGCATGGGCGAGCGCAGGCGGATGAAAGCGCCGAAAGTGCCGATCAGCGAGACCAGGTGCGGGGCGGGGATGAAGAAGGGCGGCGACACGTCCAGCCCGTGTCGCCGCGCGGCGGCGTAGTGGCCCAGTTCGTGCGCGAGCAGCACGCCCAACAACGGAAGCGCAAAGAGGAGTCCGGAGGCGAGATCCGCGGCGTCGAGGCCGGTGGGCAGGGGGAGCGGGAGCCCCAGCACCCGGTGATCGGCGAGCCCCAGCGGGTCGCGGCCGGCCAGGGATGCCCCCGCCAGCGAGGTGCTGAAGAGGGTGCCCAGGAGGAGCAGGGCGTGCAGCCACCACCGCTCGCGGCGGGCGGGGCGGATGCGGCGCTCCAGCACCAGCTCCCATCCATCGCCCACGCGGGCGGCCCAGCAGGTGCCGGGCCAGCCGGCCAGGGCGCCGCGCACCGCTGGATCGTCCGGCCCCAGGCCGGGTAAAAGCAGGGCGAACAGGATCTCCCGGTCGCCCGCGTGCACCATCCGGACGGCCGCGCAGAGCTCCGTCAGAGCTGAAAACAGCACCCTTGACCGTGAAAATAGCGGGCGTTAGGTTGGGGCCACTGACCCCCATAGACCATCAGGCAAGCCCAGGGCGCACTCCGCCCCCTTCCTGGCTCCCCGTACATACCTCCCAGAACACCATCCAGCGGATCGGGCGGGATCGCACCCCCTGACCCGCGGGACTTGCTGACGCATCCGGAGACCCACGTGGACATCACAACCATAAAATCCAAGAGCATCGCCGAATTGCACGAGATGGCCGAAGGGCTCAACATCTCGAACTATTCGGGGCTCCGCAAGCAGGACCTTATCTACCGCATCGAGCAGAACCTGCTGGACTCCGAGGTGGTGCTGCGCGGCGAGGGCGTGCTGGAAGTGCTCCCCGAGGGGTACGGCTTCCTCCGCTCGCAGGACTGGAACTACCTGTACGGGCCGGACGACATCTACGTGTCGCCCAGCCAGATCAAGCGCTTCGACCTGCGCACCGGCGACACGGTGCTGGGGCAGGTGCGCCCGCCCAAGGAGGGCGAGCGGTACCTGGCGCTCCTCAAGGTGGAGCGCGTCAACGGCGACGAGCCGGACAAGGCCAAGCACCGCATCGCCTTCGACAACCTGCGCCCCCGCTACCCGGACCAGCGCGTCAAGCTGGAAGCCCCCTCGGGCGACCTGTCGATGCGCGTGATGGACCTGATCGCGCCGCTGGGCAAGGGGCAGCGCGGGCTGATCGTGGCGCCGCCCAAGGCCGGCAAGACGATCCTGATGCAGAAGATGGCCAACGCCATCACCGAGAACCACCCGGAGGTGCACCTGATCGTGCTGCTCATCGACGAGCGGCCCGAAGAGGTCACGGACATGCAGGAGAACGTCCGCGCCGAGGTGATCTCCTCCACCTTCGACGAGCCGGCCGACCGGCACACGCAGGTGGCGGAGATGGTGCTGGAGAAGGCCAAGCGCCTGGTGGAGCACGGCCGCGACGTGGTGATCCTGCTGGATTCCATCACCCGCCTGGCCCGCGCCTACAACGTCACGGTGCCGCACTCCGGAAAGATCCTTTCCGGCGGCGTGGACGCCAACGCGCTGCACAAGCCCAAGCGCTTCTTCGGCGCGGCCCGCAACATCGAGGAGGGCGGCTCGCTCACCATCGTGGCCACCGCGCTGGTGGAGACGGGGAGCCGCATGGACGAGGTGATCTTCGAGGAGTTCAAGGGAACCGGCAACATGGAGCTGGTGCTCGACCGCCACATCGCGGACAAGCGCATCTTCCCGGCGATCGACATCAACCGCTCCGGCACGCGCCGCGAAGACCTGCTCCTCAACGAGCTGGAGCTCACGCGCGTCTACCTGCTGCGCAACTTCCTCTCGGACATGGCGCCGGCGGAGTCCATCGACTTCCTCCTCACGCGCATGCGCAAGACCAAGGGGAACAAGGAGTTCCTGGATTCCATGGCGCGCGGCTGAGGAACTGCGGGGCTCACACGGAGACACGGAGGCACAGAGATTACATCATCTCTGTGCCTCTGTTCACAAAGGGGGATACATGGAAGCAGATGCTCTTTATCGCGATTTCGCCGGCCGAGCGGTCTCCAGCGGCGGGACGCGCCTCCTGCTGCAAGCGGCCGACGCGCTGGAACTGGTCAACGCGTCCGCCCAGGCGGGGGTGCCGGTGGTGGAGGTAGACGCGTTCCTGGTCGGCCCCGGCGAGAGCGTCTCGCCCGACGACGTGGGCGACTTCTCGGCTACCGTGTGCGAGGGGCACGGCTGCTGGACGGACGCGGAGAGCTTCATCCGCGACCACGCCGGCCGCGGGCTCGTCTTCGAGATCCGGCTGGGCGGCGATCCGCTGAACTGGGCCTGAGTCGGTGGCGAGTAAACTCGCCGCAACAACTGCACGAAGTCCCCCTGCGGGGACTGCGCGCTTCCGGCTGATCTCGCCAACCAGTCCGCGCAGGCGGACTTCGTGCTTCCGTTGCAGCGAGTTTACTCGCCAGCAACAGCCGCGGCGCTACCGCTCCAGCGCCGTCGAGAAGAACGGGATCACTTCGGAGGCGAAGCGCGGGGCCAGGCCGCTGACGTGGTCGCCGGGGTAGGGCTGGAAGGTGTGGCGGACGCCCGCCGAGTCCAGCGCCGCGGAGAGCTCGCGCAGGTTGGGGAGGATGTGGGTGAAGCCGTCCGAGACGCCCACGTCGAAGCGGATGCCGCGCAGGCGCCGGAAACCCGCGGCGTGCTCCGCCACCAGCGCCGACGGGGACTGCGCCGTCCAGCGGGAGTACGCCGGCTCCGCGCGGACCAGAGCGCCGTCCGCGCCGCGGCGGAAGGGGAGGTCCACGAAGGGCGGCTCGTTGGCGGGCGACAGGGCCGTGGCCATCCCCAGCATCAGGCGCGGGTAGAAGCCGGCCCGGGCGATGCCGGCGCGGTCCCGGAGCGCCAGCACCTCCGGCCAGCCGCGGTGGTGCGGCCCCAGGTCGTCCATCACGCGCGGGCCGAAGCAGCACGGGCTGGCCGCGTACACGGCCCCGAACACGTCCGGGTGGCGGGCGGCCAGGCGCAGCGCTCCGTAGCCGCCCATCGAGTGCCCGCCGATGCCGCGGGAGGCGGCGCGGGGGCGGGTGCGATAGCGGCGGTCCACGTGCGCCACCAGGTCGCGCACCACGAAATCCTCCCACTTCCCCGCCACGGGCGAGTTGGTGTAGAAGGCCCCGCCGTACGCGTTCCGCGCGTCGGGCACCACCACGATCATGGGGCGCGCCCGGCCCGCCGCGGCCAGCGAGTCCATGATCGCGCGGATGGGGAGGCGCCCCGTCTCGAACGCCTGCAGCGGCGCGTCGAAGCCGTGCAGCACGTAGAGCACGGGGTAGCGGCGCGACGAGGTGGCGTACCCCGGCGGCAGGTACACCAGCGCTTCGCGCCGCGCCGGGTCCCCCAGCCGGTTCCCCGCCAGCGACGGCGCGTCCACCGTGTCCCGCAGCAGCTCCCCGCGCGCCGCCACCCCGCCGCGCGGCGTCGCGCACGCGGCCAGAGCCAGGACGACGAGGCACACGGACCAGATTCTTCCGGGTGCCTCCATGCCTCTGTGCGAGCCCGCTGTTTTCACGCGTGGAGCACGGGCCCGGTGTAGATGGACGGCGTCACCAGCTCACCCCCCTCGATCACCTGCCGGTCCCACGGAAAGACCAGGAGCGCCGGCGTTTCCAGGGCGAAGAAGTCCGGCCGGTAGCCGCCGGGGCGCACGAAGCTGGCGGCGGTGCGCACCTCCGCCGCGCCCGCCTCGCGCACGGCGGCCAGGGCAAGGCGCATGGTGTCGCCGCTGGACGACAGCTCGTCGACGACCAGGACGCGGCGGCCGCGGACGCTGGGCGGCGCGGCGGAGAGGATGGCGGGAGTCGAGCGCACGGAGCCGCCGTCGCGGCGGCTGATCCGCATCGAATCGAACTCCGCCTGGAGGATCCCCGCCACCGTGGCGGCCGGGATCACCCCCGCCGTTGCGATGCCGATGACCAGGTCGGGGTCGTACTCGTGCGCCACGCGGATGGCCAGGGCGCGGCAGAGCTCGCCGAACAGCTCCCACGACAGCTCCAGCGTGTCCGGCGCGCCGCCGTCGGTGGTGGTGGTGCGAGGAAACGGAATCGGCTGGACCATGGGGCCTCCCGGCTGGTGTGGTGCGAAGGAGCGCGGGCACGCTACAAGTTCTGTTCCCCCGACCAGGCCACACGTTCGCGCCGCGACCCCGAAACCCCTCGCCGCGCCGCCCCGTACCCCCCGCCGTACCGTCGATTCCCCCCTCCCCACGGGCTCTCCCATGGCCTCCATCGAGCACCGCCTGGACCGGCTGCACGCCGCCGTCCGCGCCAACCCGCTCCTGCAGCGCTTCACGGTGTGCACGCGCATCCTGCTGGCCATCGGCTTCGTCCCGCCCTCGCTCACCAAGATCCAGGGCGAGCGCTTCACCATCATCCCAGCCAGCGACCCCATCGGCTACTTCTTCGAGGCGATGTACCGCACGGGGGCGTACTGGAGCTTCATCGGCTGGGCGCAGCTCGTCGGCGCCATCCTGCTGCTGCATCCGCGCACGGCCACGCTGGGCGCGGTCGTCTTCTTCCCCATCATCCTCAACATCTTCGTCATCACCGTCTCGCTCCACTTCACCGGCACCTGGGTGGTCACGGGGCTGATGCTGCTGGCCTGCACCTACCTGCTCTGCTGGGACTACGATCGCCTGAAGCCGCTCCTCTGGGGCACCCCCGCCGCCCCCGCGGCGCCGTCCTTCTCGCCGCACGGCCGCACCCTGGAGCGCGCGGCGTACGCGGTGATGGCGCTGAGCGGCCTGGGCGTGACGATGGTGATCCGCGGCTATCTCCAGCCGCGCTGGGCGCTCCCCCTGCTGGCCACCGGCCTCGCGGGCGGCCTGTGCCTGATGGCCGCGCTGGCGATGGAGCTTCGCGCGCGCGGGACGCCCGCCTGACGGCTTTGACGGGCCCGGCGCGGGGGGATAGCTTGCGGGCCGCTTTCACCCGCGCCCCGCTCGCCGCCATGCCCGCACCCGCCGACGTCCGCGCCCGCGCCGATGCCCGCTCCGACAGCGTGCTCAAGGGCTCCCGCGACCCGCGCGACTACTACCGCGAGCGGCTCCGGGCGCTCAAGGCGGAGAACCCGGACGCCTTCCGCCGCGCCCTGGCCTACTACGAAGACCGCCTGATCCCCGCCGTCGCCGCCGAGGATTCCGACCCGCGCGCCGAGTGGCTGGAGTACGGCCGTGTCCTGGCCACGCTCTTCGCCGCCGGCCGCACCGTCCAGATCGACCCCACCGGCCGCGCCTCCGAGTACGCGCGCCCCGTTCCCGCCGACCACCTCGTCCTCCACCTCCCGGACGCCCCCGCGCGCCCGGCCCTCATCGTCGGCATCCCCCCCAGGCTCTCCCCTGCCCAGAAGGCGACACACGACCTGCTCGTGAAGCAGTCGCTGGGTTCTTGATCTCACACAGAGACACAGAGGCACAGAGGTACAGAGAAGGGCTGATCTCTGTGCCCGAAGAGCCCGAACTTCTTGCAGACGGCTGGCGGACGCGGTTCGGATTTACGGGTGAAGGCATTGCGCGGGACCTTCAACGAGCAGGGGACAATGAACGCGAAAAAGCTAACCAGGCGTGTGATCGACGGGGTCGAGGTCAGCGAGGGCAGCGACAACGTGTTCGCCGACCTGGGGCTTCCGGACGCGGAAGCTCTGCTCGCGAAAGCGGAGCTGGCCCGGCAAGTCGCGGATGCGATTCGCGAACGGAAGCTCACGCAACATCGCGCCGCCGAGTTGATGGGCGTTTCCCAACCCCGCGTGTCGAACCTCCTGCGCGGCCGCCTGGACAAGTTCTCGTTCGACACCCTCGTCGAGTTCCTCACCCGCCTGCGCCTGGACGTCACGATCCTCGTCACCAGCGCCGACGCCGACCGGGGACGCCTCCGCGTGCGCACCGAGGGAAGCGACGCCGCTGCCTGATACCGGTCTCGCACAGAGACACAGAGGCACAGAGACGACTTCACCTCTGTGCCTCTGTGTCTCTGTGTGAGCCGGGGTTGCCCCTGCCGCACGCGGGCCGCATGTTGCCGCACACCCCACTAAGGAGCAGGAACGGTTTGCGAGCGCTGATCATCATCGGGCACGGGTCGCACCTCAACGCGGAGTCCAGCGCGCCGGTCTACCGCCACGCGGAGGCCATCCGGCGCACGGGCGCCTTCGACGAGGTGCGCGAGTGCTTCTGGAAGGAAGAGCCCTCCATGCGCGAGGTGTTCGACCTCGTGGAGTCGGAGGAGGTGTACGTCGTCCCCCTCTTCATCTCCGAAGGATACTTCACGGAGGAGGTGATCCCCCGCGAGCTGGGGCTGGACGGGCCCGCGCCCTCCGTCACGCGTAAGCTGGGGAAGACGATCCGCTATTGCGGCCCCGTCGGCACGCACCCGTCGATGCCGGCCATGATCCTGCGGCGCGCCGAGGAGACGGCGGGGATGAGCGACGAGGAGGCGCGGCGGGCGGGGCTGGTGATCATCGGCCACGGCACGGAGCGCAACTCCAACTCGGCCGAGGTCATCTACCGCGTCACGCGCGAAGCCGAGGCGGCCGGGGTGTTCGGGGAGGTGAAGACGGGGTTCCTGGACCAGCCGCCGGAGGTGGGCGAGGTGCTGGAGGAGATGGGCGGACGAGACGTGGTGCTGGTGCCCTTTTTCGTGGCCGAGGGGTGGCACACGCAGGAGACCATCCCCGACGACCTGGGGATCAACCGCCCCGCCGTGAGCCCCGTGACGGAGCGCGACGGGCGTTCCATCTTCTACGCCGCGCCGGTGGGCACCTTCCCCGAAGTGGCGGAGATCGTGCTGCAGCGCGCCCGCGACGCCGGCGCCGAGATCCCGGAGGACGTCCATGTCTGATCGTGCCGACGCCCGCGGCTCGCACGCCCCTGGCGGCATCGCGGAGGCACGCGCGGCGCTGGCCGCGTGGGTGGACGAGGCGGGGCCGGACGGGCGCGACTTCCTCCAGGCCCGCATCCGCGCCGCCGGACGCGGCTACGAGATCCGCCACCGCCGCGACGCCGGCGCGCCGCCGGAGGCCCTGGAGGTGTCGAGCGACCCCTTCGCCGCGCGCGCCATAGCCCAGGTGACGGACGAGGGCGAGCACCGCCCGCTGAAGACGGCCCCCAACCTGCGCGGCGGGTGGGCGCTGGCGGGGCTGGACGCGCGGGGGATGTGGACGGCGCTCGACTACCTGTATCCCGCCTGCGCGCTGCACTGGCACGCGGGGCGCACGGGCGGCCTGCGCGTCACCCACTGGCGCGAGACGGCGCTGCGGCAGAGCGGGATCTACGGCGCCGTGAAGCTGCTGGAGACGGAGGCGGTGCGCAACACGGTGCGCGCCTGCTGCGGCGACGCGGTGTGCCTGCGGCGCGTGGCGTGGGAGGTGGACGAGGGGGTGCCGCTGGAGATGGCGGACGAGGGCCCGCCGCACGGCGACGCGCTGGTCCCCTGCCCCGAGGCGTGCTCGATGTTCATCTCCTTCGCCCGCAAGGTGCTCAAGGTGGAGCGCGCCCCTCGCCAGCCGGTGGCGGGGCTGGTGCCGCTGGGCACCGATGAGACGAACCAGCTTCGCGCCGTGGTCGCCGCCGCCGCCAGCGGCACCCTGGGCCGCGTGCGCGAGGGCGAGTTCGACGACCCCCTCAACCCGCGCCGCATCCGCTACCTGGCCGCCCGCCTCGCCGCCGCCGAAGCGCCGGAGGAATCCGAGCTGCCCTGCGAAGGTTGCCCGCGAAAGACGCCCTGCGCGGGGTGCCCGATGGTGGCGTAGGAGGGGGCCCTCACCCGGCGGCCTGAGAGCCGCCACCCTCTCCCACAAACTGCGTGGGAGAGGGGACTACTTCGCGTGCGGCGAGCCGAGTGGCGGCGGGGTGGATGGCGCGGGTGTGCGGCTGCCGCTGCAGGGAGAGTCAGCCCGGGCGGGGCTTGCCCGCGGCCGGCGCGAGGGCAGAGCTAGAAGGCGCGCCGAAGGGGGGCCCGCCTTCGTCGCACCGACCCGTGGAAATCGCCCCCCTCCCCCAGCAGTTTGGGGGAGGGGGGTCGGGGGGGTGAGGGCCTCCCCGTCAGCACCCACCCACTCACGCCCGGTCGCCATGCCTGAAACGACGCCGACGCTCACCCGCACGCGTTTCGAGCTGCGCCCCAAGGATGGCGGGCCGCCCGTGCGCGGGGACGTGCGCGTGGTGGAAGGGACGGAGCCCAGGAGCGCCGTGGTGATCTGCCACGGGTTCAAGGGGTTTCGCGAGTGGGGATTCTTCCCCGCGGTGGCGCGGGCGGCGGCGGCGCGGGGGCACGCGGCCGTGTCGTTCGACTTCTCGCACAACGGGGTGGGGGCGGACGGGGTGGACTTCAGCGCCCTGGAGCTGTTCGAGCGGCACACGCTCACGCGCGAGGTGGACGAGATCCGCATGGTGCTGGACGCGCTCCCCAGGGTGCTGCCCAAAGCGCCCAGGCGGATCGGGCTGCTGGGGCACTCGCGCGGCGGCGGCGAGGCGGTGCTGGCGGCAGCGGAGGACCGGCGGGTGGACGCGCTGGTGACGTGGGCGGCCATCGCCACCGTCCATCGCTGGAGCGAGGAGCAGCTTGCGCGGTGGCGGCACGGCGAGTCCGTGGAGATCGTCAACGCCCGCACCGGGCAGGCGATGCCCATCGGCCCGCAGTTCCTGCGCGACATCGAGGAGAACACGGAGCGGCTGGACATCCGCCGCGCGGCGGCGCGCCTCACCCTCCCCTGGCTGATCGTGCACGGCGAGGCGGACACCTCGGTGCCGGCGGACGACGCGCGGACGCTGTGGGACATGGCGGGAGACAACGCGGAGCTGCTGCTGATCGACGACGCGGACCACACCTTCGGTGCGAAGCATCCCTACGCGGGGGCCACGGACGCGCTGCGCACCGCCACCGACGCCACACTGGAGTGGCTCGGCGAGCACCTGGGATAGCTTTTCGAACGTTCGTTCGAGCCCTGTATGGACAAGCCCGGCCGCGGGTGCTATCGTATGCGCTCCGGGCACCCGAGCCAGGCCCGAGCCACACCGACCAACCGCTGAGAGAGCACATATGCCGTACGTGATCGCGGAGCCGTGCATCGGCACCAAGGACGCAAGCTGCGTCGAGGTCTGCCCCGTCGACTGCATCTACGAGGCGGACGACCAGTACTACATCAACCCGGACGAGTGCATCGACTGCGGCGCGTGCGAGCCCGAGTGCCCCGTGCAGGCCATCTTCCCGGACACCGACGTGCCGCCCGAGTGGTCGGAGTACATCGAGAAGAATGCGGCGATGTCGGCCAAGTAAAAAGAAGTTCTCACACAGAGACACAGAGGCACAGAGATGAATTCGTCTCTGTGCCTCTGTGTCTCTGTGTGAGATTTTTTACCGGTGGCTGTTGCGGCGGCCGTACACCATGTCCGCGTAGCCGTTGTCCGGGTTGCGGCCGCGCTTCAGGAGGCGGTCCACGGTGCCGGGGCCGCGGTTGTAGGCCAGCAGCGCCAGCTTGGTGTTGCCGTCGTACTTCTCGATCAGGTCGGCCAGGTACTTGAAGCCGATGTTCAGGTTCGTCTCCGTGTCGCGCAGGTCGCTGCGCGTGGTGCCGGGCTTCAGCCAGCGCGCCGTGGCGGGCATGAGCTGCGTGAGGCCGATGGCGCCGACGTGGCTCGTGGCGGAGGTCTTGAACCCGCTCTCCGTCTTCACCAGCCCGAAGGCGACTTCCGGCTTGATCCCGTTCGCCTGCGCCGCCTCGTGGATCTGGATCGCGAGGCGGTCCGAGACCTTGAACCCGCTCTTGCGGTAGCGCTCGGCGAGCCGCTTGGCTTCCACCGCCTCACGCTTCTCGCTCTCCTGGGCGCTCTCGACCTTGAGGTCCTCCAGCTTGGCCAGCTTGGGCGCCGGAACCACCTTGATCGGGGCCTGGAGGGCCTCGTGGAGCACTTCCTGCGCGCTCGCCTGCTGCGCGGGCTGCGCCTCGTTGTGGCGCTGCATGATCACCGCGCCCTCCACCACCGCCCCCAGGATGAGGAGCGCCTGCACCGGCCGCGACGTAAGCAGCGCCTTCGTATCATTGCGGAACCGCGAGCGCGGCGACACCCGCGGAGCCCTGTTCGTGTCGTTGTTATTCACGCGAATGTCTCCTGTCTCGAGTTGGGGGCAGCGCGGCGAATCTCGTCTCGCGGCACTCCATCCGGCGTTCGACATTACGCACTAAGTATATGCAAACAAGCCGTTTGAGTCAACCCACCCCAATCATTTGTTCCATCGCGCCATGTATGTCATAGTCTCACAATGATCATCAACAACATTGCCGCCACGCAAAAAGAAAGGCACAGAGATGAAGTTCATCTCTGTGCCTCTGTGTCTCTGTGTGAGCCCCGCTTTTCAAAGACCCGCGTTTCTGAGCAGGTCCAGGTCTACCGCGGCGGGGGAGGGTTCGGCGCCGCGCTTCTCCCGCACCCGCACCGGCTCTTCCTGACGCTGGCGGACCACGGCGAGGCTTGCGACGATGGCCACGACGGCCACGAGACTGACGCCCAAGGTGCGAATAAGCGCCTCCCTTGCGAGGGTGGAAGGCGCAGAAAACTCGTGCGCCTGATGGCCTGAACGGGGCAGTATCCATGCCGAACACCCGTTCGAAACAATCAACGCGTGTACACACGAGTTTCTGACAGCGCGGGGGGACGGCTTGCCCGCTCCGGGAGCGGCGCCCATCTTGCCCGGCACCCGCGAACCCAGCAATCCGAGGCCCCATGAGCGAAGCCGAGCGGTACGCCGACCCCGACGGGCGGTTCGACCTGGTGGTCCCCCGCGGCTGGTCCGCCGCACCGGACGAGGAGGACGGCGGTGTGGAGGTGTGGCGGGAGGACGGCGTGGGAACGCTGCACCTGATCGCCTTCGAAGCTTCACCGGACGAGTTCCCGGACCCCGCCGAGGAGCTGTACGCCTTCCTGGACGAGCGGAGCGTGGAGCTGGAGGAGGACGAGGTGGAGGATGTGCCGCTGGAGGACGGATCGGAGCTGGCGCTGTGCGAGTTCGTGAGCGAGGACGAGGAAGACGGCGAGTCGCTCTTCTGGATGGTGGGCGTGGCGACGACGCCGGGCACCATCGCCTTCGCCACCTACTTCTGCCCCGCGGGGGACGAAGCGAAGGAGCGCGACACGGTGCGCCTGGCGCTCACCACGCTGCGGCTGCTGGACAAAGAATAGCGGCGGGCACGCATCCGCCCCGCCCGACCACACCCGAGAAACCGAGGAAACCCGCGATGCCGCTGCAGAAAGGCGATCAGGCCCCCGACGTAACGCTCCCCTCGCACACCAACGAGCAGGTGTCGCTGGCCAGCCTCTACCAGGCCCAGCCCACCGTGGTGGTCTTCTTCCCCCTGGCCTTCACCAGCACCTGCACGGAAGAGCTGTGCACCTTCCGCGACGACCTGTCCGTGTACAATGGCCTGGGCGTGCAGGTGGCGGCGGTGAGCGTGGACTCGCCCTTCGTGCTGGACCGCTTCCGCAAGGAGATCGGCGCGGACTACCTCTTCCTCTCGGACTTCAACCGCGAGGCGAGCCGCGGCTTCGGCGTGCTGCGCGAGGCGCCGCTGGGCCCGGGGCTGCGCAACGCCTCCGACCGCGCGGTGTTCATCGTGAACACGGACGGCACGGTGCGCTACGTGTGGCACAGCAGCAACCCGTCGCTCCTGCCGCCTTTCGAAGAGATTCGCGCGGCGCTGGCGAACTGAAGGGGCCCACACAGAGACACAGAGGCACAGAGACAAGGTCATCTCTGTGCCTCTGTGTCTCTGTGTGAGCCCGCTTTTTACCGAGCGGCCTCGAGAATCGCTTCCATCTCCACCGGCGAGAACTGGTACGATTCGTTGCAGAAGTGGCACACCACCTCGGTGAACGGCTCCTCTTCCTCCTCGATGATCCGCTGCACCTCGTCGTGGCCCAGGCTCACGATGGCGGATTCGAAGCGCTCGCGCGAGCAAGGGCAGTGGAAGCGGATGGGAGAGCTGTCGCCGAGCGTGTAGCCCTCGGGGAAGATCCGCTCCAGGATCTCCTCCGGGGTGGCGCCGTCGCGCAGGAGCTGCGTGGGATGCGGGAGGTCCGCGATCCGCTGCTCGATGGCCGCGATCTCCGTCTCCGACAGGCCGGGGAGGAGCTGGATCATGTAGCCGCCCGCCGCCTCGACCGAGTGGTCCGGCTGCACGAACACGCCCACGCCCACGGCGGAGGGCGTCTGCTCGCTCTGCAGGAGGTAGTACGCCAGGTCGTCGCCGATCTCGCCGGAAAGGAGCTCCACCGTCCCCTGGTACGAGTCCTTCATCCCCAGGTGCTTGGTGACGGAGAGGAAGCCCTTGCTGCCCACCACGCCGGATACGTTGAGCTTGCCGTTGACGCTCTCCGCGTGCGCGTGCGGGTTCCCCACGAGCCCGCGCACCTCGCCGCGCCCGTTGGCCGTGACCACGATGCGCCCGGCCGGCCCGCCGCCCTTCACGTCCACCGTAAGGAGCTGCTCCTCTTCCTTGAGCGTCGCCGCGGAGATGAGGAGCGCGCCCATGGCCGTGCGGCCCAGCGCCGCCGTGACCGCGGGGTACGTGTCGTGGCGCCGGCGCAGCTCGGACACGACGCCCGTGGCATTCAATGCGAACGCGCGCACCCGCTCGTCGAGCGCGGTGGCGCGCACCAGGTAGTCCCGATCCATCCCTCACCCCCATAACGGTACACAGCACAAGCACTTAGACCGCTGTTTGTACTACCGAAGGGCGTTCTGGTTCCGCCCAAAGCAGCCTCACACAGGGGCACAGAGGCACAGAGAGGAGCTTTGTCAGCGGGGCCGGTTCAATTGGCAGGTGCGGAGGAACTTCTCGTCCAGTTCGATCATCGTCGCAGACCTGGGCTAGTTGATCCGAGTGCTTCTGGGCGGGGAGATGGCACCAGATCACCTTCTTTCCCTCGTCCTGCACCGCTGTCACGGCACGGACGTAGTCCGTGTCACCGGCCACCAGCATCGCGGCGTCGTACCGGCCCCGGTGCGCGCCGACCACCATGTCGACGGCGAGGTTGACGTCGGTTTCCTTCTCGACGTGATGTTTGCGGCCGTCCGTAAAGAGCGGCTCGTTGCGGCCCAGCACCAGGTTGATGCGGGAGCTCTTACGGAGCTGTTCGAAGAAGATCTGCTGGCGCCGGTAGGCCTCGCTCCTGGCGTCCGGCAGGGGCGAGGTGTAGTAGTTCAATTTCACGAAGTGGAAGCCGCGGCTGAGCCGCGTCGCGAGCTGGTTCAGGTCCACGCGAAAGTGGACGCCGTTGTAAGTCTGGGCGAGGTGGAAGTTGGTGCCGTCCACGAAGATCTCCAGCTTCGGAGGGCGGTTCGGGCCGGCGTCGGAGGTGGGCTGGGTCACGGGCGGGCACAGGGTGGGGAAAAATAACGAGGGGTTGCCTCGCGTGAGCGATGCAACCCCCCGGAATTATTTACCCGCACTCCCCGCGGGGAGGGGGCGGTACAGCCTGTGAAGGAAAGCTAGTGCGATCCTTTGGACGCGTCAAGTGTGCCGTCAGCCATTTCCCGGAGCTGGTCGGAGGTGAGGCGGTAGGTGTACCATTCGCGCATGTGGCGGGCGCCCAGGCCGTCGTAGAACTCGATGGCGAGCTGGTTCCAGTCGAGCACCACCCACTCCATGCGGCCGCAGCCGCGGCGCACGGCCTCGGCGGCGAGGAAGCGGAAGAACGCCTTGCCGATACCGTGGCGCCGCGCCTCCGGGAGGACGAAGAGGTCCTCCAGGTAGAGCGTGGGGAGCGCCAGGAACGACGAGTAGGTCTCGCAGGTGATGGCGTAGCCCAGCGCCTCGCCCCCCGGCGACTCGGCCAGGTACACCTGGATGCGGTTGGGCGGCGGGCCGAACGCGTCGCTCACCAGCCGCTCGCGCGCGTCGGGGCGCGGGCGGTCCAGCTTCTCGTAGTCGGCCAGGGCGTCGACCAGCGCGAGCCAGCGCTCCGCGTCGGCGGGGGCGGCGGGGCGGATGGCGAACTCAGCCATCCGCGCGGCGCAGGTCGGCGAGGCGGGCGCGGTAGATGGTGACCATGCTGTCGTCGAAGAAGTGCTCCTCGCCCCCTTCCGGGAGGAGGTGGCTGCTGGCGTGCTCCACCGTGAGCATGGCCGCGAAGGGCGTGTGGAACCAGATGTCCAGCAGGCGGTCCAGCATCCCGCTCTCGTACGGCGGGTCCGCGAAGGCCACGTCGTAGCGGTTCACGGGGAGCGCCTGGGCGAAGGGGAGCGCGTCCTTTTTGAAGATGCGCGTCCGCTCGCGCACGTGCAGCGCGGCCACGTTGGCCTTGAGCGCGTGCAGCGACGCCGGGCGCGTCTCCACGAAGTCCGCGGAGCGGGCGCCGCGCGACATGGCCTCCAGCCCCAGGGCGCCCGTGCCCGCGAACAGGTCCAGCACGCGCGCGCCGGCCAGGTCGGGCTCCAGCAGCCGGATCCACTCGTCGCGCACGTGCTCCGCCGTCGGCCGTACCCGCCGGTCGGCCGGCGACGTCAGGTGGCGGCCGGCCCACTTCCCTCGAACGATCCTCATCTCCGCGCCTCTGCGCCCCGGTGCCGTTGTTGGATCACGCCGCCGTCCATTCGCGCCACTGCGCCTCGTTCCACCCCACCGCCAGCAGGTTGCCGGAGCGCAGCAGGGGGGTGGCCAGGAGCGCCGGCTCGTCTTCCAGCAGCGGAAGGATGCGCGCCTCGGGGAGGTGCGCCGCGTGCAGCCCCCGCTCGCGGAAGCGCTTCCCCTCGCGGTCCAGCAGCGCGCCGGAGCCGAACTTCTGGGCGAAGCGCTTGAGCTCGCCGGCCGATGCGGGGCGCTCTTTGAGGTCCACGAAGTGGGTGCGGATGCGGCGTTCCTTGAAGAAGCGGAGCGCCTTGCGCGTTTCCGCGCAGCTCTTGGTGCCGAATACCTGGACTTCCATCAGGCCGGTGCGGGGGCGCGGCGTACGCGCGCCGTGGGTGAGGATGCGCGCGCGGGGAGGCCGTCGGCCATGCGCCGGGCGGCCCACGCGAGCGCCAGGTTGATGGGCATCGCCAGGGCGATCACCCACCCGTTCACCTGGTCGATGCCGGGGAGCGGCTGCAGCACGAAGCCGAGCACGGAAAGCGCCGCCACCGCCGCCGCCAGCAGCCACGCGGGCCGCGCCGCCCACCGCGCGCCGTACGCCAGCGCGGGAAGGAAGAGCACGAGCGGCAGCGCCAGCGGCGAAAGCTGCAGTATGTTCTCGTTCCGGTACGCGATGGCGTGGTCCGTCAGCGTCCACAGCGCGCCCAGGACCCACCCGCCCGTCCCCGCGAAGACCAGCCAGAGCCCGGCCACCGCCGCGAAGGCGAAGCGCGCGCCGCGGCTCTTCGCCGCGCGCGTGGCCAGGAAGGACAGGAGCGACGCCAGCGCCACCCCCGCGGCCAGGTAGCCGGGGAGCCACCCCGGCGAGCCGGCCGGCTCCGGCGGGCGCGTGGAGGCCACGGCCAGCCGCTCGCTGAGCACCAGCGGCACCATGCGCCCCGCCGCGTCGGGCACGCGCATCTCGCGCAGCCGGTCGCGCAGGGAGAAGGGGAGGAACATCTCCTCCCAGCGCGAGATGGGGCGGTCCGCGGCGGGGCCCAGGCCGCCCATCAGCGCCGTGAACATGGGCACGTCGGCCGCCCCGGCGGCGGTGAGGCGCTCGGTGTGCGAGCGGTAGGTGGTGCCGGTGGGGACGTGGTCCGTGGCGGCCCTGAGGCGGCCTCCCAGCACCCGGTCCAGCGCGTCGCGCACGCGGGTGGAGCAGTTGTCGCGGTAGTAGTCGTACAGGTACTCGGTGTTCTGCGGCAGCTCGTTCCACGCGAGGAAGCCGGAGAGCTGCGTGGCCTGCGCGGGGGTCAGGTTCAGCTCCTGGATGGTGACGGAGCGGTTCATGGCCGCGTAGTGCTCCATGGTGCGCCCCGCGTCGATCCCCGCCATCCAGTACTTCATCCGCCCCAGGGCGAAGTTCCGGAAGAAGTTCTCCTGCCCGAAGTCGAACATCCCGTAGTTGTAGGCCACGTCCGTCCCCCGCCGCGGATCGTGCACCCACAGCGCGTTGTGGCCGAAGCGCTCCCACACCAGGTCGCCGGGGCCCATGGTCATCACGAACACCCGCGGCGCGGCGTCGGGCGCGGCGGAGGGGGCCTGCGCCGCCAGCGCGGCGGGGAGGCAGAGGGCGGCGAGCAGGGCCAGCGCGCGGAACGGCATCGTGGTGCGCATGCAGAAGGAACGCGAAAGGGTGGAGCAAGTTAACCCGCTTCCCCCCGCCTTCGCCACGCGGGGACGCGAAGCGGGGTCCCCCCGAACCCGGAGGGACCCCGCTGTACCGCGCTGAGGGGAGTCAGTTCCGCGGACGGACGCCGCGGATGCGCACCCGCTCCTCCCTCTCGCCCCGCCACTCCACGTCGATCTGGCGGCGCTGGCCCTGCCGCACGATCTCCAGCCGCACGCGGTCCTCGTCGCCGCCGAAGGCGCGGCGCAGGTCGGCCACCGAGCCCACCGTGCGGCCCCCGGCGCGGACGATGACGTCGCCGCCCTGCAGCCCGGCGCGCGCGGCCGGTGTGGAGCGCGACACCTGGAGCACGAGCACCCCGTCGTCCACGCGGAAGTAGCGGGCCAGCTCCGGGTTCAGCTCGCTGAGCTCGGCGCCGGCCACCCCGCGCCGCCCCACTTCCAGGAAGAAGGGGAGCTCCTCCGTGCGCAGCGTGTGCAGCTCGCGCCCCAGCGCGCGCCCCATGCGGTCCAGCGAGCGCAGGTTCACCGTGACGCTGTCGCCGCGGCGCCCGTCCGGCCCGTCGAAGCGGTAGACGACCACGCTGTCGCGATGGGTGGCGCGCACCCGGCCGCGCAGGGTCTCCATGCGGCGCGCCAGGCTGTCCAGCCGCGGCCGGATGGAGTCCACCTTGAGCACGATGCGCTCGTCGCCCTCCTCCACCACCACCTCGCCGGGAACGCCGGGGAGGCGCACGCGGTCGCGGCGGAGCTGGGCGACCACGCGGCGCTCCTCTTCGCCGCGGCCGCGGCGGATGCGCAGCCGCACGGTGTCGCCCACCTCCAGCTCGTCGCGCAGGCGGTCGATGGTCTGCTCGGTGGCGGGCGAGCTGTTCACCCGCACCACCACGTCCCCGCGGCGCACCCCGGCGCGCTCGGCGGCGACGCCGGCCACCACCTCGGCCACGCGGGCTTCGCGCGCGCCGGCGCTGTCCCAGTCGAAGGCGACGCCCATCCACCCGCGCGGCGCCTCTTCGCGCCCGCGCTGGGCGGACGCGGCCGCCGGAATCGCGAGCATCGCCGCCAGCAGCGGCATCCACATCCTCTTTGCAATCATCGTCCGGTCTCTTTGGGTAATACGGTTCAGTAAAACACGCTCTCCGCGGAGCGGTCGATCTGCCTGCGCAGCGCGTCGCGCTCGTCCAGCACGGCCAGGTGGTAGCCGTTCAGCACCGGGTCGCCGGGCGCCCGCTCCAGCGCGCGCCCCGTGGACTCCACCAGCGTTTCCAGCGCGGCCAGGCGCGTTTCCGGGTCGGCGCCGCTGGAGGGGTCGGCGATCTCGGCGTAGCGGCGGAGGGCGGCGACGTACGCCGCCTCGGCCGCGTCCAGCTCCCGCGCCGCCGCCCGCGCCTCGGGCGTCATGGCCGGCGCACGGCCGCGGTTGGTCGTCGGAGCTCCGGCGACCAGGCGCGCCGCCGGGATGTTGGGCACGCGGCGCCCGGCACGCGGCGCGTCGGCCACCGGCACCGCGAATCCTTCGGGGCCATCCGCCACGCCGGAGCCCGGAACGTCCTCCACCGGCGCCGAGGGGCCGGGGACCGGAAGCTGCGCCAGTCCCAGCGAGCGCCCGCGATCGGTGGACGGCGGCTCGTCCACCGGCTTGCGGACCGGCTGGCCGGGCGCACCGTCGGCCGGGGCGGTCGCGACCGTGTGCGGGCTCCCCGGGCGGAGGAGCGCCGCGCCGGCCGCCGCCCCCGCCGCGGCGAGCAGGACGGCGGCCGCGGCCCGCAGGTACGGGTGCGCCGGGCGGAAGCGGCGGACGGCCGGCTGGATCCGCGCCGCCTGGGGGCGGATCAGCTCCTCGGCGGCCAGGGCGGCTTCCAGCGCGCGCCAGGCGGCGGGATCCGGCTCCAGCTCCGGAAGCGAGGCGAGGGCGGCGGTCTGCGCGCGCATCGCGTCCATCTCGCGGCGGCACACCAGGCAGCCGCGCAGGTGCTCCGCCTCGTCCGGCACCGGGGGCTCGTCCACCAGGCGGGCCAGCGCTTCCCAGGTCAGGTGCTGCATGCTTCTACTCCTTCCGCGGGAGTGGGCGCGGGGCTGAGCAGCGCCCGCATCCTTGCCCTCGCCTTGAACAACTGGCTTTTGCAGGTGCCGGGGTTGACCCCCAGCATCGCCGCGATCTCTTCGTGCGTGTACCCTTCTACGTCGTGCAGCACCAGCACCCGCCGCATCCCCTCGGGGAGCCGTTCCATCGCCTTCTCCAGCCGCAGGCGGAGTACGGCGTTGTCACCCTGGGGCCTCACGCTGGCCGAGTTGTCGTCGATCGGCGCCTCGCGCCCCGTGCGCCGCTCGCGGGAGCGGCGTCCGTGCAGTGCGCTGTTCACCGCGATCCGGTGGAGCCAGGTGGTGAACGCAGACTCACCCCGGAACGTCGGGAGGGCGCGGAAGGCGCGCAGCCAGGCGTCCTGCGCCCAGTCTTCGGCGAGGGTGTCGTCGCCGGCCAGCCGGCGCACGACCGCGTACACGCGGCTGGCGTGGCGCTGGTAAAGCGCCCTCACCGCCCCGGCGTCGCCCACCTTCGCTTGCTCGATCAGCTCCAGGTCTTCCATGATCCGTTCACGGGTCCACAGCATACGATGCCGGTTCCCGCGGAAGGGTTGCTCGCGGAAGAACAGCGGGGCTCACACGGAGGCACGGAGACACAGAGAGGAGATGTCTAACCCTTGCGGGCGCAAGTAGTTCCGGACGGGGCCCGGGAAGCTCGCGAAGACGCGGACGAGACGGGCGCCCAACGTTTTGGGAGAGCGGGGGGTAATACGATGCAGCAGGGCGACGGCGGAGCGGGACGCCGGGCGCCACGTACTCACCCGCCAGTCCAGGGATTGACGATGATGATTTCCGTTCGATACATGATGGCGTTCGCGCTGCTGGCCGCGGCGCCGGCGGTGGCGCAGACGGGAGACACGGCGCGGCATGGGCGCTGGGAGCACGGCGCGCACAAGCCGGCCTTCCAGGGGCTCATCGAGCACCGGCAGGAGCTGCAGCTGACGGAGGCGCAGGTGGCGCGGCTGCAGGAGATCGGGCGGCGGCTGGACGAGCGCAACGCGCCGCTGCGCGCGCAGCTCGCCGCGCACCGCCAGCAGTACGCCGCGCGCCGCCGGGCGCAGATGGAGCGGCTGACCCCCGAGCAGCGCCGCGATACCCTGCAGCGGCTCCGGCAGGACCGGCGCCGGCGCCAGGTGCCGGAGGCCATGCGCGCGCCCATGGCGCAGATGCGCGAGAACATCCGCGCGGCCATGCAGGAGGCGCAGGGCGTGCTCACCGCGTCGCAGAAGGAGCGCGCGCGTCAGCTCATGGCGGAGAAGCGGCGCTCGCGGATGGAGGCGGACGGGCACCGCCGGCCGCACCACCGCCGCGGCGGGTGGAACCGTGAGGGGCGCCCGCAGGGTGGGCAGCCGCAGGGCGGCACGGGCACCGTCCGTCCGTGAGCCGCGCGGCGCAGCCCGCCGCCGTCGTCCCCTTCCCGTCCGGCCCGGCACCCGCCGCGCCGGGCGACGAAGCGGAGCTCGTGGAGCGCGTCCGCGGGGGAGACGGGCACGCCTTCGACACCCTCGCCACGCGCTACATGCGCCGGGCGTTCTCGGTCGCGTTCCGGGTGCTGGGGCAGCGGGAAGACGCCGAGGACCTGGTGCAGGACACCTTTCTGGTGGTCCTCCAGCGCATCGACACCTTTGAGCCGGGGCGTGCGTTCGCGCCCTGGTTCTTTCGCATCCTGGTGAACCGCGGGCTCAACGCCCGCAAGTCCCGCGCGCTCCGCGCCGTGGACGAGATCCCGGAGACGGCCTCGTCCGCCGGCCCGTCGCCGGAGCGCGAGGCGGAGCGGTCGGAGCTGCGCGACCGGCTGCGCACCGCCCTGGCGGCCCTTCCCGAGCGGCAGCGGCTGGTGGTGGAGCTGTTCGACCTGGAGGGGTTCGCGGGGCCGGAGATCGCGGAGATCCTGGAGATATCGGACGGCACCGTGCGCTGGCACCTGCACGAGGCCCGCAAGGCGCTGCGCCGGACGCTGGCGCCCTACGAAAGGAGCAGAGGATGAGCACCGACGAGATCACCCGCGACCCCGAGCTCGCCGCGCTGCTGCGCGCGGCCGCCCCGGAGCCGCCCGTGGACGAGGTGGACTGGGAGCGCCTGCGCGGCGCCGTCCGCGCGCGCGCCGAGCTTCCCCTGGCCCGCCTGCGCCGCGACGCCGCCCCTCGCCGGACGCGCCGCTGGCTCCCGCTGAGCGCCGCCGCCGCGATCGCCGCGGTCGCGCTGGGCGTGTCGCTGCGCCCCGCGCCCGAGCCCCTTCCGGTGGAAGAGCGGCGCCTGGTGGAGGCCATCGTCGCCGAGTCGCTCCCGGCCAACGTCGACCAGATGATCTCGGGCGACGCGGCCGAAGGGGCGCTGCTGGAGGCGGCGGTCGGCAGCTAAAAAACAGGGCTCACACAGAGACACAGAGGCACGGAGATCGGTTTTTCTCTGTGCCTCTGTGTCTCTGTGTGAGCCTTCAAACCTCTGCCTCCGCCTCCACCCCCTCGGCGGCGCGCCTGCCGCGGGCCAGCACGACGGTGCTGCCCAGGACCAGGGCTGCGCCGGAGACCATCCAGGCGTCCAGGCGCTCGCCGAAGAAGGCGATCCCCCACACGGCGGCGAAGACGACCTGCAGGTAGGCGACGGCGGTGGCGCGGCCGGCGGGCTCCAGCTGGAGGCCCCGCGTCATGTTGACCTGGGCGATCTGGGTGGTGATCCCGATGGCGGCGAGCACCGCCCACTCCCCCGGCGTGGGCCACACCCACTGCGGCAGCGTGATGGGGAGGGTGGCGGGGACGGTGACGAGCGACAGGTAGAAGACGATGACCAGCGGGCTCTCGCCCCGGATGCGTCGGACGGTGACGTAGGCCGCGGCGCTGCACATGGCGCCGGCCAGCGCCACCGCGGCGGCGTGCGGGCTCACCACCGACGGGGCGCCGCCCAGCAGCGAGGCGGGGCGCACCACCAGCACCACGCCGGCCAGGCTGGCGGCCACGCACAGCACCTCCCGCCGCCCCATCCGCTCGCGCAGCACCCACACGGCCAGGATGGCGGTGAAGACGGGGTTGGTGTACTGGATGAGGTTGGCCTCGGCCAGCGGGAGGTGCACCAGCGACGAGTAGAAGAAGGAGAGCGCCGCGAAGCCGAACACCCCCCGCAGCACCAGCAGCCCCCGCTGGTCGCGCGCTCCCCACGGCGAAAGGCCGGCGCGGAGCACCAGCGCCGTGCTCAGCGCCAGCATCACGGCACCCCGCACCAGCACGATCTCCTGGCTGGGGAGGGTGCGCCCCACCCCCTTCACCAGCGCCGTCATCACGGAGAACCAGAAAGCCCCCACCGCCATGTGCCGGACGCCGGGGGCCAGGGGAAACAGCGACGCGCGCTCGGGACGGACCGTGGACATGCCTGCCGGGTTCGAGAGATCCTTCATGAGCCGTGCAAGATAATCCACCGGCCACCCCGCGCCACCCCGCGCGCTACCCCGGGGGTAGCCCCTTGATCCATATGCATTTATATGCGACGTTTGAGTCCCCCGATCTGAATCCCAATTCTCACCACGGAGGTGGAGAGCCATTCGCCCCCCACGGGAGCGCCCGGCGACCCGGGCAGCGCGAGTGCTCCCTCTGGATCTGCCCACATCCTAGACCGAACCAGGATCAACCATGAAGACACTTCGTTGGCTTTTGGCGGCGACGCTCGCCGTCGCCGGCGCGGCCGCACCGCTGGCCGCGCAGGCCCGGGGCACCGTCACCGGGCGCGTGGTGGACGCCGCGTCGCAGCGCCCCGTGGCGGGCGCCAACGTGCGCGTGGCCGGCAGCCCCATCGGCGCCCAGTCGGACGAGGAGGGCCGCTTCACGCTGCGCAACGTGCCGCAGGGCGCGCGCACCATCCAGGCGACCCGCATCGGCTACCAGCAGGGCACCGCCAGCACCACCGTGAGCACGGGCACCAGCGACATCACCATCCGCCTGGCCAGCGACCCGCTGGGGCTGGAGGGGATCGTGGCGATCGGCTACGGCGAGCAGAGCCGCCGCAACGTGACGGGGGCCATCGGCTCCATCCGCCCCAGTGAGACGGTGGAGAGCACGCCCACCGCGCAGATCGACCAGATCCTGCAGGGGCGCGTGTCCGGCGTGCAGGTGACGCAGAACTCGGGCGTCCCCGGCGCGGCCATCAGCGTGCGCATCCGCGGCGCGTCGTCCATCTCGGCCGGCAACGACCCGCTGTACGTGATCGACGGGGTGCCGCTGATCCAGGGCAACTACTCCGGCTTCAACGCCACGCAGGGCGGGCAGGACATCGACGCGCTGGCGGACCTGAACCCCAACGACATCGAGTCGATGGAGGTCCTCAAGGACGCGTCGGCGGCGGCCATCTACGGCTCGCGCGCCTCCAACGGCGTGGTGCTCATCACCACCAAGAAGGGCCGCGCCGGCACCCGCCCCCAGATCGAGTTCAACACGTACTACGGCACCCAGTCCGCCTGGCGGATCCCGGGGATGCTGACCACGGAGCAGTACATCGACGTCTACAACGACGCGTACCGCAACGACGGGTACGACGTCCCGGGCTCGCGCCTGCGCGGCTTCGGGGTGCAGACGGTGAACCAGTTCGGCTACGACGACGACAACGTGCCGGCCTGCGGCGCCGTGAGCGCGGCCAACCGCGCCACGGTGTGCGACGAGAGCGAGCTGCCGCGCGTGGAAACGGACTGGCTGCGCACCGTGCTCCGCTCGGCGCCCATCGCCAGCCTTTCCGGCTCCATCGGCGGCGGCACCGAGCGCGCCCGCTACTTCGTGACGGGGAGCCGCTTCCAGCAGGACGGGATCGTGGAGGGCTACGGCTACGAGCGCCTGGCCGGCCGCGTGAACCTGGACTACTCGGCCAGCGACCGCCTGCAGCTCGGCACCAACGTGGCGCTGACCCGCGGCCTCACGGACCGTACCCGCGGCGACAACACCATCTACGGGCCCTTCGCCAACGCCATCGCGAGCGCCCCGTGGGACCGGGTGTTCACCGAGGACGGCGAGTACAACCTGGACACGTTCATCTACGAGAACCCGGTGGCGCTGGCCCGTGAGAACGTGGCCGAGGAGCGCTCCTTCCACGTGCTGGGCAACGCGTTCGCCAACTACCGGCTGGTGGAAGGGCTCAACGCCCGCTTCACCCTGGGGCTGGACAACTACGACCTCCGCTCGTCCATCTACGACTCGCCCATCGTGGGGCCGTTCACCGGCTCCAACGGGCGCGGCGGCGTGTCCAACGCCAACGCCATCAAGGTGCTGACGGAGGGGACGCTGAGCTTCAACCGCGACTTCGGGCGCAACACCGTGTCCAGCGTGCTGGGCGCGTCGTACGAAGACAACACCCTGAACACGGACTTCGTGCAGGGCGAGCAGCTCCCCGGCACGGCCTTCCGCCAGGTGGTCTCGGCGGCGGTGATCACGGGCGGCGAGGGCGACATCACCAGCAACACGCTGGCCTCGGCGTTCGGCCGCCTTTCCAACACCTTCGCGGAAAAGCTCACCGTCACGCTGAACGCCCGCGTGGACGGCTCGTCGCGCTTCGGCGAGAACAACCGGTGGGGCGTGTTCCCGTCGGCCGCGGTGCAGTACCGCCTGGGCGAGGAGCCGTTCCTGCGCGACGTGTCGGCCCTCAGCGACCTGTCGCTGCGCGCGTCGTACGGCCGCACGGGCAACCAGGAGGGGCTGGGCAACTTCGCTTCGCGCGGGCTCTTCGCCGGCGGCGCCAACTACGGCGACCGCCCGGGGATCTTCCCGTCGCAGCTTCCCAACGCCGACCTGAGCTGGGAGAAGACGGACCAGCTCAACGTGGGCGTGGACCTTGGGCTGTTCGACAACCGCGTGGGCGTGACGCTGGACGCGTACAGCAAGAACACCACGGACCTCCTCCTCACCCGCCCCATCCCGTACACCACGGGCTTCGCGCTCTTCACCGAGAACATCGGCGAGCTGCGCAACGACGGGCTGGAGCTGACGCTGCGCGGCGACATCTTCCGCAACACGGGGCGCGGCTTCAACTGGCGGTCGGAGCTCAACGTCTCCACCAACCGCAACGAGGTCACCAAGCTGTACCGCGGCGAGCCGATCAACCAGGGGATCGACGACATCTCGCGCATCGAGGAGGGGCAGCCGCTGGGCGCCTTCTACGGGTGGCAGATGCTGGGCATCTTCCAGAGCGACGAAGAGATCGCGGCGCACGCGGAGCAGGAGGGCGCGCTGCCGGGTGACGTGAAGTTCCGCGACGTCAACGGCGACGGGGTGGTGAACTCCAGCGACAAGATGGTCATCGGCTCTCCCTGGCCCGACTACCAGGGCGGGTGGACGAACACCATGTCGTACCGTGGCTTCGACCTGAACCTGTTCGCGCAGTTCTCGGTGGGCAACGAGATCTACAACGCCATCCGCAGCTACTCGGACGCGTACGGCTCCGCCTACGACAACCACAGCAGCCGCGCGCTGGACCGCTGGACGCAGGAGCGGCCGAGCACCACCGAGCCGCGCGCCACCACGGACAACATCAACGACAACGCCCGCGTCTCGTCGCGCTTCCTGGAGGACGGCTCGTACGTGCGCCTCAAGAACGCGGTGCTGGGCTACAACTTCGGCGAGCGCCTGGCCCGCCGGGTGGGCACCCGCTCGGTGCGCGTGTACGTGCAGGGGCAGAACCTGCTCACGTCCACCAGGTACAGCGGCTTCGACCCGGAAGTGAACTACGCCGGCAGCACGGGCGTCGTCCGCGGGGTGGACTTCTACACCCTCCCGCAGGCGCGCACGTACACGCTCGGGCTCAACTTCGGCTTCTAACCCAGGGGACCCATCATGAAGCTGCACAAGCTTGGCTGGGTTGTCGCCGCCGGCGTTGCGCTCGCCGCCTGCGACGACCCGCTGCAGACCGACCCGCAGTCGGCCATCCCGGCCGAAGAGGCGCTCACCAGCTCGGCCCAGATCCGGGTGGGGGTCAACGGGATGTACGACTCCATGCAGGGCGACGGGGGGTACGCCCGCAACCTGCTGGTGTTCCCCGACCTGTTCGCGGGCGAGGTGAGCGGCGTTCCCGCCAACCTCATCTGGACGGGGACCTTCGACACCGACGCCGAGGTGAGCGCCGGCTCGGTGCGCCCCAGCAACGGCGCGGTGGAAGGGCTGTGGCAGGCCGCCTACCGCACCATCGGCCGCGCCAACAACGTCCTCGCCTCGCTGGAGGAGGTGGACGGCATGGACGAGGAGGACGCCGCGCAGTTCGAGGGCGAGGCGCGCTTCGTACGGGCCCTCAACTACCACAACCTGGCGCGCTTCTTCGGCGGCGTGCCCATCGTGCTGGAGCCCACGCGCAACCTCACGGGGAGCACGGCCGTGGCGCGCAGCAGCGAGGCGCAGGTGTACGACCTGGTGATCGCCGACCTGGTGGCCGCCCGGCCACTGCTCGCCGCGGGGAGCGGCGCGCCGGTGGGGCACGCCACCGCGTGCGCGGCCACGGCGCTCCTGGCGCGCGTGTACCTGGACGCGGGCAGGCACGCCGCCGCCCGTGACGCGTCCTCGGACGTGATCGCCAACTGCGGCTTCCGCCTGGTTGAGGACTACGGCAACGCCTGGCGGATCGAGAACTCGACCGAGTCCATCTTCGAGCTGCAGTTCACGATCCTGGACAACAACAACCTGGCGTTCTGGTTCTTCCCCCGCGTGCTGGGCGGGCGCCGCGGCTTCGCGCCGACGGCCAACCTGTTCAACGCGTACGCCGCCACCGACGAGCGCCGGGACTACAACATCGGCTTCTACAGCGGCGGCACGCGGCGCTACGGGCGGAAGTACTTCCGCATCGAGAGCAACGACGACAACGTCCCGGTGCTGCGCCTGGCCGAGATGTACCTGATCCGCGCGGAAGCCAACTGGCGCCTCGGCGCCCCGGCGGCTACCGTGCTGGCCGACATCAACGTGGTGCGTGCCCGCGCCGGTGCCACCCTGCTGGGTGAGACCGTTTCGAGCCCCACCCAGCTGCGCGACGCCATCCTCAACGAGCGCCGGCTGGAGTTCGCGTTCGAGGGGATGCGCATGTTCGACGTGCGCCGCATCCTGGGCCTGGCGGACGCGGCCACCCTGTACAAGGTGAACGCCAACAAGCTGTACTGGCCGATCCCGCAGCAGGAGCTGAACACCAACCCGTCGCTGACGCAGAACCCGGGCTACTGACGGAAGCTGGGCTCACACGGAGACACAGAGGCACAGAGACGACTTCATCTCTGTGCCTCTGTGTCTCTGTGTGAGCCCAGCTGTTCAAACTTCGACGGCGCCATAGTTGCCGGGTTCCGGGATTGACCACGCAGGCTGTATTTTCGGCAGGCGAACAACGGCACCTGACGGGAGCTCATCATGGATCTCAAGCGCCACCCTGACGGAAGGTTCGACCACACCGGCAGGCTCCGCCCCGTTGTGGTGGAGCGCATCGGCCGCCAGGCGGTCGCTGCGGCCGTGCGCGACCACAAAAGTGCGGGGCGTGACGTCTACTACACGGACCCGGCGTTCCCCGGCAGCGTGATCCGCGAATCACCGGATGGCCGGCGAGAGTTGCTGGCCGAGGACGCAGCCGGCGAGCTCCACGTTGTCCGCACCCTCGACCCAATTTGAGCGGGCGTCCCTGGCTCTACGTGGTCGCCGGTCCCAACGGCGCCGGCAAATCGACCCTCGCCGCGATGCTTCTCCCGGATGTCCCGGTGGTGAACCCGGACGACCTCGCGCTTGCGATCAACCCCGACGCTCCCGAGACACTTGCCAGCGCGTGGCGGAGCGGGCAGGCTCAGGAGGCCACGATGTGCCGGTCGAGGACATCCGACGGAGGTACAGGATCAGCCTCGCGAACCTTGCCGAAGCAATCGCGGGTGCTGACCAGGCGGTGCTGTACGACAATTCGGCGCGTGCCGAGGTGGGGCCACGGGTATTCGCGGAGGTCGAACACGGCGTGTTCGTAGCCCTTGAGGCGGACCGTCCAGTGTGGTTCCGCTCCGCGATCGGCGATGCCGAGGCCGGAGCCGAACTGCGACGACGGAAAGACACAGAGGCACAGAGATGAAGTCGTCTCTGTGCCTCTGTGTTGCCCTCACCCGGCAGCTTACAGCTGCCACCCTCTCCCATAAACACCATGGGAGAGGGGACTACTTCGACCGCGACGAGCGGGACACTCCTCCGTGTCTCTGTGCCTCTGGGTGAGCCCTGTCGTTCGCAGCCTGGACGGGCCTGAGCCGTAAACGCACGCGAAGTAGTCCCCTCTCCCAGGGCAGTTGCTGGGAGAGGGTGGCGGCTGTAAGGCCGCCGGGTGAGGGCAACAACGAGGCACAGAGACGACTTCATCTCTGTGCCTCTGTGTCTCTGTGTGAGCCCCGGCTTTTATGCGTGCGCGGCGCCCTCGTGCGGGAGCTCCACGAAGCCGGTGTCCACGGCGGCCAGCGTGGCCGGCGAGGGGAGCACCGGGAAGGTGCGCATGAACCAGGTGTAGGCGAAGAGCCACAGCGCCCCGAAGCCCAGCGCGATCCCGATCTCCGGCAGCCCCAGGGGGAGGTGCTCCACCTCGCCCGAGTGGAACAGCGAGGGCACGGTGAGAAGGAAGCGCTCCAGCCAGTGGCCCACCAGGATCACCACCGCGAAGGCGGCCAGCACCACCGGGTTCTTCTTGGGCGGGCGGGTGAGGAGGCCCAGGAAGGGGGCCACGAAGATGCACCCCACCGCGATGCGCACGATGGTGCCGAACGGCTCGTGGAAGCGCAGCACGAACCACTCCTGCTCGTGCGGCAGCCCGCCGTACCAGATCACCACGTACTGCGACCAGTTGATGTACATCCAGAACACGGCGAAGGCGAAGATCAGCTTGCCCAGGTCGTGGAACTGGTTGGTCGTGATGAACTCCTCCACCCCGATCCGCTTGCGGAACACCACGATCATCAGCGCCGTCATCGCCAGCCCGGCGTGGAAGCCGTCGATGAAGAAGATCACCGGGAACATGGTGCTGAACCAGTGCGGCAGCATCGACATCCCCAGGTCCACCCCCAGCAGCCCCCACAGGAAGGCGTACGCGAAGGCCAGCAGCACCGCCACCACCGTCATCCGGCTGTGCGAGCGCACGGCTTCCTCGTTGACCCCGCGGAAGTTGCGGGTGAGGCGCTCGTACCAGCCCCGCTGCCCGTCCGTCTGCGCGGCGCCGTACACGTCCGGCCGCAGGGCGAGCATGGCGAAGTAGATGGCCAGGCCGTACAGGACGAGCACCGACACGAAGTCGCGGACGATCATGAACGGGAGGTTCAGGAACCCGCTCTTCGCCTCCAGCACGTGGTCGCCCGGCGCGGGGTGCAGCCAGTGGTGGTAGAGGTGGTCGGCCCCGAACCAGTCCACGATGAAGAGCAGCGCGCTGAAGGGGAGGAAGGCGACCCCCGCCAGCGCGAAGCGCCGCAGCGACCACGACCAGCGCGCGTTGGTCAGGTGCAGGGCGACGGTGAACATCACCATCCCCATGCTGAGCCCGGACCAGAAGATCCAGTTGAAGTGGAACGCCTGCGCGAATCGCTCCGCGCCGTGCTCCCCGCCCATCAGCAGGAGCGCCACCGTGGCGAGCCCGACGAGGAGCGCCACCGCGATCCCCGCCGTCAGCGCTCCCGAGGCCGGGAGGGTGCGGAAGGGGATGCGCGTGGGCATCGATGAAGAATGTCCGGCCATCAGTCAGTCCGTTGCAGGGCGTCGGTCAGCGCGGGCCGCGCGGCTGAGCCGCCGGGGCCGGAGCGTTCAGCGGGGCCGCGGAGTCGCGGGTGGCGGCGGGCAGCTCGCTCACCACGCCGGCCGGCGGCGGAGCGCCCGTGGGGCCCCCGGGGTTCGGCTGCGCGGTGCCCGTGGCGCCCGCGCGCCGCTGCAGGGCGCGCACGTACTCCACCACCGCCCAGCGGTCCATGTGGGTGATGCGCTCGCCGTACGGCGGCATCAGCCCGCGTCCCGCCTCCACCACGGCGTACAGGTACCCGTCCGAGCGCGTCACCGCGCTGCCGCCGTTGAGGGGCGGCGCGTAGGGGAAGCGGCCGTGCTCCACCCCGTCGGGGCCCTTGGCCCGCTTCACCACCGGGCCGTCGCCGGCGCCCGTGGGGCCGTGGCAGGTGGTGCAGTTGCGCGTGTACACCAGCTCGCCCCGCACCAGCACGTCCTGCCGGGTGGTGCCCGCGAACGGGTTGCGCAGCGTGGGCGCCACCGAGTCCAGCTGGTTGTTGAGGTACGGCGCCGGGATGTCGCCCATGGGGTTGGCCACGGGCACGGCCCCGGGGGCCGGGTTGCGCGTCTGCTCCTGGTACTCCGGCACCGGCCCGTCGCGCATGGTGGCGAGCTGGGGCACCGCGTCGTACGACTTGTCGATGTCGTACCCCGCCCAGTCCGTGCACCCGCCCAGGGCCAGGGCGCCCACGGCCAGGGCGCCCGCCGCGGCGCGCAGCGTGGCCTGCTTAACGTTGCTCAACGAGCACCTCCTGGGATCCGGCCTCGGTGAGGATGGCCTGGACCTGGTCGTAGCGTTCCTTGGGGGCGTGCGCGAAGACGCCGAAGTGGCCCGCCGTGAACGACGGGTGGTAGAGCGGCGCCTCCGGGGGGCCGATGTGCGGGAGCCGCGCCAGCAAAAAGAGCCCCGCCACCGTGGAGAGCGCCCCCAGCAGGATCGTCACCTCGAACATGATCACGGAGAAGGCGGGGAGCGCGATGATCTCCTTGCCGCCCACGATCAGCGCCCAGTCCACCGAGGTCCAGGTGGCCAGCGCCGTCCCCGCCGCGGTGCCCGTGAAGGCGCCCGTCAGGGTGAAGATGCGCACCGGCGACTCCTTGGTGCCCAGCGCCTCTTCCAGCTCGTGCCGCGGCGTGGGCGAGTAGGTGGTGACCTCGTACCCCTCCTGCCGCAGGCGGCGGATGGCGTCGCAGGTCGAGTCCAGGTGGGCGAACACTCCCAGGACGCCCGTCTTCAGCTTGCTCATCGGCGTTCGATCCCCATGTACCCGGTCGGCAGCGGCGCGCCGTTGCCGAGCTCTTCCGTGTGGTTCACCTGCGGAGCGTGGTCGCCGGCGTGCGGGTGGCGCATCGGCGGCGGCAGCACCTCCTTGATCTCCGCGATGGAGAGGCCCGGCAGGTAGCGCAGGAAGAGCAGGAACCACATGAAGAACCACCCGAAGCTCCCCA
>CADCTW010000133.1 GCA_902805735.1 uncultured Gemmatimonadota bacterium | reverse complement strand
AGACGCGCTTCCACCTGTACACGGTGCCGGGGCAGGTGTACTACAACGCCTCGCGCAAGCTGATCCTGAAGGGGGTGGACGGGGTGGTGTTCGTGGGCGACAGCCAGGTGGAGCGGCTGGACGCCAACATCGAGTCCATGCACAACCTCTACGACAACCTGTCGGAGTACGGGCTGGACCTGCGGGAGATCCCGTTCGTCATCCAGTACAACAAGCGCGACCTGCCCAACATCTCCTCCATCCAGGAGCTGCAGGAGCAGCTCAACCCCAACAACGTTCCGTACTACGAGGCCGTGGGGGTGCGTGGGATCGGTGTGTTCGACACGCTCAAGGCGGTGAGCAAGCTGGTCATCAAGTCCCTCAGTTGAGGGGCCGATGAGCACGCTCAACCTTCCCAACTCCATCACCCTGGGGCGCATCGTCCTGGCGCTGGTGGTGGGGCCGCTGATCCTGTACGACGGGTTCGCGGTGCGCCTCACGGCGTTCATCATCTTCCTGGTCGCCGCCTTTTCGGACCTGTGGGACGGGCACCTGGCCCGCTCCCGCAACCTGATCACGGACTTCGGCAAGCTGATGGACCCGCTGGCCGACAAGCTGCTGCTGGCGGCCACCTTCCTCCCCTTCTACCTGCTCTCGCACGGGTGGGAGCCGGCCACGCCCTTCCCCTGGTTCGGCGCCGTGCTCCCGGTGTGGGTGCTGGTGGTGATCTTTGGGCGCGAGCTGTTCATCACCCTGTTCCGCGGCTTCGCGGCGAAGCGGGGGGTGGTGCTGGCGGCGGGGAACGCGGGGAAGCTGAAGGCCGTCTTCCAGAACATCTTCGTGGGCGCGGCCATCTTCTGGTACGCGCTGCACTCGGCCGCGCGCGAGCGGGGGTGGGGGGGGATGCGCACCTGGGACGGGATGTGGGTGCCCTTCCACCGCTGGTTCACCATCGTGACGCTGGCGGTGGCGGTGGCCCTGACGGTCTACTCGCTGGGCGTGTACCTGAACACCTTCCGGTCGCTCAACCTGGGCCGGCGGGAGACGCCGTGACGCCCGTGGTGCCGCCCCCCGCCCCGCGCTCCGCATCGGTGCGCGCGGCGGACGGCACCCGCATCCACTCCCTGAACTGGTCCGCCCCCGGCGCGCGCGCCCTGCTCCTGCTCTCGCACGGCCTGGGCGAGCACGCGGGCCGCTACGCCCCCTTTGCCGCGGCGCTGGTGGCCCGCGGCATCTCGGTGTCGGCCATCGACCACCGCGGCCACGGGCGCTCCGCCGGCCAGCGCGGCCACGTCTCCCGCTTCTCCGTCTTTGCCGAGGATTTCGAGGCGTTCCGCGTGGCCGCCACCGCGAAGCTCCCCGCCGGGCTCCCCGTGTTCGTGCTGGGACACTCGCTGGGGGGGTTGATCGTGATCCGCTGGCTGCAGGCGCACCGCGGGGCGCCGCTGCGGGGGATGATCCTCTCCGCGCCCCTGCTGGGCGTCGCGCTCAGGGCGCCGCGCTGGAAGCTGGCCCTCTCCGGCGTCCTCTCGCGCTGGCTCCCCAAGGTGCCGTTCACCAGCGAGATCCAACCGGAAAAGCTGTCGTCGGACGAGGCGTACATCCGCTCGTACCACGACGACCCGCTGGTGCACTCCCGCGTGACCCCGCGCCTGTACACCGAGCTGATGGCCGCCACCGAGGCCGCGTTCGCGGAGTGCACCGCGCTCACGGAGCCGCCGGTCCTGGCCCTGATCCCGGGAGTCGACGAGATCGTGGATGCCGCCGCCACCTCCCGCTTCGCCGAGTCCCTCCCCGGGGAGGTCACGGTGCTGCACTACCCGGAGATGCGCCACGAGGTGCTGAACGAAGCCGACCGCGCCCGCCCCATCGCGGATGTGATCGATTGGATGGAGAAGAAGCTCGCCTGAAAGCTCTTCTCTGTGCCTCCGTGTCTCTGTGTGAGCCCGCTTTTCTGCCATTCTGACGCATTTACCTGGCACCCCGATTGCTCAACCCGGGGCCATCACGCAAGTCCCCGCGCCGCGCCGAGAATCGTCGCCGCGGCCGCGCTCTCGTTTGCCCGCGGATCAAGAACCGCCCTATGACCGACCATACCGAAGGCTCCGCCGCCGAGGCGCCGCAGAGCCCCGAGACCGCCGATACGCAGCCCGGGGCCGCCGCGCCCGCCGGCGACCCGGAGCTCAGCTCGCTTCGCGACCGGCACCTGCGCCTGGCCGCGGAGTTCGACAACTACCGCAAGCGCGTGGAGCGCGAGCGCACCGAGACGGCGCTGCGGGCCCAGGCGCAGCTCCTGGAGCGCCTGCTGGAGCCGCTCGACGACCTGCAGCGCATCGCCGACTTCGACCCCGCCACCACCCCCGCGCAGGCGCTGCACGAGGGCGCGGAGATGGTGGAGCGCAAGTTCCTGCGCGCCATGGAGTCCGCCGGGCTGGAGGTGGTGGAGGCCGACGGGATGGGCTTCGACCCCGCCGTGCACGAGGCGCTGACCACCGTGCCCGCCGGGACGGCGGAAGAGGACGACACGGTCGCGCAGGTGTTCCAGAAGGGATACCGCTTCAAGGGACAGCTCCTGCGCCCCGCCCGGGTGGTCGTCCGCAAGTTCAACGGCTGACACGGGCGGGTCCATGGCGACTCAGACGAAAGACTTCTACCGGATCCTGGGCGTGGCGGAGAACGCCACACCGGACGAGATCAAGAAGGCGTACCGCAAGCTGGCCAAGCAGTACCACCCGGATGCCAACGCCAGCGACGCGGCCGCCGCGGAGCGCTTCAAGGAGGTGTCCGAAGCGTACTCGGTGCTTTCCGACGACGCCAAGCGCAAGCAGTACGACCAGATGCGCAAGTTCGGCGGGCTGGGCGGCGCGGGCGGCTTCCGCCCCGGCGGCGCGCGGCCGGGGGGCACGCAGGGCACCAGCCAGACCTTCTCCTTCGAGGACCTGGACACGGGCGGGCTTGGCGACATCTTCGGCTCCATCTTCGACTTCGGCGGCACCCGCAAGCGCGGCGGCGCGCGCGGCCCGTCCGGGCCGGTGCGGGGCGAGAACATCGAGTACGCGGTGGAGATCCCCTTCCGCACGGCGGCGCGCGGGGGCAAGATCACCGTGCAGGTGCCGGTGACCGACGAGTGCTCCGTCTGCCACGGCACGGGCGCCAAGCCGGGGACCTCGGTCAACACCTGCCCGGAGTGCAAGGGCTCCGGCACCATCACCTTTGGCGGCGGGAGCTTCGGCGTCACCCGCCCCTGCCCCAACTGCATGGGCAAGGGAAAGGTGCCGGCCGACCCGTGCGCGCGCTGCAACGGTCAGGGCCAGGTGCGCGAGGTGAAGGCCGTGAACGTCACCGTCCCCGCCGGGGTGGACAGCAGCTCCAAGGTGCGGCTCCCCGGCCAGGGCGAGAAGGGGAGCGCGGGCGGGCCGGCGGGGGACCTGGTGATCGCCTTCCGCGTGCTCCCGGACCGCTTCTTCACGCGCGACGGGCTGGACGTGAGCGGCGACGTGCACGTGAACCTGGCCCAGGCCATGCTCGGCTCCCGGGTCAAGGTGCGCACGCTGGACGAGAACCCCGTGGTGGTGAAGATCCCCCCCGGCACGCAGCACGGAAAGCGCATCCGGGTGAAGGGATACGGGATCGAGAAGGGCGGTCGGCGCGGCGACCAGTACATCCGTGTGATGGTGGACCTTCCCGACGAGCTCACGGACGAGCAGCGGCGCAAGTTCGAGGAGTTCGCGGACGCCGCCGGGCTCAAGCACTGACCGAGGAGAGATGAGCGTAACCTTCACCGACGAAGAGCTGATCACCTGGGAAGCGTACGCTTCCGGCGGCCGTTTCGGCCTCCCCACGCGCCCCAAGGTGGTCTTCAACTGCCTCTCGGACCCTTCGCGCCGCCCTCGCTACGTGGAGTTCAGCGGCGGCGACGAGGCCAAGGCCGAGGAGCTGGTGCACGAATATCCCGAGGCTACACTCAGGCAGATGCTGAGGGAATCGCGCGAATTAGAATAAAAAGGACTCACACAGAGACACAGAGGCACAGAGATTACTTCATCTCTGTGCCTCTGTGTCTCTGTGTGACATTCAAACGATTCTTCCCCCGCCGAGGACGACCGGGCCGTCGAACAGGACGGCGGACTGGCCGGGGGTGACGGCGCGCTGCGGCTCGTCGAGGGCCAGGGAGATGGTGCCGTCGCGCAGGGAGTGGACGGTGGCGGGGACGGCCTGGGCGCGGCCGCGGATCTGGACCTGGATGGGGGCGCCGGCGTCGGGCGCGGATGCCAGCCAGTTCAGCTCGCCGATGGTCACCTCGCGGCGCTCCAGCTCCTCGGCGGTGCCCACGACGACCTCGCGCGTGTCCGGGCGCGAGCCGAGGACGTACAGGGGGAGGCTGCGGCCGCCGGGGAGGCCCTTGCGCTGGCCCACGGTGTAGCGGGCGAATCCCGCGTGGTCGCCGATCACCTCGCCGGTCGTCGTCACCAGCTTGCCGGGGGCGAGGGCGGCGTGGCCGGGGTCGAGGCGCTTCTCCAGCACGTCCACGTAGTTGCCGGTGGGGACGAAGCAGATCTCCATGCTCTCCGCCTTCTCGGCGGTGGCGAGGCCCAGCTCGCGGGCCTTTTCGCGCACCTGGGGCTTGGTGAGCTCGCCCAGCGGGAACATGAGCTGCGGGAGGATCTCCGGGGGGAGCGCCCACAGGAAGTAGCTCTGGTCCTTTTTGGCGTCCACGCCGCGCAGGAGCACGGGCCGGCCGGCGGCGTCCGTGCCCATCCGCGCGTAGTGGCCGGTGGCGATGGCGTCGCAGCCCAGCATGGCCCCGCGGCGCAGCAGGTCGCGGAACTTGGTGTTGCCGTTGCAGCGCACGCAGGGGTTGGGAGTGCGCCCCGAGGCGTACTCCCGCACGAAGTCGTCGATCACGTCGCGCGTGAACTCCCGCTCCACGTCGAACACGTAGTGCGGGATGCCGAGCCGGTCCGCCACGCTTCGCGCGTCCATGATCCCGTCCAGCCCGCAGCAGCTCTTGCCGGGGCCGTTCTCCTCCGCCTCGGAGTAGCAGAACGTCTTCATGGTCACGCCGATCACGCGGTGCCCCTGCTCCACGAGCAGCGCCGCCGCCACCGACGAGTCCACCCCCCCCGACATCGCCACCAGAACGGTCCGCTTCTCCATCGTACTCCCCTGAAAGATCGTAACTGCAGTTTTCACACAGAGGCACAGAGACACGGAGAAGTTTCGGTGTCGCTCCTCACCCCTTTGTAGACACCGCAGGGACCAGTTCGCTGCCCGAACTTGTCGCCGCGCGCCGATTCTCCTACTCTTGGCGCATGGACAATATCCCACTTTCCGAAATCCTGAAGCTCAGCGTCGCCGAGCGTCTCCAGCTCATCGAGAGCATCTGGGACAGCATCGCCGCCGAGCCCGACGCCGTCCCCCTGACCGACGAGGTGCGGGAGGAATTGGACCGCCGCCTCGCCGAGGCCGCGGCCAATCCCGGCGTGGGCCGCTCCTGGGCTGAAGTGAAGGCAGGGCTGCTCGTTCCGGAGTGACGCCCCCCCTCATCCTCCGGCTCACGCCGAGTCCGACATCGCCCGGGCTTTTCGCTGGTACGAGAAGCGGCGTGGCTTTCCATACGCTGTCTTCTACATCTCGCGGCCGGATCTCGTCGAGGTGATCGGCTGCATCCATACGCGGCGCCACACCAGGAGGTGGCGTTCGCGGTTTTGATCGGGAAGTCACAACCGTACCCGCTCCACCACGCGCGGAAAAACGTCCAGCACCCGCTCCACCTCCGCGTCGGTCGTACCCCAGCCGAGCGAGAAGCGCACGGAGGGGCCCGCGACTTCGGCGGGGAGGCCCATGGCGAGGAGGACGTGAGAGGGCTCGACGGCGCCGCTGGAGCAGGCGGAGCCGGAGGAGGCGGCGATGCCCTCCAGGTCCAGGGCAGCCAGGAGCATCTCCGGGTCGGCGCCGGGGACGGCGAGGCTGCTCACGTTGGGGAGGCGCTCGGCGCCGGCGCCGTGGACGCGCAGCTCCGGCACACGCTCGCGAAGGCCGGCCTCCAGGCGATCGCGGAGGATGCCCAGGCGGAGCATGGAGGTTTCGCGCTCCGCTTCGGCGGCCTCGGCGGCGGCGGCGAAGGCGAGGGCGCCCGCGACGTCCTCCGTGCCGGGGCGCAGGCCGCGCTCCTGCCCCCCGCCGTGCACCAGCGGGGCCAGGCGCGTTCCGCGGCGCACGAAAAGGGCGCCGATCCCCTTGGGGCCGCCCAGCTTGTGCGCGCTGAAGGCGAGGAGCGCGGCGGGCACCCGGTCCGCGCGCACGGGGATCCTGCCGAGCGCCTGCACCGCGTCCGAGTGGAAGGCGACCCCGGCGGCGGCGCACCGCTCCGCGATCTCGCCCACGGGCTGCACCACGCCCGTCTCGTTGTTGGCCCACATCACCGACAGCACCGCCGGACCCTCGGCGAGCACCGCGTCGAGCCCATCCAGGCGGACCACGCCGTCCGCGTCCACCGGGAGGATGCGCACCGGCGCCTCCGCCGCGTGGACGGCGGCGAGCACGGCCTTGTGCTCCACGGCCGAGCAGGCGACGGGGGCGCCGGGGACGGTGCGCGCGCGGCCCAGGATGGCGAGGTTGTCCGCCTCGGTGCCGGCGCGGGTGAAGACGATCTCCCCGGGCGCGGCGCCGATGAGGCGGGCGAGGCGGGCGCGCGCGTCGTCCAGGAGCGCGCGGCTCTCGCGGCCCCAGCGGTGTACGCTGGAGGGGTTGCCCCAGCCGCCGTCGAGCGCTTCCAGCAGGGCGCCGCGCGCCTCCGGCCGCAGGGGCGCGGTGGCCGCGTAGTCCAGGTAAACGGGAGTGTCCATGCCTTGCCGGGGTGCGGGCGAACCGTTGATAAACGCAACGCCGCATTTGGTTTCGCGCGGGCCCGGGCTTGACCCGCGGGACCGCCGGGGTACATTGCCGGATGAGCCCCTTCCCCGCCCCGCCGCCAACGCCATGATCCCGCCCCTTCCCGAGGCGCAGCCGGCCACCTTCCGCACCACGGTGCACGGCATCGTCTTCGGCGACCGCGCCGCGCACCTGGACGAGGTGGCCGAGGGCGACACGCTCCTCCTGATCCCCGATCCGCCCATGGAGGAAGACCCGGCCGTCTGGGTGCACCGCGCGACGGGCGACCCGCTGGGCCACCTTCCGCCCGAGATCAGCCAGTGGCTCGCCGTGTGGCTGCTGCGCGGCGGGAAGGCCACCGCGCGAGCCATCCGCGTGCGCGGCCCCGACGAGCCCAGCTGGAAGCGCCTCCTGATCGAGGTCCGCTGCGAGACACAGAGCCCCGCGGGCTAGTTCTTCTCTGTGCCTCCGTGCCTCCGTGTGAGCCCCGCCGTCTTCAGATGCTGCGCACCGACAGCCCCACCACGTCCTCCACCTCCATCGTCTCCTGGATGTAGAAGGGCTCGCCGTACTCCGTGCGGATCAGCGAGCCGTAGCGGGCGGCGTGCATGCGCACCTGGTCGTAGAGGGGGCGGTCGCCGCCGGGGAAAACCTCGCCGCCCCAGGTCTTGCCGTCGAACTGCGAGGCGTAGCAGCGGATGGCCTCCATCTTGGTCTCCATCTGCGCCGTGACGTCCACCACGAAGCTGGGCTTCACGGCGTCTTCCCGGAAGGCGAGGGCGTAGAGGAGCTTGTGGGGGCGGTGCGGCTCGCCGGGCGCGTCGAAGCGCTTGAGACCGGCCAGGAAGCAGGCATCGTAGGCGAGCTGCGACGCAATGCGGTGGTCCGGATGGCGCCCGTTGGGGAACGGGAGGATCACGGCCCGCGGCCGGAAGGCGCGCACGTGTGCCACCACGACCCGCCGGGTCTCGGGCGTGTTCTGCAGCCCCGCATCGGGGAGCCCGGCGTTGCGCCGCACGGCCACCCCCAGCACCCGCGCAGCCGCCTCGGCCTCCTGCCCGCGCAGCTCGGCGCTCCCGTCGGTCCCCGTCTCCCCCGCCGTGAGGTCCAGGATCCCCACGCGGTGCCCCTGCGCGGCGGTGCGGGCCAGCGTCCCCCCCACCAGCAGCTCGGCGTCGTCCCGGTGCGCGGCGATGCACAGGAGGTCCACAGCGAGTTCGGATGCGTCGGTCACGGGCGTCGCGGTTGCGGGGAGCGCTCTCGGCGGACGGCCGAAGATGCCGAGCCCCCGCCCCCAACGCAACAGAGGCACGAGATGAAGTCATCTCCGTGCCTCCGTGCCTCCGTGTGAGCCCCGCTTTTCAGGTCAGGAACGTCTCCAGGAACCGTGCGCGCGACTGGTGGCGCAGGCGCAGGAGGGCCTTTTCCTTGATCTGCCGGACGCGCTCGCGGGTGATGGCGAACTTCTCGCCGATCTGCTCCAGCGTCATCGGCTCCGCGTCGCCCAGCCCGAAGTACAGGCGCAGGACGCGCGACTCGCGCTCGGAAAGGGTGCCCAGCGCCTCGTCGATGGAGCGCTTGAGGGCATCCTCGTAGACTTCTTCGTCGGGGCCGGGGGAGAACTGGTCGGAGAGGTAGTCGAGGAGCTGCCCGTCTTCGCCGGGGACCAGCGGGGCGTCGAGCGAGAGGTAGACCTGCGACATCGCCAGCGCGTGGCTCACTTCGTCTTCCGGCACCTCCAGCTCGCTCGCGATCTCCTGCAGCGTCGGCTCGCGCCCCAGCTCCTGCGTCATGGCCGAGGAGCGCCGGCCGATGCGGTGCACGGCCCCCGCGCGGCTCAGCGGCACGCGCACGATCCTGGACTGCTCCGCCAGCGCCTGCAGGATCGCCTGCCGGATCCACCAGACCGCGTACGAGATGAACTTGATCCCCTTGGTCTCGTCGAACTTCCGCGCGGCGCGGATCAGCCCGATGTTCCCTTCGTTGATCAGGTCCGAGAGCGAGACGCCCTGGTTCTGGTACTTCTTCGCGACCGCCACCACGAAGCGCAGGTTGGAGCGCACCAGGCGCTCCAGCGCGTCGGGCTCGCCGTCGCGGATCAGCCGCGCGAGGCGTGCCTCTTCGGCACGGTCGATCAGCGGGTACACGCTGATCTCGCGAAGATACTGGTCCAGCGATTCGGATTCGGAAGCGACGCGTTTGGCGGGGCTGAACGTCATGACTTGCTCCGGGAGGCGAAGCATACACGCAGAGGGGCTCTGCGGTGGCCGAGACGGGCTGCACGGGGGCGACCAAGGCATGCGCCGGGAAGATCGCCGGGAGAGGCCCCGTGCGGCCAGCGGGGAGGACAGGGGCGTCCACCCTCTGGGCCACGATTGAGTATGTAAGCCTCCCCCACAGGGTGTCAAGCCCCCGGCGGACAAAAGGGTTGACATTTGGAAATGTCGGGAACGGTGGCACATGCAGGGCGCAACTTTTTCCGGTTGAAGCGCACGCGATTGCTCCAGGGGTGTCCCCAAACGGCGGAGCGGGCGCGTGGATGATCCACGCGCCCGCTCCATCTCCCGTCAACCGGCCGCTACCGGATCACTTCGCCGATCCGCGCCCAGCGCACGGCGGTGAGCCAGGAAAACTGCTGCGAGATGTCTTTCTCGAACGAGTAGTAGACGAACATCGGCCGCCCCTTTACCGCGCTCTCGCTGAAGAAGCCCCAGTAGCGCGAGTCCTCGGAGTTGTCGCGGTTGTCGCCCAGCGCGAACAGCTTGCCAGGGGGCACCACGATCGGCCCCCAGTTGTCCCGAGTGGGGCGGTAGCGCCGCCGCGCCCGGAGCGACCCCGCCACGAAGTCCTTCTGCCAGAGCATTCGTGACTCATACGGATCGCCCAGCGGGTCCACGTGCCGCGCGTACGGCTCGGAGACGGGCTTGCCGTTGAGGAAGAGGGTCTTGTCGCGCATCTCCAGCGTGTCTCCGCCCACGCCCACCAGGCGCTTCACGTAGTTGCGCTCGGGATCGTGCGGGGGAAGGAAGACGAGGACGTCGCCGCGCCGGGGTTGGGTGAAAGCGGGGAGGCGGGCGTGGGCGATGGGGATCTCGGCGCCGTAGACCGCCTTGTTGACCAGGAGGAAGTCGCCCACCAGGAGCGTTCCCTCCATGGAGCCGGTCGGGATCTTGTACGCCTCCACCACGAAGGTGCGGATGCCGAGGAAGAGGACGAGGGCGGTGCAGATCGCCTTGGTCCACTCCCACATCCAGCGCCCGGTGGACATGGAGGAGCCCCGGGGCTCGTCCATCGTCTTGCGGCGTTCGTCCATCATCTGCTCGGGTCTGCGGTACACCAAGGAAGCCCGGTGAGGTACGTACACGCGAGCTTCGGGCCCGTTCCCGGGACGGCGGGGCTCACACAGAGACACAGAGACACAGAGGTACAGAGATACAGAGAAGAATGCGTCGCCATGCTAATGGCAGTTGGCGGCGAGGGGGGCCAGCACGGCGGGGAAGGTGCGCCGGGCCGGGTCCAGGCACCCGTCGGAACCACGACCGCCGCGAGCGCCGCGGCAAAGATTCTGGGAAAGGGCAAGCGAACCTCCGGCGACGGGGGGAGCACGTTCCTGCGGCAC
This sequence comes from uncultured Gemmatimonadota bacterium, assembly GCA_902805735.1. Taxonomy (GTDB): domain Bacteria; phylum Gemmatimonadota; class Gemmatimonadetes; order Longimicrobiales; family Longimicrobiaceae; genus Longimicrobium. The sequence continues at coordinate 125,265 of CADCTW010000133.1, read as the reverse complement.
TCCCATACGACGCCCGCCACCCCCCGGACGGTTCGATTCCGAAACCGTTGAAGCTTCTCTCCGTGTCTCTGTGCCTCCGTGTGACCCCCGTTTTTCTTGCCCCGCTTCCCGACATCGTTAGATTGCCCGCGCCACACGGTTCGGCTATCCCCATCACAGGGCAGATCATGGCGGACAAGTTCAAGAATTTCATCGGCGGCGAGTGGGTGGAGCCGTCTTCGGGCGAGTACTTCGAGAACCGCAACCCGGCGCGCTGGTCGGAGCTGATCGGGCTGTGGCCGCGCTCCGGGCAGGACGACGTGGACCGCGCGGTGGCGGCGGCCAAGGCAGCGTTCCCGGCGTGGGCGCGCACCCCGGCGCCGGACCGCGGCAACATCCTGCGCCGCGTGGGCGACCTGCTCAGCGAGCGCAAGGAAGAGATCGCCACCGCCGCCACGCGCGAGATGGGGAAGGTGCTCACCGAGACGCGCGGCGACGTACAGGAAGGGATCGACACCGCCTACTACGCGGGCGTCGAGGGCCGCCGCCTCTTCGGCAAGACGGTGCCGTCGGAGCTGAGCAACAAGTGGGCGATGACCTACCGCCGCTCCATCGGCGTGTGCGGGCTCATCACCCCGTTCAACTTCCCGCTGGCCATCCCCACCTGGAAGATGTTCCCCGCGCTGGTGTGCGGGAACACGGTGGTGATCAAGCCGGGCGAGGACGTGCCGCACACGGTGCAGCTCCTGGTCGAGATCCTGGAAGAGGCGGGGATTCCCAGGGGCGTCGTGAACCTGGTGCACGGCGAGGGCGCCACGGGTGCGGCCATCGTCAACCACCCCGACGTGTCCGCCATCTCCTTCACCGGTTCCACGGACACGGGAAGCATCATCGGCCGCGCGTGCGGCGAGTCGCACAAGCGGCTGTCGCTGGAGATGGGGGGCAAGAACGCGCAGATCGTCATGGCCGACGGCGACCTGGACCTGGCGCTGGAGGGCGTGCTCTGGGGCGCCTTCGGCACCACCGGGCAGCGCTGCACCGCCACCAGCCGCCTCCTGCTGCACGACTCCATCCACGACGAGTTCATCGAGCGCCTGGTGGAGAAGGCGAAGGGGCTGAAGCTGGGCTACGGCGTGGAAGACGGGGTGGACGTGGGGCCGCTGATCAACGAGCGCGCGCGCGACAAGGTGGAAAAGTACATCGAGATCGGCCGCTCCGAGGCGCGCCTGGTGCTGGGCGGCGGCCGCGCGACGGGCGACGGGGTGGACGACGGCTGGTTCATCGAGCCCACCATCTTCGTGGACGTGAAGCCCGGCTCGCGCCTGGCCACGGAGGAGATCTTCGGGCCGGTGCTCTCGGTGATCCGCTTCCAGGAGGCGGACGAGGCGTTCCGCATCAACAACGAGGTCAAGTACGGCCTTTCCAGCTCCGTGTACACGCGCGACGTGAACCTCTCGTTCCGCGCGATGCAGGACCTGGCCAACGGGATCACCTACGTCAACGCCCCCACCATCGGCGCGGAGGCGCACCTCCCCTTCGGCGGCGTGAAGCAGACGGGGAACGGCCACCGCGAGGGCGGCTGGGAAGTGTACGAGTTCTACTCGGAGACCAAGGTGTGCTACGTGGACTACTCCGGTAAGCTGCAGCGCGCCCAGATCGACAATTACGGCGGGTCGCCCTACTAAGACGGGGCTCACACAGAGACACAGAGCCACAGAGAAGAAGTTCTTCTCTGTGGCTCTGTGTCTCTGTGTGAGATTTTAGATCCCGCCGAACGCGAGGAGGAGCGTGGCCGCGCCGGCCAACACGGCCGACCACATCGCCCACAGCTTGTAGAAGGCCAGGCTGGGGTGGAGGCGCTTGTAGAGCCAGGCCAGCGCGGCGCCCCCGCCAAAGGTGCACGCCATCCACACCACGGCCAGCGCCAGCCACTCCAGGGCGCCGAAGCCCCTCACCCTTCGCGCACCAGCTCGTAGCGCTCGATCTTCTTGTAGAGATTGGAGCGGGGCATGTCCAGGATGCGGGCGGTCTCCGACACGTTCCAATCGTTCTCGCGCAGCTTCTGGAGGATGAAGGCGCGCTCGGCCGCTTCCTTGAACTCCGCGAAGGTCTGGCAGGAGAGGAGGTCGGAGGAGAGGCCGCCGCCCTTCATCTGCCCGGAGACCAGGAGGTCCACGTCGTCCGCGGAAACGGCGGGCCCGGAGCTCAGGATCATCAGGCGCTCCACCGTGTTGCGCAGCTCGCGCACGTTGCCCGGCCAGTCCATCCGCTGCATCCGCTCCAGCGCCTCGTCGCTGAAGCGGCGCGGCTTCACGGCGCCCTCGCGGGCGTAGCTCTCGGCGAAGTGCTGCACCAGCATGGGGATGTCTTCGCGGCGCTCCCGCAGCGGCGGCACGTGGAGGGGGATCACGTTCAGCCGGTAGAAGAGGTCCTCGCGGAAGCGGCCGCCGCGGATCTCCTCCTCCAGCTCCTTGTTGGTTGCCGCGAGCACGCGCACGTCCACCCGGATGGGCTTGGCGCCGCCCACGCGGGTGACGATCCCCTCCTGGAGCGCGCGCAGCACCTTGGCCTGCGCCGTCAGCGACATGTCGCCGATCTCGTCCAGGAAGAGCGTGCCGCCGTCGGCCAGCTCGAACTTGCCGGCGCGGTCCTCGTGGGCGCCCGTGAACGAGCCCTTCATGTGCCCGAACAGCTCGCTCTCGATCAGCTCCGAGGGGATAGCGGCGCAGTTCAGCTCCACGAACGCCTTCTCCGCGCGCGGCGACAGGCGGTGGACGGCGCGCGCGACCAGCTCCTTCCCCGTCCCGTTCTCCCCCGTGATCAGCACGCGGGCATCGGTGGGGGCCACCTTTTCGACGCGGTCCAGCACCTGCCGCAGGGCGAACGAGCGGCCCACGATGGCGTGGCGGCTCTCCACCTCGCCCCGCAGGCGGGCGTTCTCGGCCATCAGCCCGTTCTGCTGCAGCGCGTTGCGCAGCACCAGCAGGGTGCGGTCCGTGTCCAGCGGCTTCTCCAGGAAGTCGAAGGCGCCGCGGCGCGTGGCCTCCACGGCGGTGTCGATGGTGCCGTGGCCGCTGATCATCACCACCACCGCCTGCGGGTCCAGCTCGCGCAGGTGGGTGAGGGCTTCCAGGCCGTCGGTCCGCGCCATCTTCACGTCCATGAAGGTGACGTCGGGGCGGAAGTCGGTGAAGACGCCGTACGCTTCCTGCGCGCCGGCCGCGGTGCGGACCTCGTGGTCCTCGTATTCGAAGAGCTGCGCGAGGACGCGGCGGATGCCGTCCTCGTCGTCCACCACCATGATGCGGGCCATTGTCGCTGCCGGTCTGAACGGTCGGTGCGGCGGCGTGCCGCTACGGTTTTCTAGACGGGGTAAGAACCAGCTCGCCCCCCTCCACCTCCGCGGAGGCGACTCCGGGCGGCAGGGTGAACGGGTACTCGTCTTCGCGCGCGTCGGGATCGCTGCGGCGCCCCAGCCCCTTCAGCGCCTGCGGATAGTACGTGGCGGGCACGGGAAAGCGCGCGAACGACACGTCCCGCACGCCCAGGGCGGCATGCCCCGGGCGCAGCGTGCGGAGCGAGCCGCTCACCATCACGTCCGCCGTGTCCGGCAGGAAGCGGCGCACCTGGTCCAGCTCCGGCATGCGCGGCAGCAGGCTCGTGGCGACGCGCCCCGAGAGCTTGAGCGTGTTGTCCACGAAATCGACCGACGGATCGCGCAGCGGCCCGGTGAGCCCCGCCAGGTCGTAGCGCAGCAGCGAGGTGAACTCCACCGCGTTGAGGTGCACCGTGTCACCCGACTCGCGCATGCGGGCCAGCTTCTCCTGCGCCTGCTTCGCCGCCTCGGGCGACACCTGCGTGGCCGCCACGCTGCGCGGCCCGCCGAGCCCCGGGATCCGGTCGCGAAAGAACCAGACCGCGAGCGCCAGAACGGCCACGATCCCCACCACGCCCACCATGCCGCCCCGTCGTCTCGCCATCGTTCACCTGGGAAGGGGTCTTACACAGAGCCACAGAGAGAAACGTGCAGTCGCGCGCAACGATCTACCTACCCGCCCCCGCCCGAGTTGTTTCCGCCACGGCATCGGCGGCGCGGTCCACATCCGCTTCCGTCGTGGCCCAGCCGACGGAGAAGCGCACGGCGCCCGAGGCCTCGGTGCCCAGGATGGCGTGGGCCTCGGGAGCGCAGTGCAGGCCGGCGCGCGTCATCACCCCGTGGTCGCGGTCCAGGCGCGTGGCGAGCACGGCGGGGTCCACGCCGTCCACCGTGACGGTGACGATCCCCACCCCCTCCGGCGCCGCGGGGGAGAGGAGGCGCAGGCCGGGGATGCCGGCCAGGCGCTCGCGCAGGCGGGCTTTGAGCGCGCTCTGCCGCGCGTGGATCGTGTCCACGCCGCGCGCCAGCACCCACTCCACGCCGGCCAGGAGCCCGGCGATCCCGGGGCCGTTCTGCGTTCCCGCCTCCAGCCGGTCGGGCATCGCCACCGGCATCTCGGCCGAGCCCGACTCGCCGCCCGTTCCCCCGGAAAAGAGGGGGTCGATCTCCACCCCCTCGCGCACGTACAGCCCGCCCGTGCCCTGCGGGCCCAGGAGCCCCTTGTGGCCCGTGAAGGCGAGGAGGTCGATGCCCATCTCGGCCACGTCCACGCGCAGGTGCCCGGCGCTCTGGGCCGCGTCCACCAGCACCAGGGCGCCGTGGGCGTGGGCGCGCGCGGCGAGCTCGGCCAGCGGCGCGGCGGTGCCCAGGACGTTGGAGGCGTGCGAAAGGACGAGGAGGCGCGCGCCGGCCAGCGCGCGGTCCGCCTCGTACAGGTCGAAGCGCCCGTCCGCGAAGCCGGAGAGCACCGTCTCGGCGACGCCCAGCCGCGCCAGGGCGGCCACGGGGCGGCGCACGGCGTTGTGGTCGTAGCGCGTCCGCACCACCCGGTCGCCCGGCCGCAGCACCCCGAAGAGCGCGGCGTTGAGGGCGTGGGTGGCGTTGAGCTGGAAGGCGATGCGCCCCGGGTCGCCGGGCACGCCGAAGAGCCGCGCCAGCGCCCGCCGGCAGCGGAAGACGATGCGCCCGGCCTCCACGGCCCGGCGGTGCCCGGCGCGCCCGGGAGTCGCCCCCACGTCGCGCAGGTACGCCGACATCGCGTCCGCCACCTCCGGCGGGCGGATGGCGGCGGTGGCGGCGTAGTCCAGGTAGACGGTCATTCCGCGGGTGCGAGGTCGAGCGCCACGTACCGGAAGCCCAGCGCCTTCACCTCCGCGGCCAGCGCGCCCTCGTCCTCCGCCAGCCGCTCCCACGCCTCCGCCGGCACGCGGACGGCGGCGATCTCGTGCTCGTGCCCCTCCACCGACACCTCGGCGCCCGCGAAGCCGCGCGCGGCCAGCAGGCGCTCCGCGCGCGTTGCGCGCTCGTCGCTCACGCCGTCCCCCCGATCTGCACCAGCTGCATCACCTCGCCCGCGCCGAGCCCCTCGTTCAGCGCGCCGCGGCGGTACCCCTGCAGGTCCAGCAGCGCGCGCCGGAACCCCGCCGCGCGGATGGCCGCGCCGATCCGCGAACGGTGCTCGGCCACGCGCCCGGCCTCGGCCGGATGCACCTCCAGCCGCGCCACCTCGCCGTGGTGCCGCACGCGGAAGTCGCGGAACCCCAGCGCGCGCAGCGCCACCTCCGCCTCCTCCACCTGCCGCAGGCGGCGCGGCGTGACGGAGAGTCCGTAGGGGAGGCGCGACGCGAGGCAGGGCGCGGCCGGCTGGTCCCAGGTGGGGAGCCCCAGCTCGCGCGACCAGGCGCGGATCTCGTCCTTGGTGAGGCCGGCTTCCAGCAGGGGGGAGCGGACGGCGTTCTCGCCGGCGGCCACGGCGCCCGGCCGATGGTCGCCCACGTCGTCCGCGTTGGAGCCGTCGAGCACGGCCGCGAAGCCCCGCTCGCGGGCCACCTCGCCCAGGCGGCCCCACAGCTCGCTCTTGCAGAAGTAGCAGCGGTTGCTGGGATTGGCGGCGTAGCGCGGGTCCTCCATCTCCCGCGTCTCCACCTCCAGCCAGGGGATGCCGAAGCGCGCGGCGACGTCGCGCGCCGTGTCTTCCATCCACGACGCGATGCTGTCGCTCTTCCCCGTCACCGCCAGCACGCGCCCGGGGCCCAGCAGGTCCACGGCCACCTTGGCGAGGAAGACCGAGTCTACCCCGCCGCTGTATCCCACGACCACCGAGCCGCACCCGCGGAGGATCTCCGCCAGCCGCGCGCGCTTCACATCCGTGCTCATCGTCCTTCCCGTGTCCGCCGGAACCCTGTGGATGGCACCAAGATAGGCGCCAGCGGGCACCCGCCGCCAGCGGGGCGGGTCAGCGCTGCGGGAGGGGCGCGGACGACGGCGCGAACGAGGCGCGGCGTGCCCGCCCCATCATCTCGAAGACGATCACCGGCACCGCCATGGGGATGGAGAGGAAGAGGGCGATGTCGGCCACGTTCCCCGGCGGGAGCCAGTACGGCGCCCAGTAGAAGGAGAGGAAATCGGTGACGCCCCAGTGAATCACCCGTTCCCCCAGGTTCCCCAGCATCCCCCCGAGCACCACGCCGACGAAGACGGAGGCGTACGTCCGCTGCGCGCCGGGCAGCCGGTGCCCCCGCCCGATGATCTGCAGGATCACCAGCACCGCAACCCCCGCGGCGACGATCGCGATCGCCTTGCGCGTTCCCAGAGAGAGATCGCCGTAGAGCCCCAGGATCATCGCCTCGTTGCGCACGTGCCAGAACGCGACGCGCCCCGCGATCACCTCGCGGAACCCCTCCAGCTCCACCGACGCCGCGACGGCCGCCTTGGTCCCCCAGTCCAGCAGGGCGATAGCCAGCGCCACGGCCAGCGCCGGCCGCCACCCCCGCACCGGCTCCCGGTCCGACGCCCGCCGCCCCGGCGACACGTCCCCACGCGGCATGCGGCGGCGAAATCCCATCAAACGCCAGAGCGCGGTCGAGGCCTTATCCTTCATGAGCGGTCCTGTCCGGGTGCCCGCGATCCGCGCCTGCGGATCCTCTGGCGTCCGGGAACATCAAAATGCGGGCCGGAGCCCAAGGCGGCTCTCTGTAACGTTGTGTGCCTGTGCGGCGGGGACTCTGGGGTGCGTGGGAGGAGAGCGCGCACCCGCTCCCGCTTGGCCCCGCGGCGCGCGTTTGTCGCACGATCACGACGACTCCGCTTCGGGTTGTCCGACGCTGATGACCGGGTGCGTCCAGGATGCAAAGGGGGACGTAGCGGGAGGCCTGAACGGCACCGGCCGTCTGAGCCGCGCGCCCATCGTTCGGGGCATCGGCGCCCGTATCCGGTCGCCCGCCCAACGTCGTGATGCCGCTCGTCACGGTAGATCGCCATGGAGTCAATCTGGTTGACGGGATGATTGCCAGCGGAGGCGTACGGGTTGATGGTCCCCACCGATCCGATCGGGTCCTCGGAGGGGCAGCGTCCCGAATGCGGATCGTACCAGCGCGCCCGCGCCTGGTAGATCTCCCCCCCCGGCTCGTAGTGCCCCTGTTACGGCTGCCGGTGGCCCCGCGAGACGCGGCGCGGTTTGCGTCGCCTCTCTCGCCTACGTATTACTATCGAACCGTCCCGATCTCCCCTGCACCTCCTGGCATATGATCGCGCGCACCTTTTGCCTGTCCGCCCTGGTTTCGGTCCTGTCCACCGCCGCCGCCGCGCAGGCGCCGGCGGCGCTCTCGCCCACGGAGCAGCGGATCGCGTCTCACGTGGATGCGCACGCGGCTGGCGCCGTGGCGCTGCTGGAGCAGACCGTCAACATCAACAGCGGCACGCTCAATCCGCGGGGCGTCCGCGCCGTGTACGACGTGTTGGCGCCGCGGCTGCAGCGGCTGGGGTTCGAAGTGCGCTACGCCGCCCTGCCGGCCGAAATGAACCGCGGCGGCCACCTGGTGGCTCGCCTCCGCCCGCGCGACGGCCGCGTCCGGGGGAAGAAGCTGCTGCTGATCGGGCACCTGGACACCGTGTTCGAGGAGAGCAGCCCGTTCCAGCGCTTCACGAGGGCGAACGACAGCACGGCCCGCGGCCCCGGGGCCGCGGACATGAAGGGCGGCAACGTGGTGATCGTGCAGGCGCTGGAGGCATTGGCGGGCGCCGGCGCGCTGGAGGGGGCCCACATCACCGTCGTGATGACGGGCGACGAGGAGGCGCCGGGCAGGCCGCTGGAGATCTCGCGGGCCGCGCTGCTGGAGGCGGGGCGCGAGGCGGACGTGGCGCTGGGCTTCGAGGGCGGCTCACGCGACCGCGAGGGCGCGGCGCGCGCGGTGGTGGCGCGCCGCAGCTCCAGCGGATGGACGCTGAACGTGCAGGCGCGCCCGGCGCACTCGTCCGGCGTGTTCAGCGGGGGAGTAGGGGCCGGGGCGATCTACGAGGCAGCGCGTATCCTGGACCGCTTCTACGGCGAGCTCCGGGGCGAGCCCGGCGCCACCTTCAACGCGGGGCTGATCCTGGGCGGCACCGAGGTGGCACACGACGCGGGTGCGGCGCGGGGCACCGCGTTCGGCAAGGGCAACGTGGTGCCCGAGCGGACCGTGGTCACGGGCGACATCCGCACCCTGACCGACGAGCAGCTGCAGCGTACCCGCGAGCGCATGCGCCACATCGTGGCGCGAGGGCTGCCGCACTCGCGTGCGGAGATCTCCTTCACCGACGGCTACCCGTCCATGCCTCCCACCGACCAGAATTACGCGCTGCTGCGGCAGTACAGCGGGGTGAGCGAGGCGCTGGGACTGGGGCCGGTGCTCGCCTTCGACCCGGCGGGGCGCGGGGCGGCGGACATTTCGTTCGTGGCGTCGCTGGTGGAGGCGGGGATCGACGGCCTGGGCGTCTACGGCGATCACGCGCACACCGTGGAGGAGACGGTGGACCTGCGCTCGCTGTCGACGCAGGCCAAGCGCGCGGCGATCCTGATCCACCAGCTCACGAGGTAGGGGTTCCCCGTGCTGCTCCGGGCGCGCCAGGCGTGCGTCCGCAAGGCGGAGGAGATCCAGATGCTGGCGCCGGGTACCCGCAACGGGGCGGAACGGCATCGGTGTGATTGAGCCGGGGCGGATCGCCCGCCAGGTGGTGCTGCTGAACGAGAACCCTCTCACCAGCATCGCGAACGTGCGCGGCCTGTCGACCATGGTGCGTGGCTTGGACTCGCCGGCAACTGGAGTACCGCTGAGGTGCGGAGCGTCTTCAAATTCAAGGGGCAGAATGGGATTTCGGTTTCGCAGGTGGGTGGGGACTCTCGCCCTGGCTCTTCTGGCTCTTCCCGGCTGCGCGGCCATGCTGGCGGCCCAGACAGCGCGATTCGAGGTCCGCGAGGCCACGATCGAGACCATCCATCGGGCGTTCCGCGAGGGACGCCTGACGTCGCGGGCGCTGGTGGCGGCGCACCTGGCCCGCATCGACGCGTACGATCGGCGGGGCCCGTACCTGAACTCGCTGATCACCATCAACCCGGACGCGCTGGCGGTGGCGGATTCGCTGGACCGGCAGTACCGGCGGACGGGGAGGTTGACGGGGCCGCTCCACGGCATCCCGGTGATCGTCAAGGACAACTACGACACCCGGGATCTGCCCACGACCGCGGGGTCGCTGGCGCTGGCCGGCTCCGTGCCCCCGGACGACGCCTTCCAGGTGCGCCGCCTGCGAGAAGCGGGGGCCATCATCCTGGCGAAGAGCAACATGGCGGAGTTCGCCTTCACGCCTTTCGAGACCGTGGGATCGATGCTCCCGGGCTACACCCGCAACCCGTACGACCTCGCCCGCGGCACCGCGGGCTCCAGCGGGGGCACGGCCGCCGCGGTGGCGGCGAGCCTGGGCGTGGTGGGACTGGGCACCGACACGGGCAACTCCATCCGCGGGCCCGCCGCGCACCTGGCGCTGGTGGGGATCCGCTCCACCATGGGGCTCACCAGCCGCGACGGGATCATCCCCCTGTACCTGGACCGCGACGTGGGCGGGCCCATGGCGCGCACGATGGCGGACGCCGTGCGGGTGCTGGACGTCATCGCCGGCCCCGACCCCGCCGACCCCGTGACGGCGGAGAGCCGGGGGCGCGTGGCCACCGGGGGGTACGCTGCGCACCTGCGCAGGGACGGCCTGCGCGGCAAGCGGATCGGGGTGGTGCGGCAGCTCTCGAACACCGCCACCACGGACAGCGGGGTGCTGGCCCGCTTCGAGGAGGCACTGCGCACGATGCGCGGACAGGGCGCGGAAGTGGTGGACGTGCAGATCCCGGAGATGGACACCATCCAGGGATCGCTCTGGTGCGGGCGCTTCAAGACCGACATCAACGCGTACCTGGCGAGCCTGGGGCCGCGTGCGCCGGTGAAGACCCTGGACGAGATCGTGGCGTCCGGGAAGTTCCACCCTTCCATCGCCGGACGCCTGCGCGAGTTCCAGCGCTTCACCTCGCCGGAAGAGGACAAGTCGTGCCGCGAGGCGGCCGCGAACGTACCCAAGCTGCGGGCCGGGGTGCGCGCCGTGCTCTCGTCCAATCGGCTCGACGCGCTCGTGTACCCGACCTGGAGCAACCCGCCCCGCCTGATCGGCGACCTGAACACCCCCCACGGCAACAACAGCTGGCAACTCTCGCCTCCCACGGGCTTCCCCGCCGTCTCGGTACCCATGGGCTACGTGCAGGGTAGCCTGCCCGTGGGGCTCCAGATCTTGGGAGACGCCTGGACCGAGCCGGTGCTGATCCAGATCGGGTACGCGTACGAGCAGGCGACCCGGCACCGCCGCCCGCCGCCCACCACACCGCCACTGTAGGGCGGCACGAAGGCGCCCCCGCGAGTGCGGGGGCGCCTGCGTCGGCCAGGGGAAAGGCTGCCTGCGGGCCGACGGGTCAGCCGGGCCCATGGGAACACGTGCGACTCGGCCGTGCGAGGCTGTTTAGCGGCGCCCTTTCCCACTGCACCGCCCGGCACGGTAGTCCCTGGGCGCGCATACGAAGCCATCCGTTGCCCAGAGGCCGCGGCCCTGCGCGCGGGCTTCCGCGACCGCGGCGCGGATCCGCGCCTCATGCCGCACATTTGGAGGGTAGACGAGCGCCACCGCGTATCCGGCCCGCGCCATCTCCTCGTTGAGCATCCGGCCGTCTGAGTCGTAGGCATAGGCGAGGATCCGCCCGTATCGGTCCCTCTCGCGCACGTCGGTCTCGAGTGTGAGGCGCGTTCCGCGCCCGGCAACCGCCCTGAGCGCGTCGCGCGCGCTGGCGCCGTGCGGCTTCTGCGCGAGTTCTGGCGTGTCGATGGAGAGGAGCCGAACGCGCGTCCCATCGGTGCACCGGAGGGTGTCGCCGTCCGGCACGGCGTCTACCGTGCAGGGAAGCCCCCGCGCCGGCGCACGACTGGGGGGCTCCACTTTGCTTGGCCGCTCGCGCGGCGACTCCGCTGGAGTACGCGGCTGGGCACCCTGATCGGGGCGAGGTTCAGGTCCCGAAGCGCTGCGCTCCGCCAACCACAGCGAGATCAGAAGGACCACGAGCGGGACGATCGCGAGGCGGCTTCGCCGTCTCCGTCGGGGCATGAGCGTGGAGTCTCGAGGTGGAGGAGGATGGCGTTGGCCCCTCCACGCGGCGGCAACAGCCGGGCCAGCCATGCCAACCGGACCTTTTCCTCGATCTTCTGCTCTCGGTTGGCGAGGTTACCGCCCGAGATGCCGCGCTCACGGATTGCTTTCGGCGCGGCGACATTAGTCTGCCGAACTGCGCGCCGCAGCCTGGCTCAAACCTTTCGCCGCTATGACTATCCGCTATCGACCGTGGCTGCATTTATCCTCGTTTGTCTAATCCTCGTTCCAAGTGTGGCAGTCTCTGGCTGGATCGGGGCCAAGATCGCCACTCGCGTCGGCCGCAGCCGCCGGTCCGGGTTCTTGCTCGGCGGACTGGGCTCGGTCGGCGGTTGGATGCTGACGGCCATCTCTCTGCGCAGCCATGCACCTGACCAGGGCGGTCGCATCCGCCTGCTGAACGCCGTATACGCGACGATGGGGGCGTTCCTGGCCGCGGCGAACGTCATCTACTTCACATTTGGCCTGCTCGCGGTACTTTGGCCCCATACTGTGGGAGCGCGTTTCCTCGACGCATTCGGCCACGATGCCCCGCCAGGCATCGTGGCCTGGGGGGGACGGGCGCTCTTCCTGCTGCTGTGGATCTCGAGCTGGATTGTTCTGCTTCGAGACCGAAGCTTGCCCCAGAAGGTGCGCCGCCGCTGGATGCTTGCCCTGGCGGTGTTTCTTGGCGCCCTGGTGTATGCGCCCTGGCGGCAGCGGAGGGCATCCGCCCCCGAACATCGCGTTGGAGCTGACGCTCCGCGCAACTCAGCGTAAGCGCTCGGCGGCTGCGTTAGATACCACACGTGAGCAACCAGAATCTCCAGGGACAGCTTTCCTCGCAATGACGCACCGCCCAGCAGCAGGGCTGGACTCGCCGGCTCCGCTTGCAGGTGGGCTGGCGCATCGAGGACGAGGCGAGGCGCCGCTCGCTCACGAAGCGGGTGCTCGCCGCGCCGGGCTGGCATGCCTCTCCTGACGAGGACTACGAGCCGGAGGATGATCCCGCCGAGTTCATCGCGCACCGCGTCATCGAGTCCCCGAGCCGCGCTCTGCTCGAGCAGCAACTCCGCTGGGCGAGCCATCTCGCAGAGGAGTTCGGCGCAACGCTGCCGCGCCTGAGTTTGGGCGCCGCATGAACTCTCCCCGACCAGGCCGCGTGCGGGGGCGCGGCCGTGAAGCTCAACTCGCAGGTGAAAGGAGCGGCGCTCGGGGGGGGGCCGCACGCGTGTCGCACGATCGGCGACTCCAGTGGGCCTGCGGACCCCGCACCTCGCAAGAGTTTGGCAAGCCCGCAGCCGCCCGTCTCACGCACCAGGGCCATGCTCTTCTTCCAGCCTATGAGCCGCAGGTACGAGCACGCCTCCACCGTGCCGACCAGCAACAGGGGCTACGAGGAGTGGGGCGAGATCTTTGGCGACGAGGCGTGGCGGCCGCGCTGACGACCGGCTCCTGCATCACTACCAGATCGTCAAGATCCGCGGCAACAGCTACCGCATGCCCCATCGCGCTGAACTCCGGGGTCAGCACCGCCTCCTGGAGGGGGACTCGGCCTCCGCCTCGTCGCCAAGCCGAAGGGCAGGAAAACACAGGAGGTGACGGCGTAAGGGCTCGTCTCCCGCTGGGACATTTCAACCGCCAGAATGAGACAAACTGACATGGCGTGGACAATTGAACGTACTGTACACGAGTAGGTTCGGACGCAGCATCGCGCAAACCATCTTCGAGCATGACATGCGATCTCTGTGCATCCTGTCGGTGTGCGTTCTGGTGCTGTTGTCCTCTACCGCGTCCGGACAATCCACCAGCGCTGAAACACCGCGAGTACCATCTGCAGGCTCTCTACTGCTGCCCGCGGATTCATCGCAGCTCTGGGCGGGCCGGTGGCCTTCACGGCAGGAGGAAGCGTATCTGCGTTCTGCCGCGTTCCCCGGACCGCTCGATAGCCGACGGCCGCCATGGCTGCTTCCGGTGCTCGGCGGGATCGTGGGAGGCACGTACTTCGGACTCACCTACGATTGCAACGACTGCTGGATCAGCCGGGTGCCGTGGACCGCGCTCGGCGCAGGGCTCGGCGTCGTTGCCGGTGGTGTCATCGAGTTGATCGCGGGCGACGCCGCCCAGCAGCCAGCCGAGCACGATCGGTAGCGCGTACAACGGCAGCGGGTTGAGGGCTCGCCCGAGCTCCTCAACCCGCTTTTCGCTCCACACCGCATCCGCGGTGCACCGTATCAGCGCCAGCGGAATCGCGCCAAACAGCGCACTCGGGTGCGGATCACAAGTGTAGCCACGGCGCTTCCCGGTGAATCTTGAACTCCTCCGGCGAGGATGATTTCCGCCAAACGTGGAGAGGCCGCGACGAACGCGCCCAGGAATGCGTGCGTCAATGTTCCGAGTGCCATGGCTTGGTCACCAGATCTCCCCACGAACCGTATCTCGTGGCTCAGCCCGTTTTGTCCACGATGGTCAAGTACCCACACGCGACCGACATCACGTAACGTCACCGTCGACTGCCGACTACCACGTGCAACCGCCAGGTCGAGGGTGACAATTGGCCCCGCAAACCCGTACGGTGTGCCGCCCATAGTCCTGGCATGCTGACCATTTCTGCCCCGATCACCGAGCCAGCTCAGCGTACCTGTCGTTCCCGAGAAGTCGACACGAGGGTCGTGGACCGCTTCTTCCTGGCTCGCCACCAGCTTGGCCGCTCTCGTCCAACTAGGTTGCCGGGTCCAGAGGAATAGCGAGTTCCCGTCACTCGGTAACTCCAGATCTGGCTGAACGACGGCGAGGAGGGGTTCCGACCCGGGTGGGTACGCGATCGCAGCATAGGAGGCGAACACCGTCGGGACGACTTCATGCGACCAACGACCCTGTTTACGCTGGAGGACTAGTACGTCACCGGGATGTTCCGCGGTAGAGAGGATCACAGCCCACGAGAACAAATCACTCGTCTCCACCGGAGCCGACGCGCCAACCCTTCGAATTGACCCATGTGGCGGAACCGGTATCACCTCCAGAGTAGCCCAGCGCGACCCATCGAGGACTCCGTACCAGAGTCTCGCGACTGAGTCTGAACGCTCCGCGCCCGCGTGCTTCAGTTCCGCGAATACAACGGACCAAGTTCCGTCGTCTCGCGCGACCGCGCGGACACTCCCAAGGAACTGGGTGGGGATCGGCGAACGGACGAGTTGCGCCGGGCCGGCCGTGGGGACGATCGCGCCCAGCAGGCTATCCTCGGTCGCCCTCGTCCATTGCCCGCCGCCCTCTCTGCCGAACACGTAGTTACGCTCGCCCGCGAGGAGTAGCTCGCCGCGTCTGTTCGGCACCGCCACAACCGGTTGGATGTAGACCTGGCGTCCGCGAGGGTCCAGGAGTTTCCCGCGAGACACCTCAGCAATCGTGCACTGGGGCGTGGTGCCGGGCATCACGGGGGAACCCGCGACGTGGGTGTGCGCACACCCGGCGAGCGCCAATAAGCTCGCGAAGAGCACGATAGACACGGGATTCCTCGACACTCGGCGTATCAGTCTCATTAGGGTGCTGTCGTTGGTGGTCACCTACGATTGTCGCCGCCCCACAGAATGCATCCGATCAGTTGGTTCACCGCGAGGGGCCCGTGGTGTCGGAATGTTTGTCGGGATGTGTACCGCTCACTTGATCAATAGGTAGGCACATCAGCCCGGACGGCGGCACTCAAGCATGTGCTTCGCGCTGCTTCTTAAGACTCGCGTCAAAGGCTTCTGCGCGGCTCTCTGGCTCACTCGCCCATCGCATCACCATGCGGAATGACCTCCATAGCAGGAGGCCGATCTGTGCGGGTAGCTCATCGATGATCCCGCCTCCCTCGACGTTTTCATCCGAACGCAGAAGCGGAGGCGCCGCCAAGTAGCAGGATCGGGATTTGTCAGAGATCCGCGTGACTGTCGCGAACTCATAGCTGGTTTCCATCCGCATCCCTCGTGAACCATCTCGCGCACCCCTCTCTCCCTTTCACGCCGGAAGATAGACGGAGTGAGCGTGCGAGAAAAGATACAAATAGATATGTATTTTTTCGGACAGGTTGTTGGGTGCGCTATTGTCCAGCTGCCCCTCGGTCCAGCGAGCGGTACTGGATCGCTTCCGACACGTGCGCCGTCCCGATCTCCGCCGCGCCCTCGAGGTCGGCGATGGTGCGGGCAATCTTGAGGACGCGGTGGTAGGCGCGGACGGAGAAGCCCAGGCGGGCGATGGCGGTGCGCAGGAGCGCGTCGCCCGCCTCGCCGATGCGGCAGAAGTGGTGGAGGTCGCGCGGGGACATGTGGGCGTTGGCGTGCACGTCCGGGCGCTTGGCGAAGCGGGTGAGCTGCACCTCTCTCGCGCGCCGCACCCGCTCGCGGATGGCCTCCGAGGGCTCGCCCGCGCGCCCATCCGTCAGCTCGCGGAAGGGAACGGCGGGAACTTCCACGTGCAGGTCGATGCGGTCCAGGAGGGGGCCGCTGACGCGGGCCATGTACCGCTGCACCGCCTGCGGCGAGCAGGTGCAGTGCCGCTGGGCATCGCCGTGATGGCCACACGGGCACCCCTGCGTTGCCCTAATGTGGTCTGGTGCTCACCGCGAAAACGCCCAACCTTCTATCCACAGGAGCTCGCCACGGTGGGAGATCACATCAGAAAGGGGAGGCTCGATCACCAACTGACCCAACGGCAGCTTGCCGAACGGTTCGATGTGTCTATGTCCAGCGTGAACAACTGGGAGCGAGGGCGGAACTTCCCCGATCTGAGGGTCTGGCCGAAGCTGATCGCCTGGCTCGGATACAACCCGGAGCCGGAGGGTGCCACACTGGGCCAGCAGGTGGCCCGGCGGAGGCGGGAGCTCGGACTGACACAGGAGGAATTAGCTTCCCAGCTTGGTACGGACGAAGGGTCTCTGCAGGCCTGGGAAGCAGGTGACACTCAGCCGAACACGCGCAGCACACTCTTGCTGGAGGCGTTCTGTCGAAACCATTAAGGCAGCGTAACGGCGCAAGGCCGGCGGAATTTCCGCCGGCCTCTTTTCCTGTACACCGCTTCCGCGTGTCGTGACGAGCCCATGCCATCCAGTCGTACTCAGCCCGTCCAGGGCGCCCAAGTACCGCATTGCGAAATACAGACCGAAATTGCTACGGATTGCCGCTACGTATCACGCTTGTCCCTGTGGGCGTTTCAGGGCTCAAGCACGGGACGATTACCTACGCGGCTTAGCCCTCCCCGGCTCCTTGCGCGGGTAGCCAGATCTGCACGGCCCGGACGCGGCCGAGCCCATGCATCTCACGTAACTGAGCCCGGCGCAGGTCATTTACCACGCGCGGGGCCCACGGGAATGCGGCCCGGGGAGTTGCGTTCGGGCGATTTGGCCTCACACGGAACGTAGCCGCGGTGCGCGCGATGTCACCGTCAGCGAACCGCGCCGTGAGGAGACCCCGCACCGCGTCGGAGAACTCGTTGGGGCCAGCTCCCGACCGCAAGAGGATCAGATCAGCCGGCGCTCTGCCAGGACGGCGCACGATCACGTAAGGAGCATCCGGTTGCTGGATCGAATCGACCAGCACAACCATGGTTGGCACCCGTAGTGGCGAGGTGTTGCTACGCTGCTGTTGTGCCGTTGCCGGGACTGTGGAGATCAGCACGAGCACGCTTGCAATGAGGGTAGTTGTCATCTTCATCATAGGTATCTCCCGAGGTGTTAGCAGGTTGTGACGTATCCGCAGCTCCACTCCTTCCATCCTTCTTCGGTCATGAAGTCAATGCAGACGTACTCGACCACTGCGTCCTGGCCACACTGACTCGATCCCCCGTTTCCTTTCCCAGTGCTCCAGTCGACTGTCTCTCCACCCGTAGAGTCTCCAGGAGAGAACTGGGTACCTGATCCTTCTCCCGATCCGCTACCGTCGTCCCCGCCGCAATCACCTTCCTCCGGACCCTCGGCATAGGGGTCGTACTCGACGACGAGACTTCCAGTGCACGAAGTACACTCCCCCTGCCGCTTCGACTTGGTAACCGGAACAGTGGTTCGGCCCCAAGTGTCA
This sequence comes from uncultured Gemmatimonadota bacterium, assembly GCA_902805735.1. GTDB lineage: Bacteria > Gemmatimonadota > Gemmatimonadetes > Longimicrobiales > Longimicrobiaceae > Longimicrobium. The sequence continues at coordinate 107,673 of CADCTW010000133.1, read as the reverse complement.
CCGAGGTACTCGTGCCAAGCGGAGAAGCTCGCGTACCCACTCGCGGTATGGCCGCACGTCGCTCCCAGGGAGAGTGTGTTGCCATGGTTGAACAGGGTTCGGCGCCACGGGTAATATCGAAAGTCCTCCGCATTTGTGGTTCTCGTTTCCACCACAGAGCTGCCTTCCCGCACGGTGAGCGTAACGTCCACCTTGCCGTGCGACCCCCAGAAGTTCATGCTCCCCCCGGCGTACGCCCGCGGGTTGCTGGTCAGAAAGCCGACGTCCAGCCAGGTGTCGAAAATGATCGGTATGGTGCTGAACTCCGGCGGCGCACCCTCCGGTGGGGAGGACGAAAGAGTCGGTCTGACGCTCGGCCCGGGCGAGCCCACCGTGTCGGTGCAGCCCACGGAGGAAATCGCAACGACAAGAATTGTCAATCGTCGCAGCAGATTCCGCATACTCACGCTCCTGTTGTGCGGGGGCAAACGTGCGACTTCGGTCGAGGTCGCACCTTTCCTTTCTCTCCCTAATGCAGCGCACCACATACAACCCTGGCGCGTATCACGAGCGAGAGAACTCTACGTTGCGTGCGATCAATGATTGGTCCGGCGATGATCACATGGCCAGGCAGGGCAGATACAGCACCGAAATACCCTGCATAGGGGTTCGGGAGTACGCCAACCGTCGATGTGACTGCATCGAATCCAGCAACGAAGCGAAGCTCTTGTCGGGTGCCGTCTCCCCCAGCGTGATCAGTGATCCAAAGGTGTGTACTACCGCTGGACTCCACGGGAATCGAGACATCCAATATCTGCGGATCCACGGTAAAGCGACTCTGTGGCTGGGCCGCCGCATCCAGAGTGGCAGCACGCGACTCGCGACGAACTCTTGAGCGAGTTTGGGTCAGCGCCGACCAACTCAACACCCCGTGTGTGCGCGTGAATCTCAGAGTCGGTGCGTACGTGGCGTCTTTCTCACCAGAGACAACTCGGCGGAGGGCCATCCACCGCGCCTGCCGAGCGTACAAATACAATGAGCCGTTATCTTCCGTCACCGAAGTATCTGGTTGAACGACTGCCAGGACCGCCCCGAGAGAACCAGAGTACGCCAGCGCAAGATCAGTTGCATCGCGCGTTGGCACGGTATCAGAAAACCATCGCGCACCTTCCCTGCGGAACACCACCACCTCCGAAGCGCGAGCTTCAGTGGTGGTTCGCACTGCCCAAAACAGTGTGTCGCCCTGTCTCACAAGCCCCGACCCTCGCAGCGGGTGTACACGTACCCCATGCGGAAGCGGAATTTGCTCTAGCGTGCTCCAGCGCGAGCCATTATAAACTCCGAACCATACGCGATCTGCGGTGTCCGGCGGCGTACTGCCCACCCAGGGCTTCGACTCTGCAAAGACAACCGCCCACGTGTTGTTCTGAATTCCGACGGCCCTGATGCCGAGGATCAGCTTCGCGTCGATCGGAGAGGGAACGATCGTGTTGTGCCCGTCATGGTGGATCACAACCCCAAGTATCCGACGGTTTTGCTGTCGGCGCGCGTCGTCCGTCTTTGTGGTGTCCCACAGGAAGGCAGGTGACCCTGCTAATAAGACGTCACCACCAACTGCCGCGAGTGTCACAGGCTCAACGTAGATCTCGTGGCCGCCAGTTACACTGAGCCTTTCCTGTGAGACGATGCTTGCGGTACAGCGGCGCGCGCTATCCGTTCGAATCTCTTGCACCCGCGTCTCCGGCGTTTTCTCCAACGTATTTGCGCTTGCGGCGTGGAGTAATGCCGCGGTCAGCGGTGCGCAAAGGCAAAGAATCGACAGACGCTCCATGCGGCTTCTCCTAGAAAGACTCGGACGCGCAAGCTTTGGATGGCGCTCTGGTGCCCAGCCACACTGTAGTTCGGAAGCCTAGCCTCGAAATGCTGAGGCCGCGCGCAACCAGAGATCTAAGCACGTTATCCGCCCTTTCTCAGCGTGTCAAATGTCCCAAAATCTCGCCCGCGCCAGCGGATACAACTGCCGCCTCCAGAGGGACAGACCTTCACCGGCGAGCTACCCTTAATGCCAAAGGCGCGAGCGCGAGATCCAGTGCGTCTGCCGTGGCCGCTGTCGCGGCAGCGCCTTGGCCTGAGATTAGTCCGATTAGCCCCAGCGCCCGCGGGCGGTCCTCCATTGCTGCCGCTGCGTGCGCCAAGTCCACGAGTGCGTCGTCGCGGGAAACACAGGGTGATCGATCCCGGACGAATTCCCACGCATTCCACCACGCCCCAGGGAAGGCGAACTGGTCCCGACGTGATGCAACTGCACGGGCTAACAGGGCGAGGAGTTTCATCCGCACGTCAGGGTCGTTCTCGCTCCGCAGTAGCTTCTGGACTGTATCGACCGCTCGGTGTACATCCCCGCTCTGAATGCGAAGCCGCGCTACATCGCGCAGCACCCCCGGTGCGCGCGCGTGTTCTCGCCCTAAGTTGCTCACAGCCACCCGGCCCCAGGATTCAGCTTCAGGGTAGCTGCCGATTTTTGTGCAGACGCGAAGGAGTCCGTGTGCCGCAACTCCGCGTGTTTCGCGCAGGCCGTAACGCCGGGCTGTGCGAACCGCGCGCAGCATGGCTCGCTGAGCTCCCGCAAGATCGCCCCCTCGCTCACGAAGCAGCCCGAGTTCTAGGTATGCGCGGGCGTATGTCTGCCGCTCAAGATTGCCGGGCGACCCCAATCGTGCGGCGCAGCCATGTTTCAGCCCGCGAGTCCTCGTCAGCAGCGACAGCAAGTCGCCCCGTCTCGAGCGCTGCGTCCGCGCGATCCGGAGCGCAGACGGCAGCTGCTTGCGCAAATGCTAGGGCTGTTCGCCGCTTGCCCTGAGCTTCGGCCCAACGAGCGACAGCGAGGCACGAGCGACTCACCATCTCGGCGTTCATCGCACTCGGGGCCAGCAGTAGCATGGAGAGGACATCCATAGACTCGGGCAGCATCCCACTCGGCGCACTCTCGGTGAGCAGCTGGCGACGACTCCCTGCCCCCGGGACAAAGAGTGAACTTCGCCTCTCGGGTAGAGTCACCCCCCAGAGCATCGCGTCACGCAATCCTTGCCAGAGAACCAGTCCCGTGGCACCGGTGAACTCAGACAGCACTGAATCACCGTCTATCAACTCGCCGGGAGCTCGCAGCAGTGCCGGCGGAATACGCCAGGGACGCACCGGGCGGGACTTCTGTATCATCAAGGAACCCCTCATGTATCGTCTCGAAACGCCCTGTCAGGTAAACGCAGTGCACAGCTGCGAGAGTAGTACGTGCTGGCGCTCTTAGTTCAGGTACGACCTGGCCCGCGACCGGGCGTCACCTCGATCGCGAAGCTTTCCCAGTTCGTGGGCGAAGGGTTCTGCCACAACAGCGTGGAACCCTTTGGCCTTCACGTCTGCCGGCGTGGTGTTCGCCACCAGCCGCAATGCGTTTCTGAGGCTCGAATCCGAGGCATACCCGCAGGCGCGTGCGACTGCCGCGACAGGGCGATCACCTTCGCAGAGCATGTCGGCCGCAAGTAGCACCCGGAGCCAGGCAAGTAGCCGCCGCGGCTCCGGCAGATCAACTTTGTTGCACCACCGATTTAGAGTGCGTTCGCCAGTTTGCAGACGCGCAGCAAGCTCAGGAGCTCTCCCGCCCACAGCAACAACTTCTGCAGCGTCCGCTAGGAGTGCCCGTGCTCGGCTCGGGATAACACGAGGCAGGGCCCTATCCAAGACGAGCCGCATACGATGCCCGCGTACCGCCTCCAAGCGGCGGAGCAAGGCGGGGCCGGTGAGCTCACAACTCAGGTCCAGAACCTCGGCTACACCCCACCTCATCAAGAGCTGCATGTCTCGCAGCCGCGCCTCCGTCACCCGAAAGGCCGTGATCACGGGCGAGGAGGGAAACTCTAAGAGCAGGCGGCGTAGCCGGATTGATGGGCTCCCGTCATCCGTCTCGAAGTAAGGGGCTACGACGGACACTGCATCCGGCGAACAGCGCCTGAGAGAGTCGCGCGGCTCCTCCCATCCTCGTACCTGCTGGACACGAAACCGGGAGCGCACCTGGCGGCGAAGCGCTTCCGCCAAGGTGGCCTCGTCGTGCAAGAGATACAGAGTAGACAGTTCCGATTGCATGACCTGTCCGAAAAATTGATAATTCAGGCGCCCCGGGAACGATCCCGGTCCACAAGTCCCCACAATCCTCGGAGTACACATGATTCGCACGCGTCTTCCCGTCGCGCTCCTCATGGCTGCGGCCGTTACCACGAGCTGTGCTGAGTCTCCAACCAGTGTTCAGCAGGCTCGCACTACCCGCCCGGCCTTCAATGGCGGCGGCTACATGGCCAACGGTGCCCGGAGTGTGACGCCGGACTCCACAGGTACCAGCGGCGTGACTGCCGAAGGGACCGCAGGCACCGACTCTACCACAACGGTGACGTCACCGGCCATCGCTGGCGGCGGATACGCCGGCAACGGAGGCTGAGCGCATTCAACACCCATCGCCGAACTGAACCAGGCGGCGTGCGCCGTCATCGGCGCGGGTTCGGACCATCTTGACAGTCGATTCTGGCCCGGAGGAGAAGTGAGACCAGGTAACGATTCTCGGCATACCGCAAACCTGTGACTAGCACCGTGTCGGCGCTTGTAGGTGCCGCAGCGATGAAACCCACGTATGGGTTCGAAACAGCGCCGAGCACTACAGCGGATCGCGCGGAATCGGCGAAGAAGCGGAGTTCCGCGCGGCTCCGGTCCGAGGCTACGGGAATGCTAACCCACAGCCTCAAGTCGCGCCGCAGGCTGACGGTGTTGGAGTAACCCTGCATGCTGGAGACGACTGAATCCAGGGCTACATGCTGAGCGGCGCTGTCTTGCCAGCGGCCAAGCAGCGCGCGTAGCTCAAGCCCGCGCGGGCGCGGTGAAGTCGACGGACTCTCCCAGGTGAGCACATCTCCGCCGAATGACGGAGCGAACCTCGGGCGGTACACGCGACCGACGACGGAGCCGTGGACGAGCCGGCGGACGGCACGCCACGCCGGGTATCGAGACCAGAGCACGAGCGAATTGGCGTCGTACCGCTCGCCAGGGCCGCTGTATGGCTGGACCACGAGCAGCATCAGGCCCAGCGCATCAGAGTGTCCGAGCTCCACCTCCGAGTGAAAGGTCCGTATCAACTCATGCGACCAGTGATCGCGACGCCGCTCAAAGAGCACGATCTGCGGGCCGGAAGCGGTGCGATGCGTCATCGCCCACGAGATCGTGTCTCCGCGGCTGACTAGTGAGGATGCCCAACGCGCATCAACAACCCCTGAGGGCGGCATCGGCAATTCTTCGAGGCTCGTCCACTCCGCGCCGTCATAGATCCCGTACCAGAGCCGAGTGGTCGAGTCTGCGCTCTCACTGCCCTGACGTGGCTTCACCTCCGCGAACCCCACTGCCCAGCCGCCGTTGGCACGGGCGGTAACACGGACTCCCTCGAGTTTCCCGCCGGCAGGGACGGGAATCGGAATGGAGCGCGCGGGCCCGCTTCGGGGAATCACGACTCCCAGTATGCTGTCGTCTACCACTGCTGTGACGGCGCCCTGTGCGCTCATGCGCGTCAGGCTGTTCGGCGTACCCGCCAGCAGCGTATTGCCCCGTGCATCCGCCACGAAAGCGTCCGCTTCCACGTACACACGAGCCCCTTCGCCGAGCACAAGCGGCTCCCGCGAGAGCTCCTGCACTGTGCACACAGCGGCAGGCGGGAATGCTTCGCCACTCGACTGCGCAACAGCGGCCAGAGGCGCACGTGCCGAACTCGCGATGACGACCAAGAAAACGGTCTGGAGGAGCACGAACCGGGAGGGGCTTTGCAACGTGAGGTACTCCTAAAGCTGCCTGAAACCGAGTTGAGCGGGACGCGCTGCCCTTGCGTCAGCGAAAGGGCGAGAGGACGCGGCGGACGAACAACTCCGCGAGATCGCTCGAAAGATCTTCTGATTTCGAACACCGCTTCCCTTCGCGCGAATCGCCAGGCAGCCATAATGCCAAATGGCGCAAAAGGTCAGGATGTGGACGGTAACCGTTTGTATTCAAGTTGTCAAACGCACATGGTGAGACGTGAGACGATTTCCTTGAACGCGACCATGCCCGGCGTAGCAAGGCTGTTCCTCACGGGTTCTACCCCGCCGACCCGCGATCCAGCGAGCGGTACTGGATCGCCTCCGAAACGTGCGCCGTCCCGATCTCCGCCGCGCCCTCCAGGTCGGCGATGGTGCGGGCGATCTTGAGGACACGGTGGTAGGCGCGGGCGGAGAAGCCCAGGCGGGCGATGGCGGTGCGGAGGAGCGCGTCGCCGGCCTCGCCGATGCGGCAGAAGTGGTGGAGGTCGCGCGGGGACATGTGGGCGTTGGCGTGCACGTCCGGGCGCTTGGCGAAGCGGGTGAGCTGCACCTCCCTCGCGCGCCGCACCCGCTCGCGGATGGCCTCCGAAGGCTCGCCCGCGCGCCCATCCGTCAGCTCGCGGAACGGGACGGCGGGGACTTCCACGTGCAGGTCGATGCGGTCCAGAAGGGGGCCGCTGACGCGGGCCATGTACCGCTGCACCGCCTGCGGCGAGCAGGTGCAGTGCCGCTGGGCATCGCCGTGATGGCCACACGGGCACGGATTCATCGCGGCCGCCAACATGAACTTCGCGGGGTAGGTCAGGGAGATCGAGGCGCGGGCCAGGCACACCTCGTGGTCCTCGAGTGGCTGTCTAAGAACCTCCAGGACGTTGCGGCGGAACTCCGGAAGCTCGTCCATAAAGAGGACGCCGTGGTGCGCCAGCGACACCTCGCCGGGGCGTGGGTTGGAGCCGCCGCCGATCAGCCCCGCGTCCGAGATCGTGTGGTGCGGCGCGCGGAACGGCCTGGTCGCGACCAGCGAGCGGCCGTTGCCGAGCAGCCCGGCGACGGAGTGGATCTTGGTGGTCTCCAGCGCCTCCTCCAGCGTCAGCGGGGGGAGGATGCCCGGGATGCGGCGCGCCAGCATCGTCTTCCCCGACCCGGGAGGCCCCACCATGAGGATGTTGTGGGCTCCGGCCGCGGCGACCTCCAGCGCCCGCTTCACGTGCTCCTGGCCGCGGACGTCCGCGAAGTCCGTGTCGTAGGTGGATGCGGTGCGGAAGAGGGCTTCGCGGTCCACGCTGGCGGCGGGGAGCGAGCCCGCGCCTTCCAGGAAGCGCACGACCTGGAGGAGCGTGCGGGCGCCGCGCACCTCGACGCCTTCCACCACCGCTGCTTCGGCCACGTTTTCGTCCGGGAGGATCAGCCCGGCGAGCCCCGCGTCGCGCGCGGCGATGGCGATGGAGAGGGCGCCGCGCACGGGCCGCAGGCCGCCGTCCAGCCCCAGCTCGCCCACGAGCATGAAGCGCTTCAGGTGCTGGATGGAGTGCATCTGCCCCGTGCTGGCGAGGATGCCCATGGCGATGGGGAGGTCGAAGGCGCTGCCGTCCTTTTTGATGTCGGCCGGGGCCGGGTGTCCGACAGAAAACATCGCCACCCACGATCACGTCCACCGGACGCTCCGCCGCGGACGGGGTCGGGCGCGGGACCCCGCACGCCGTACGCAGGGAGTCGCATGCGCGGTGATTGCCCGCACGGCTCCGAGGACTTGCCGGGTGAGGTGGCAGAGCTTCGAGCACGCGTCGAATCCCTGGAGAGCGCCCTCCGGCGCGGCGGTCGTTGGCTGAGGGCTCTGGGGCCGCCCAAGATCGCTACTCCCGGTGCCGCCAGGGGGCGGTTCGTGTACGTCGCGACAGATGGAACCCGCTGGGAGTGGGCCCCCGCCGGGCGGCGGGTGGCGCCCGCAATCCTCGATGAGATCGAATCGAAGCTGCGGGCCCGCATCGTCGACCGCGACCGCGCGTGCGAGCTGGGCCTGCTCCTGATCGGGTACCTGCGCCCGCGCTGAGCTCGTCCCAGGCGCGGTGGTTCGTTCCGATTGCAGACGAACGGAAGCAGGGGGGCGCTCACCGGAGCGCCCCCCTCTTTGTGTGCGGTCACCCAGCCGATCTTGCTGCCGCAGAAAGTCCTTTCGCGACGCGGCGGGCGCCCCGCGTGCCCGGCGCCCGACCAACCCCTGTTCTCGACCCACGCGCCCCGGCCAGGATCTCCCTGGCCGGGGCGTCCGTCTCCACCCCCTGCCCCACGATGACACGAGTATTTCACGGTCCGCGGCACCGGATCCAGGTCTCCGCGTACGAGCCCGCCGCCGTACCCGCACCTGACAGCGGCGAACTCCGACACCGGCCGGCGGTGCGCTTCCGGGTGATGTCCCTTCCACGCCGCGCGCACCCCGCCACCGCTTTCGCGCGCGGCACCTGCCTCTACGCCGGCGGGGACCCGGACGCCGCGTGGTCCGCCGTTCGCGGCCTTGCCCCGCGCGCCGAGCTGCCGGCTTCGATGGTGCCTATGGTTTCACGGGAGACGCTCGCGTCGATCTGCCCGTACTGCGGCACATCGACGCAACTCAACCACAACCGACTTGAGGTGGAAGCGAGCGACGGTCGTAGTGGCCACATGCTGCGCTGGGCTCATGTGCCCTGCCTGCCGGGCGGCTACACGATCGACCCCGACCTCCTCCCGCGGCGGACGGACACACCCTAACTCGGACCCTCCGGCTGGGTGCGCCGCCCGCCGCGCCGGCTACAGGACGTCCTTCACCTTCCCGAGCAGCTGATTGAGGAAGCGGCCCCACTCGTCCCGCAAGTCGCCGTACTGGGTGTGCGGGTCCTCGTGCATGGTCTCGGCCTTGGCGTAGGCCAGCACCATGAGCGTGAGGGCTTCCACTGCGCGCCGCCCGACGTCGCTGACTTCCTCCGGCGAGAGGGTGCCCTCCGGGGCCTCCGCCACGCGCTTCAGCGGCGCCCAGAGCTCGCGGTAAAACCGGTGGCGCGTGTTGAGCCGGATCAGCACCTGGCCCCGGAGGTGTTCTAGGTCGATGAAGTTGTTGCCGGGGAAGTCCACCGAGACGATCGCGAATGGCATCTTGCGCACGCGCTCGATGTACTCGTCCCGCTCCTCCGTGGTGGTATCCTTGCCGGCGTCCCGCGCGAGGTCCGCCAACGCCTCCTCCACCTCGCGCGGATCGCTCGGTCCCTCCACCCGCCCCTTCGTCAGCGTCCGGTCTACGTCGGCGGCCGCGTTGACGATGGGGTCGTGCTCCCCCTGCTGGTCCGGCGCATCCGCATCCGTCCAGGCTTCCTTCAGCCGCCGGCGGGCCGTCTTGATGTAAAGCGCGAGTCGGGTCCGGATCTCGTCCCGGAGCTGCTCGTCCGGCTCCACGCCGCGCTTTACGTTCCGGACGCCGAAGTGGAGGTCCAGGTCGGGCTTGAACAACACCTCCACCCCAATGAACCGGTCGAACTCCCGGATCCCAGCGGGGAAGATCCGCGGCACCACCGTGTAGTTGATCTCCCGGTTCTGCCGCACGAAGCTGATCACGCCTTCGGTCCCCGGGATGCGCAGCTTCTGCGCGAGCTCGTCGCCACCCAAGAAGCGGCGGCGCAGCACCTCCCGAGGGTACAGCGTTACGCGCAGACGGGCGGTGGACCGCCCGACAGTGATGTTCTCGTCGGCCAGGACCTCGGCGCCGAAGTGGAGCGTCTCCGGCTTGCCCTCGGCCTTGGTGTCCTTGGGCCCGAGCTCCTTGGTGAGCACGACGTCTGACCAGGTGCCTTCCATCAGGAAGAGCGGATCGTACGGCAGGAGGTCGTGCCCGTTCACCGAGATCTTGATTCCGCCGTCCAGGAAGTACCGGAAGATGCGCGCGAGCTCCTTTTCGATGTCCGAGCGCAGGCGCGGCGTGTCGCGCGCCCGCCGGCCCTCGTCGAGCCGGTCGACCTTCGACCAGACGACCACCGTCCCGGTGCCTTTGGGGTCGATCGGGACCACGCCCTCGGGGAAGGGCGCGAGGTCCGGCTCGTCGACTGACACATCCTCGTTCTCCCGCGCGTCCGGATCGTCTCCCCCGATCTCGTCCAGATCGAGGACGACGCGCCGCCACGGATCGTTGTCGCGCGCCCGGCTCCACACCTCCACTCGCTTCGCCACGCTCAGCGCCGCCAGCTTCGCCCCCACGCCGTACTTGCCGATCGTCTGGTCCGACATGTAGCGGGTGGAGAAGCCGATCTGCAGGTACCTTCGCAGGACCGCTTCCTCCATCCCCGCCCCGTCGTCGGCTATGACGATCCGTGTGACCCCCTTCTTACCGCTCTCGGTGATCCCCTCCTCAATCTTGACCGCGATCCGGTTGGCGCCGGATTCGATGCTGTTGTCGACCGGCTCGCCGAGCGCGCCCTCGATCGTGTACCCGCTGTCGCGCAGGGAGCGGAGCGCGAGGCTCCCCAGGAACAGCCGCACCTTCCGGCGCCTGCCGACGCGGGGCGTGCGCGCGTCGGCGTCCGGCGCCTGCGCGTCGTCGGAAGAGGTCGCTCCAAGATTCTGGTCCGTGCTCATGCGGCTCCTCGCGGGTTCGGGGAGAGGGCGTCGCCGACGCCCTCTCCGGAGTGGTCGATCAGGATTCCGTCGAGGACGCGGCAGAACGGGCAGCCCCTCGCCGCCCCGGTCGGCCGCGCCGGGTGGATCAGATTGCGCGCGTGGCCTGCGTCCGTCAGCTGGTGGTACCAGTATGATTCCATCCGGAACGCCTGTTCGGGCCTCGTGCACGGGTGCCAGACGAAGTGCTCGGCCCGGCCCAAATACGGGTGTCCTACCAGCCTGGTCTGGACGCACCGATCTGAGCGTCCCACATAGACGGGGACGCCGCCCACGAAGAGCAGGTAGGCGCCGGGATGCCCTGGCGCCACGAACGCCCGGATCATGGACCTGCAGAAGGGAAGCGCGATGCGCGCGTCGGCCGAGAACTCGAGCCGCAGGGGAGCACCGCTCACGCGTCCCCGTCGGCCAGGCACTCGCGCACGACCGCGCGCACCTGGGCGCGGACCCGGTCCGCAGTACGCGGGGACACTCCGAGCGCGGCCGCGGACTCGTCCGGGGACTCGCCCTCCAAGAGCCCGCTCAGGCAGCGCAGTCCGCGCGAGCCGAGGCGGGTGCTGACGTGACGCTTGATGCAGCGGAGCAGCAAGGCGCTGGCGGCAAGCGACTCCGGGGTGGTAATGGACTCGATGGCGCCAGGATGCACACCGGCCTCGATCTCGCGGCCGAGCGGCGTGTCCGGGGTGAGCGCATCGGTGCGGATCCTCTTCCCGGCACGGGCGAGCACACGCCGGGCGTCGCGCAGGGCGTTGCGCTGGAGGTATCCGGGATTGGGGGTGGGGCGGCGGGGGCTGAGCGCCAACGTGATCGCGTGGTCCGCGATGTCGTAGGCGAAGCTCCCCGGGACGAAACGCGAGCGGCGTTCCTGGAGCTGACGGACGGCGGCGAAGCGCACGCCGGTGCCGAGGGCGCTGGACGCGCCCGGAGGGGGGGTACTCATGTGCATTTTCTCCCGGAGCGGACACCGACCGGATCACCAGCTCGGCCCGCCCAGACTGTGGTGCGTCCCCACGGCGCGCCGCCTGCCATTCGGTCAGGCGGCCGCAAGGGACGGCTGCAATGTGGAGCACGCGGGCGCGGCCGGCAACCCCTGCCGGCGGTCCGTGCTCTCCATCCCTGATGGGACAGGGTCACCCCCGCGGGCGCCATCACCGCCGCGTCCGGAATTCACGATCCGCCCCCGGCAGAGTGGCCTCCGTCCGCTAACGCAATCACGCGTACACACATACACACTCCGGCGTCGCGCAAACCCGCGGGTTTACGTATATTGCCGCCGGGCCGGACGGCTCTGGCCCGCCCCCCCAAGACACACGCATCCCATGGTTGACGGCACTCAGATCGAGCTTCGGGTCGGCGGCGCGCCATTCGCGCCGGACCCGTTGCCCGCGGGCCCGGCGTTTGCGCGCCACGACACGTTCCACCCACGCCACGGCTGGCTCAAGAAGGCTTACGAGCTGTCGCTCCAGACGCCCGACCTGTTCACCCGCGCTGACGCCGCGCTACATCTGGGCGTGGGTAAGAACATGGTGCGTGCAATCCGCTACTGGGCATATGCGTTCGGCGTGCTGGAGCTGGGGGCCGATCAGGCGGGACATCCGGTCAGCGTGCGGACGGAGTTCGGCCAGCGGCTGCTTGACGAACAGTCTGGCCTTGATCCGTACCTGGAGGATACTGCTTCGCTCTGGCTCCTGCACTGGCGCCTCGTGAACCGGCCGGAGCTCGCGACGGCCTGGCACTACACGTTCTTCCGGTTCGCCCGCGCGGAGTTCTCGGCGCGCCACCTCTCGGTGGCGCTCCAGGAGTACGTGGGCCAGCAGTGGCCGGACACGCGCTACGCCGACTCCTCGTACGAGAAGGACGCCTCCTGCATTCTGCGCATGTACGGGGTCCAGGACGACGCCGGTGGCGCCGGAGAGGACACGATCCAGTGCCCGTTCGCGGAGCTGGGCCTGCTGCGTCCGGGTGCGGAGCCCGGCACCTTCGCGTTCGCTGTCGGGCCTAAAGCGGCGCTCCCCGCCCGCGTCGTGGCGGCGACCGCCCTCGAGTACGCCGCCCGGGGCGCCGGTGCCCGGACCATCGCCCTCCCGCGATTGGTCCACGACCTCGGCAGCCCGGGGATGGCGTTCCGGCTCAGTGAGAGCGCTCTGTACGCCGCCCTGGAGTCGGTCGCGGCGGAGGAGCCCGCCCTCTCCGTGGCCGAGGCGGCTGGCGTGGTGCAGCTCGCGTTCGAGGGGGACCCGCTCCCGCTGGCGGAGCGCCTGTGGACCGAGCACTATCCGACGCGCGCGGCCGCCGTCACCGGAGCAGCCGCATGACCGCCCTCGCAAAGTACTTCCGGGTCCGGCGCCGCTACGCGCGCTCGGTCAACCTCGAGCGCGACCTGGAGCTCCCGGACGCGCTCGAGGGCTACGTGCTCACCCCGCGCGCCGTCGAGACGGCTACGCGGATCGCAGCCGCGGCTTCGAAGACGGGTGCGGCCCGTGCGTGGACCCTGACCGGCGTCTACGGCACGGGCAAGTCGTCGTTCGCCCACTTTCTGGCGGCCTTGCACGCGCCCGCAGGCGACCCGACGCGCGATGTCGCGCTACGGATCGCCGAGGCGGCGGGCGAGCAGGCGCTGGCGGAGCGGTACCGCTCCGCAGTCCCGAAGGCGGGCTACGTGCGTGCGGTGGTCACCGGCAGGCGCGAACCGCTGGCGCACGCGGTGATCCGCGCCCTGGCCTCAGGTGCAGAACGGTTCTGGGTCGGTCGGGTCGGGCCGCGTCCCGGCGTGCTCAAGCGGCTCCGCGTCATGATGGAGACGGTCGAGACCGGCGGCACCGTGGACGCACGCGGCCTGCCGGAACTCGTGCAAGAGATCGGTGCCGCTGCCCGGACCGGCGTCCTCCTCGTGCTCGACGAGCTCGGCAAGGTCTTCGAGGCTACTGCGCGGGCGGACGGGTCCGACGACCTGTACCTGCTCCAGCAACTCGCCGAACTACCCTCCGGGCCCGAGGACCCGCCCGTGCTCGTGGTGGGGCTGCTGCACCAGGCGTTCGCCGAGTACGCGGACGGCCTAGCCGGCGCACGCCGCACCGAGTGGGAGAAGGTGCACGGCCGGTTTGAGGACATTCCCTTCGCCGAAGCGCCGGCCCAGATGCTCCGGCTCATGGGAGAGGCGATCGAGGCCGACCCGCCCGCGGACCTGGCGGAGCGTGTGGCGGCGGAAGCCCGAGCGTGGCAGGGTCGGCTGCAGCGTGAGGCTCCGGACGCGGGCCTCGGGGACCCGGACTGGGCCGCCCGCTTCGCCGCGCTTTTCCCGCTGCACCCAGTCGCCGCGGCGGTCCTCCCGCAGCTCTGCGCTCGGTACGCGCAGAACGAGCGCTCCCTGTTCACCTTCCTCGCCAGCCCGGAACCCTACTCCCTTACGCGGTTCCTGGCCGACCGGCGGGTCGACGAGGACCCCCTCCCCCTCCTGCTGGTCGCCGACCTGTACGACTACTTCGTCGACGTCGCCGGGATGGGGCTGTACTCCCGCCCGCAGTTCCAGCGCTGGGCTGAAGTACACGCGCTCGTCCGCGAGGCGGCCGGGCAGGACCAGGACGAGCTCCGCCTGCTGAAGACGATCGGCACTCTGAACCTGCTCGGCTCCACCGGCGCGCTCCGCGCCGGCAGGCATCTCGTGCTCGCGGCGGTCGCTGAAGCAGCGGACGGTGCGGACGCGGCGCGATGGGCGGCCACTCTGGACCGCCTCCTCGCGCGCGGAACCATCGCGTATCGGGAGCGCGTCGACGAGCTCCGCATCTGGGAGGGATCGCACCACGACATCGGCCAGCTCGTCCGCCAGCGCACGGAGGCGGACCGGCGCACCATATCGGAGCTGCTGACGTACGCCGCACCCCTGCCGCCGGTTGTCGCGCAGCGCGAGAGCTACCGGACGGGCGCGCTACGCTACTTTGAGCGCCAGTACGCGGAAACTCCTGGAGCGCTCGGCGCGGCTGATGTCCAGAACCCGGAAACCGACGGGGTACTCGTGCACTGGGTCGGAGCCGACCTCCCTCTCTCGGTGCCTACGAAAACCGCGAGTGGACGGCCGCTCGCGGTCGTCCCGGCGCGCTCGGTCCGGAGCATGGAGGCGGCGGTCCGCGAGTTCGTCGCCCTCGCCGAACTGGACCGCGGGCGTGGAACTCTTCAGACGGACGGAGTCGCTCGCCGTGAGATCCGCCAGCGGTTCGCGCTGGCACGGCGCGCGGTGGACGAGTCGGTCCGGGCAGCCTTCACCCCTGGGGCCGAGCACCCGTACTGGGTGCTCGGGGAGCGCCGGGCGGACGAAGCGCTCAACGCTGCACTCTCCGAGGCGTGCCGCGCGCTGTACCCGGATGCGCCGGTGGTCTGGAACGAGCTGGTGAACCGGCGGGACCTCACGCCCCAGGGCTCGCGTGCGCGCCGCGTCCTGATCGACGCGATGCTGACCGCGGGTGACCGGCCCTCGCTCGGGCTCGCCGGCAACGGCCCCGAAGTCACGATGTACCACTCCGTGCTCGGGCGCACCGGCATCCACCGGGAGAGAGAGACCGGGTGGGACTTCGGGCCGCCGTCGGAAGATGCCGTCTCCGCGCTGTGGCTTGCCGTGGAGGGCTTCTGCGACTCCGCTTCGGAAACCCCGCGGCCGGTTTCTGAGCTGTACGCGCTGCTCCAGGCGCCGCCGTACGGCGTAAAGGCCGGAATGATCCCCGTCGTCCTCGCCGCGGTGCTCCTGTACCGCGCCGACGACGTCAGCGTTTACCGCAACGGCACTTTCCTCCCGATCCTCGGGTCCGAGCACTTTGAGGTTCTCGTCAAGAACCCACGGGAGTTCTCAGTCAAGCACTTCCGGATCGAGGGCCTGCGGCTGGAGGTGTTCCAAGAGCTCAAGTCGGTGCTCGCCCCCACCGGGAAGCGCCTCCCGCGGGAGATCCGGAACGCCACGGTTTTAGGCGTCGCACGCCCACTCACGAACTTCGCGCGCCGGCTGCCCGCGGTGACCGCGCAGACGCGGCGTGTGTCGGAGGAGGCGCGCGCGGTGCGGACGGCACTCCTCTCGGTCACCGAGCCGGAGCGGCTGCTGTTCGAGGATCTGCCGAAGGCCTTGGGCTTCGCGCCATTCTCCGCAGAACCGGCGCAGGAGCCCGGAGGACACGAGTCATTCCGCCGCGCCCTGCTCGCGGCCATCCGTGAGCTCCACAGGCACTACGAGCGTTTGCTGGAGGATTCGCTCCAGCGGATCCAGGCCGCGTTCAAGGCCGAAGGGACTGTCGCGCAGACGCGGGAAGACCTGCGGGTCCGCGCCCGGGCGCTGTACGGCCGGATCATCGAGCCGAGGCTCCACGCGCTCGTGCATGCGCTCGTGGATGGAGACTCCGAGGACAAGCAGTGGATCGAATCCGTCCTGATGGTGATCGCAGACCGTCCCGCCGACACGTGGACTGACGACGACGCCCTCGCCTTTGAGTTGAACCTGACCGACTTGGCTTACCGGTTCCGCACGCTGTTTGCTCTACAGGAGGACCTGTCGCTCAGCCACCGTGAAGGCTTCGATGCCCGGCGTGTAGTCATCACCCACCCGAACGGCTTGGCGGTACGCGAGACGGTCTGGGTGGGTCGGGAGCACGAGCAGCTGGTGAACGACAAGTTAGACGAACTGGAGGGGGTCTTGGGTGTAGTCTCCAGCGAGATGCTCCGGACCGCGATCGCGGTGCGGTTCGCCGAGCGGCTCATCGGCGGCACGGCCATGCCCGAGGCCGCCGAGACGCCGGACGCCGCACGCGGCGATGACTTACGGAGGCAACATGGCTGAGCGTGTCCGCCACATCCTCGGACTGTCTGGTGGCAAGGACAGCGCGGCCCTTGCGGTGCTGATGCACAAGCGGGTGCCGGAGATGGAGTACTTCTTCTGTGACACGCACAAGGAGTTGCCGGAGACCTACGAGTACCTGAACCGCCTTGAGGCGCGCCTCGGGATCAAGATCACGCGCCTCAACCCGGAGCGGGGGTTCGACTACTGGCTGGACATCAAGAACGGCTTCCTTCCGTCGCCGAACATTCGCTGGTGCACGGAGCTCCTGAAGATCCAGCCCATCGAGGCGTGGATCGGCGACGACCACGCGGTCAGCTACGTCGGAATTCGCGCGGACGAGAACCGCGCGGGCTACATCTCGACTCAGCCGAACATCCGGCCCGTCTACCCCTTCAAAGAGGAGGGGCTGGTCAAGGCCGACATCTTCCGCATCCTCGACGAGAGCGGTGTGGGCGTCCCGTCGTACTACAAGTGGCGCTCCCGATCGGGGTGCTTCTTCTGCTTCTTCCAGCGCAAGTATGAGTGGATCCGGCTCGCAGACGAGCACCCGGTTCTGTTCTGGAAGGCGGTCGCCTACGAGGAAGAGCACCGGGATGGACGCACGTTCACCTGGTCGCAGGGCGAGAGCCTGCGGGCGATGCTCGACCGCCGCGACGAAATCATCGCGTCCCACGAGGCTGCCCAAGCGCGTCAGCTGCTCAAGCAGGCCAACCGCCCCCTCGCGGAGGTGCTCGCCGCCGCCCTGGACGAAGAGGACGACGACGTCGGCTGCCTCGCGTGCCACCTCTGAACGCCCGGTCGACCGTGCCGATTCTTGACCACCCCGCGGCGGCGGAGCGCTCCAGCGCTCCGCCGCCGCGGCCGATCTACCTGGACTACCACGCCACAACCCCGACCGACCCCCGCGTCGCGGCGGTCGTCATGCACCATCTGACCGAGGCGTTTGGCAACGCCAGCAGCCGTGACCACGCGTACGGCGACGAGGCCGCAGCGACGGTGAACGAAGCCCGCGAGCAGGTCGCGCTCTTACTCGGCACGCGCGCGCGCCATGTGGTGTTCACCTCCGGCGCCACGGAGAGCCTGAACCTGGCACTTCAGGGTTTCGTGCGCGCGAAACGGACACGGCGATCGGACCCGGTGAGGATTACCCTCACGCGCCTAGAGCACCGGGCGGTCGTCGACACCTGCACCTGGCTCGCGGAGCGTGGTGAGGCAACCCTGGACTGGCTGCACGTCGACCACCGGGGCAGGCTGGATCTGGAGGACCTGGAGCGCGCGTGCGGGGCCGGCGCGGAGTTGGTCTGCACCATGGCGGCCAACAACGAGGTCGGAACGATCCACCCGCTGGATGAGATCGGCCGGATCGCGCGAACCCACGGGGTTCCGGTCCTCACGGACGCCACTCAGGGCGCCGGCAAGATCCCCATCCTCACGGAGGAATGGGGTCTCTCCATGGTCGCGCTCGCCGCCCACAAAATGTACGGCCCCAAAGGCGTCGGGGCGCTCGTCGTCAGCCGCGACGTGACGCTCGACCCGCTGCTCCGCGGCGGCGGGCACCAGAGGGGGCTCCGGTCCGGGACGCTGAACGTGCCCGGGATCGCCGGCATGGGCGAGGCGGCCCGCCTACGCCGGATGGAGATGGGCGTGGACGAACCCGAGATCGCGCTGCGGCGGGACCGCCTCCAGGAGACCCTTATCCGCGGCATTCCTGGCCTAGTCGTCAACGGAGACACCGAGAACCGCCTCGCCGGCAACCTCCACGTTTCTGTCCCCGACGTGCCGAACACGGTCGTCGTCGCGCGGACCCGCGACTGGGTTGCCCTGGCGACCGGATCGGCATGCTCCTCGGGTGTGGAGACCCCATCCTACGTGCTCCAGGCCCTTGGCCTGCCGCGGGAGGTGGTTCGCGGGGCGCTCCGGATCGGGATCGGCAAGTTCACCACCGAGCACGAGATCGAACGCGCCAGCGAGGTGCTCGCTCGGGAAGTTGGACTCGCGCGTGCGGCGATGCGGCCGCGCTAGGCGAATAGCAGTTGCCGTAAAGTTGATCGGAACCCATTGGCTGGTCGGACTACAGCGCCGCCTCGGTCTGTGTCCCTGCGTCTCGCGTACATGGACTCGTCTAAAAGGCCGTTGAAGAAGGCCGTCTGCATATCGGCCTCCGCGGGTACCGGGATGAAAGTGGGCGGACCGGCGCGATGGTAGCGCCGCGCCGGCGGCACGTGGGAAGCGTAGTACACCTGGGGGAGCGTGGTGCACAGGGCGCGCAGGGCAGCGGCTGGGCCGCGTGTACGGCCTTTCCGCCGCGGCGGCCCCGGAAGGCGGCCAAGCGCTTCAGATTCTGTACGATGCCAACGAGCTCGGCCTGGAGCTGCACTTTGCTTCGACCACGCTGGCGCGCCCGGTCCATCCCGTGGATCGTCTTGGCCTCGGCGAAGATGTGCTCGCTTCGGATGCGCAGCTTTCGGCTTACGCGGTAGCCGCGCGTCTGCTGCAGGTCGCGTACGCGGTTCCTCGCCTGGGCGATGCGCACCCTCTCCCGACGGCGGCGGTACTGGACCAGATTGCGGGTGGGGCGCTTCCACGTGGGGATCGCCTCGGGGGCCGGGCTCGCCTGCAGCGGCATGTGCGGGAGCACGCCCATCTCCAGCACATCGGCGGCGAAGGAGCCCGTGCCGTACCCCGCGTCCAGGCTGGCAATCTCGGGAGCCGCCGGTAGGGCGAGCGCCTCGCGCTTCTGGAGCACTTCGGCAAGCATCGCGCGTGCGACCTCCCGCTCGGCGCTGGAATGGGCGGCACTGACGCGGCGGCGCAGTATGACCCGGCTCTTCGTGTCGATCAGGTCGTGCATCAGGTAGCTCAGCCGCGCCTCGCGTCCCTTGCTCTTGCGGTAGAGGCGGGCTTCAGGGTCGCTCGTGGAGCGGTGCGTCTGGTTGGAGTACTTCACCCCGTGCCCACGCCAGCCGCCCTCGGGCTGCGGCTCCTGCGCTCCGCCTTCGGGCGGATCGCTCGTAGGATCGGGCGCGATATCGGGCGCAGCTTCCAGAGGGGCGAGGCTCTTCATGCTCGCGCTGGCTCGGACTTCGGAGCCGTCGATGGAGACGTGCCGCCCCGACACCAGACCGGCTTCGGCGCACTGGCGCACCACGCGGTCGAAGACCTCCTGGAAGAGGCCCGCGCCGGCCCATTTGTCCTTGAGCTTGGAGAGCGTGGAGTGGTCGGGCACCGCGTCGTGCAGCTGCAGGCGGCAGAACCAGCGCATCCCGGCGTGCATGGTGATCTCGGCGCAGAGCTCCCGGTCTGAGAGGTCGTAGAGGCGCCCCAACAGCAGCATGCGCAGGAACAGCTCCGGGTCGATGCTGGGGCGGCCCCGCTCGCTGTAGCAGGCCGAGACCGCCTCGCGAACCCAGGCGAGGTCCAGCACCGCATCGATCTTGCGCAGCCGGTGCTCCGGCGGGACCAGCGATGCCAGGTCCACCATCTGGAAGAGTGCTGGCTGCGACGCGTTACGTCCGAGCATGTCGAATCTCGTCGAGGGAAACGAGCCACCGATGCAGCGACTACAATCTACTTCACCTTCGGCGCGCTCGCTCCTTTTTTCAACAGCCTTCTAACAGTTCCAGAGGGTCGCAAATGCGTCGGCTGCCCAGACGTCGTGAACCGCGCCGGGTCTTCCGAACTCTGATCGCGGCAACGTGAAGTTAAGCTGAAAGGGTACGGGCGAGTGTTGCCTCGGTCGCCCATCATTCACCGGCGGTTCCGTGATCGGGTTGCTGAAGCGAGCATCTGCGCTATCCGTCGAACACACAGCGTGAACTTCGAGCTCGCCCCTTGCGGGGTGGTCCTCTTTTTTTGTAAAATGGAGGACCACCTGTACTGCCGCCGGCCCTTCGGATAGGAGTTTGAATGCGCCCCAGCGAAACCCAACCCTTCGAGGATGTGCAGGAGCCCAACGAAGAAGCAGTGCTGCGGAGGCTCGCCGAACTCGGGATCCCGGCGGAGGCGGTGCGGGAATCGGTCTTGGCTGGCTATCAATTGGGCGACTTCGTTACCGATTCGCACCCGGTGACCTATCGCGGCATGGTCGTGTGGGGCGAGATCACCGGGGTGTTCCGCCACCGAATGGTCGATGAAGGCTGGGAGAAGGACGACACGGATTGTGTACCGCGGATCGTGTCTCCGGATGGGGACGTCGTAGTGGTGGCGGTGAGGGGCAACTGCATGACTGGCGTTCGTAACGCCCATGAGCAACTGAGCACGCGCCGCGCTCGTGGCAACGCGGGCGTGCGCATCGTCCGGATCAACACGGAGCAGTACGCGCTACAGCTAGAGGAGGGTGGGAACCCCAAAGACTTTATCTCGACTCTAGGAGGAACGTGGTTCCTCCTCTACAACAGAGTGGAAGACGTAGTGCGGATGGAGGTCTCCTATGCGAGGGCGGTCAGTGGGTCGGGCGCGCTGCTGGATTGGGCCGAGCGGCTGATCCTGCCGGATATCGACCTTCTCAACCCGTCAAGCCCTCGCGTGGGGCGAGACACCGCACCGCCCTCGCCAGATGTCGATTTCACGGTCACACGTCGCGCTAGCTAGATGAAGCAAAATGAGATCTTCTCCCCTGAACGACTCACCTTAGCCCGCCAGCGTCGCGGATTGCGCGTGCAAGAGTTGGCCGCACGTATCGGAGTAGCTCCCAAGTCGGTGAGCCGTTGGGAACGCGGAGAGCGGGCGCCGGAGGATGAGAGCCTTGCGGCACTCGCCCACGAGTTGGGGTTTCCGGCAAACTACTTCTTCGGAGATGCACCCCCACTTTTGGAGGATTGGGCGTTCCGCTCGTTGGCCCGGATGACGGCTCGTCAACGTGATATCGCGTTGGCGGCCGGTGCCCAAGCAGTAGCCCTTGACCAGTACCTAGAGAAACAAATCGCAAGACCGGAGATCGATGTCCCGGACCTCCGGGGCTACACGCCAGCCGAGGCGGCGTTGGAGGTGCGTGCGACATGGGGGCTCGGCTATCGACCACTTCCCAATCTCGTCCACCTCCTAGAATCCAAGGGAGTGCGCGTGTACTCCCTCGTCCACGAAGGCGCCGAGTTCGACGCGTTCTCAGTATGGCACGGTGGAATGCCGTTCGTATTCTTGAATACAACGGTGACGCCGGAGCGTAGTCGGATGGATGCCGCCCACGAGCTCGGGCACCTCGCTCTCCATGCCCACACCGGAGGCGGGTCGAGCAAAGCTGAGAACGATGAGGCACACGTGTTCGCCGCGGCGTTCCTCATGCCAGGACCGCAGTTCCTTGCAACTGCGCCACAACGTATTTCGCTCGCGACGGTGGTGGAGGCGAAGCAACGATGGGGCGTTTCAGCGCTGAACTACGTGCGCAGGCTCTACACCCTCAACCGGATCACTGAGTGGCAGTACAAGTCGCTCACGATCGAAATCAAGACGAAGTACAAGAAGACGGAGCCCGGACCGAAGCGGCCGAGCGAAGCGTCCAAAGTGCTTGCATGGGTTTTTGCCTCTGGTGAGTCCGGCGTGTCACGTACAGATGTAGTGCGCGATCTTCGAATCCCGATAGAAGATCTGGACGAAATCACGTTTGGTCTCTCGCTCACCTCGATGAAAGGAGGAGGCGGCGCCCCCCCTCCCGAGTCGGATGAAGGACGTAGACCAGACCTGCGGCTGATGAAGTGAAGATGGGGGCTCCCTCAGGAGCCCCCATCTTCTGCCGTGTTCACGCCGTCACTCGGTTTGCAGATACCGTCTCGCGAGAAAACGATCAGTGGTGTTCACGAAGGAGATCACGTTTAGAGCGAAGCTCCCGATCTGTGTTCCATTCACCTGGATAGTCGTCCCGATCGCATCACTGAGGTCCGGGTGTCGCCGCTTGAATTCAGGATTGACCCGTCCCGCTTGGTGGACGACCAAGTGGCGGATGCCCCACAACCTTTCCATCTCAGCGGCCAGTGCATCTGGATACCCGCGCACACCCATACGTGTGAGCCGCTTGATCCAGAACGCCGGCCCACCTCCGTCCACGAAATTTCTCGCCCAACGAGTGCGAAGCTCCTCTGCAAGCGTATGTAGGGAATCCGCTGCAACAATCTCCGCGTAAGTCGCCTTCTGCTCCGAATCGTTCATCAGCCGTGGGTCCAACCCCGCACAGAAACTCAGGGCGTCCTGCAGGTATGCCTCGGTAATCGTCACCAGCATCACCGCGTACCATCGTATTTGGAACTCGACCGTGTTGCGGTGGGTGAAATACTTCACTAGAACGGCACCCTTCGCATACACATCATCGGATGCTCGGTCGATTTCCTCCCTCAGAATCGGCAACTCCTCTCGATTGAGCGTGTCGATCTGCGCGTCGACCAGCCTCATGAGGCTCGTGACAACCTCAATATTGTAGGCAAAGGTTTCGCGAGCCGGTGTCTGGCGCGGCGTCTCATCCACCTCAGATCTCACTCCGACCCCCGAGGGTACCCTCGTCACCTCGTCCGGCGTTCGTCGTGCTCAGAGCCTCATCCTCGCGGTTCTCGTCCATCACGTCCGGGTACCAGGAATGGGAAAGGTTCATCGCAACGAGATCGAAGCGGGTCCCCCGATGAGCTCCGATCAGCTTGCGCTATGATCGTGAACTGATCCGCGTCGTTGTCGAAATCCTCGAGCAATTACTCGCCACTGGCGATCACCGGCGCAAGACGGCTAGTGATCGCGCGATCGGCGCACGTGAGTAGTTTTGCGGAGCATCGGCCTTCGGGGAGCACGAAGGGGGCAGCGCCGCAGCTCTCCGCTTCCTCGTCACTCCGCCCCCGTGACGGCGCTGCGTACCCGCTCCGCCTGCAGATCCGGCGCGGGCTCCTCGCCGAGACTCGCCACCAGGTGCTGGCCTGCCCGCTCGCGCACCTCAGCCTCGCGTTGCGTCCGCCTTGCCTTCAACAGCTCCTCAATCTGGTCGGGCGTCTGTCCCCCGCCCTCCGCGCGCACCCGGATCAGGTCGAGCTCGCGCTGAAACTCCCTGTCCCGCAACGCCTCCCGGACTGCGGCCTCGACGTAGAACGTCCGCAGCCCTGCCAGGTCCCTGCTGAGACTCTGCACCCCGGCCAGGTACTCCACGGACAGGTCGGCGTCCGCACCCTGGAGCACGGATGCGAAACCGGCGCGTGCGAACTCCGAGTGGACGATCTCGAGGATTGCGTACCGGAAGAAACGCCACTCGCGCTCGTTGATCTCCTTGGTGCTCTCCGCAAGTAGGCCTCGGAGCCCGAACGCGCGCAAGTCGAACACGGCGCCACGGTCCTCAAAACCGAGCCCGCGCTCGCTTCGGCGCGCCGCCGCATCGTCTGCGCCGAAGTAGCTGTTGAGGGCCCCCAGGAAGAGATCCACCACGAAGCGCACCCGCCGCATCCGCTCGTCGTATGGCGTGGTGGAG
This sequence comes from uncultured Gemmatimonadota bacterium, assembly GCA_902805735.1. Classification (GTDB taxonomy): domain Bacteria; phylum Gemmatimonadota; class Gemmatimonadetes; order Longimicrobiales; family Longimicrobiaceae; genus Longimicrobium. Next base: position 83,930 of record CADCTW010000133.1, on the reverse strand, counting down.
CGCACCGATCGCTCGACGACCGTAAGCACCGCCATCAGGAAGCCGAGCTGGAACGCCTGCGTGGAGATCGTGTCGTAGACCGACTTCGCGCGGGCTGCGAGCGCGCCCTTCTTGTCCTTCTCGGCCGACTCGCCGAAGAAGGTGTCGGCGTCGAGACCGAACAACAGGGCCGCCCGATCAGTCCGGATCTGCTCCTCGTAGCGCTCCATCGCCGCCAACACCGCGCGGGCGTCTTGGAGCTGGTGAGCGATGTAGTCGCTCACCTGCTCGCCGACCGTGCTGGCTTCGGCTTCCGCGCCTTTAAGCCGGTCCACGTGCTCGGTGAAAACGTTGCGCACGCCGCTACCCTCGAACAGGAGCGTGGCGCACTTCGTCTGGATCGGGTCGGCACGCGATGCCGGGTCGTTCAGGCGCGTGCGCAGGCGCCGGAGCACCGCGTTGTGAATTTCGAACGGGCGGAAGCGGTCGAACATCGCTAGGGTCACTGAGTCTGCCAGGTCCCCGAGCAGATGGACGGCCATCTCAACCTCCGCCGCCGGATAGTTCTTAGCGGAGCCCCGATTCACGGCCTGCCATTTCTGGAGTGCGGTTCCCACCAGAAGCTGGGTGGGTCGCTCCTTGTTTCGGGTCGAGCGCGCATCGCTGATGTCCGCCGGACTCTCGAACTGTAGGCTGGAGGGGCTCCCGAACGCGGCGGCCGCGTGCGTCTTGAATAGCGAGATCGCCGAGGCATACTCCAGCTGCCCCATTAGTACGGTGTTCGCGGTGTCGGCGTCGGAGTCGCCGTACGCGATCGAGTAGATGCGGGCGAGTCCAGCCTCGTCTTCGCCGCGCTTCTTCAGCTTCGACAGCGAGCGCCGCATCATCAGCGCGGCCCAATCCTCATCGTCTAGCAGCAGCTCCCGGGAACGGCTCACGTGCTTCGCGCTGCGGTTGACCACGAGGAAGATCTCGCGGCAGACCGTACGCAGATCGATGCCGCGGTCGGCAAGGCTCCCGTCCCCCTCATGGAGTTCGGGGAAGTACACGAGGCAAACTGGCAGTTCGATCCCCTGGATCTGCTCCGCCCTGGGATCGAGGTGCGCATAGTAAGAGGCGTGGGCGCTCCCCGCCCAGCTGTCGTTTAGCTGGCGGTGCAGTGCGAGCACCGCCATCGCCCGGTGCTGCCCGTCCACGATCACGAACCCAGTCCGCTGCCGGTTGAACGCGATGGTCCCGAACGGCGTCGGCTCACCCTCAATCGCGAGGTGCACGACATCGAACAGGTTGCCATACTCGGTTTTGCCGCCAACGGGCGGCTTGGGTTCGGGGTAGTACGATTCGATCCCGGTCCGGTCAGTCCGCTTGGGCACGATCACCGCCAGGATGGGCGGGAAGAACTTCGCGTACGCGCCCTTCTCGCCCATTAGATAGGGAATCAGATCGTGCGCGACCCGCGAGTCATCCAGGTCGCGCTGGAGCAGCTCGTCGAAGGTCATCTCCTCGACGTTGAACACCTCGCGCCAGGGCACCATCTGCGTGGCCAGATCGTTCTCCCAGCTACCCTCCGAGCCGGGCCGAATCTTGGTCAGCAGGAACTCGGCGCGCACGCGCCGCTCGCCCACGCCGACCGTGAACTCTCCGTGCGTCCCGTGGATGTACATCGTCTTCTGGACACCAAAGCGTACCGACATTCAACGTCTCCCGAAGATGGGGTCGGCGATCAGCTGGAGCAGCCGCTCAAGGGCGCGCCGGGACGGAGCGTCGTCCTCGTCGCGCCCCAGATCAGCCGGGAGGTTCTGCACCGCGTACACACGCACCAGTAGGTCGCGCGCGGCAATCCCGCGAACACGCGCTTCCAGCGCGAAGGAGTGCTTCAAATTCAGGGCGCCGGCCACATCGTCCACGCCCGCCCCAGGGTGCGCCGTGAGGTACCGGCTCACCCGCGACCCAGAATCCCAGAGCTCGTCAAGGGTGCTGTAGTGGCCGTCGTAAATCCGCTCGTGGAGGTTGCGCGCGATCCCGATGTAGATGGGCCGGGTGAAATGTTGGACCGCGTCGCTGGTGAAGAAGTCTGAGACGAAGCCTTCAGCTACCGCGACGGCTTCCTCGACGACCTCCTGCGGGCTCTTCCGCTCACTCCCATACTGGGCGGCGAGTGGCGAGCGGGCCGACAGGCGCAGCCCGTACCGGGTCACGACGTCCGCGTGGATCTCTCCCGGCCGTCCGAGGAAGGAGGAGAGCGCCCGGGCAATCGCGGCCGGATCAGCGATCACGGGCTTGTAGTACCACGCGTACAAACCCGGGGCGCGGGGCACCTTCGCGAACTCGGCGCCCCCGTGGAAATCTTCGCTGGTGCTCACTGCGGAATCCGGACGGCGGATGGGTTGCAGGTCCGCACGCGATCATTCCGCGGTCGCGTGCGTCACCCCTGCGGCTGCCGGAGAAGATACCAGTTGGCATGGCGGGCGCCAGGGTCCCGCCGTGCGGACGCTAAGCGCGCTCCACCTCCGCGGGGCTCAAGCGCCAGACCGCAGGCTCAGCCGACATTCGCCCTTCGGCCACCTCGCCCTCCGGGTCCTGGATAGCCTGCACCTTCGGATTACCGGAGGTGCACTCCGCCACGAGGTACAACCAGTACCGGGCGCCGAGACGCCGCGCCGCGTTGCGTTCGTTCGCCGTCCATTCGATTGAGCCGAACGATGGACCGGCAGTCCCCTTCACCTCGATCCCGACGAGTGCCCCATCTCTGTGGGTGAACTCGATGTCCCATCCCGGAGTCTCACCCTCCCTCGCAGGGTGGCGGAGTGTTTTCGCTTCCTCGGCGGCGAGCGTGCCGCGGAGGAAATGCATTACGACGTCCTCAGCTCTGTCGCCGATCCGTTTCGCATACGCCGAGCGCCGCGGGGGTGGAGAATTCGCGCCTCCGCCGCGAGAGCTGCCCCGCACCGGTATCCACAGGTTTTCACCAGTGGACACTTGAGCCGCATCGACCGGCACCAATTCGGACGGGCTCACGTGCGCAACGTCTCCAGCTGCGATCCCCAATCCGCCCGAAAGCAGGATACGCTCGAACAGCTCCTGAGACAGGCGTCGGACGCTCACCTGCAAGAGGCTCTTGGCGATCCCTTCGACTGCCCGCCCTTCCACGATCGCCGGCACCGGAGTGACGAACGGCTCGTATTCTTCGATACTACAGTACCACCTCCACTCCGCTCGTGGTGCGCTGTCATCGGCACGAAGATCCCGCCAGACCTCGCCGATTCGCCCGCATCCGAAGTATTCGGGAACTGTCCGGCGGGAGCCATCCGCCCGGCGGACGCCGCGGTAATACACGATGAGTTCGCCGGGGACGACCCGACGCCGGTAATTGTCAATAAAATGGAACTGCTCCCCGGTCACGTTCTCGAAATTCGCGAAGCGCGGGTTGACGGTTCGTTCATTTTGTGCGAGTACGAGAGGCATCGTGCAGGGATTGGGAGGGGGCACGGAACGGAGGTGAAACCTTGCGACCGGAAACCCCGTCCGCAAGGATTGGCAGGTCAGCGCGGTGTCAGCCTCCGTGAGGCGTGCCCCTCGCTTTCCGATGTCGCCGTATGCACTACGCACCCTGACGTTCACCTCGCGCGGTCCCGTAGCGGTGTGGGTGGCCGCCCCACGACCAGCGCAGTAACTTACATTCCGGAGCAATGGCCCGTTCGGTCCGGCTTGAATACCAGCGAGTCCGTAGTCAAGCCCACGCCCCGCTTCGACACATGTCCGGCATCCGGCGCACCGGCCCCGCTTCCAGACCGCTGGCAGATCGCCCGCGATGCCCGAATAGAACCCCTGACGCCATGCCAAACGATCCGTCGCAGTTCGAACCTGGGCAGCTCGTAGCGCTGCAGTTCGACCCGCAGATACGTGGAGCGGTGCTGCAGGTGCTCCCCGGCAGTCCCGAGACACGGTACACCGTGTTCCACGGTGGCGCCACGACCACCTACTACGAGAGCCAGCTGCAGGCGGTCGACAGCGCCCCGGGCCCGCCAGCCGACGTGGCCGTTCCGGAGCTACGAGCCCGCCTCACGGCGCTCCAGCTCCTCCACCCTGGAGTCTCCTCCCTGTACGCACTCCACGCAGCGCGCGTCAACTTCATCCCTTACCAGTTCCGCCCGGTCCTCAAGTTCATCCACGCCGACCGGCCGCGCCTCCTGGTAGCGGACGAGGTGGGGGTCGGCAAGACCATTGAGGCGGGGCTGATCCTCCGGGAGATGCAGGCGCGCCGGGAGGTGCGCTCGGTGCTGGTCATCTGCCCGAAGCCGCTGGTCACGGAGCGGAAGTGGCAGAAGGAGCTTCGCCGCTTCGACGAGGATTTCGAGCACCTCGACGGCGAACGCCTCCGGTTCTGCCTCAAGGAGGCCGACCTGGAGGGCGACTGGCCGGAACGATATGCGAAGTCGATCCTGCCGTTCTCCCTGTTCGACGAAGAGCTTCTCCACGGCAGCGGGCGGGGCCGGCGCCGCGTCCCCGGTCTGCTCGACCTCGATCCCGCGCCGCGCTTCGACTTCGTCATCGTCGACGAGGCGCATGCGATCCGAAATCCGGACACGCTGCTCCACCAGGGCGTGAGGCTGCTGTGCGACCGCGCCGACGCGGTGGTGTTCCTCACCGCGACCCCGATCCAGCTCGGCGCGTCCGACCTATTCACTCTGCTCAACGTGCTCCGCCCGGATCTGGTCATCGACCCCCCGAGCTTCGAGCATATGACAGCGCCGAACCCGCACATCAACCGGGCCAGCTCGCTCGCGCGCGCCGCGGAGCCGGGGTGGGAGGCGGAAGCGAGGCAGGCCTTGGAGGAGGCCGGCGCGACCCGGTGGGGGCAGGAACTGATCCGGCCGAACCCGGAGTTCCAGCGGCTGCTCGAAGCGCTGCACACGGCACCGATCGGGCGGGCCGAGCGGGTGGAGTTCACGCAGGGCGTGGAGCGGCTCCACACACTGGACCGTCTCCTGAACCGGACCCGGCGCCGCGACATCGGGGCGTTCACGACCCGGAAGCCGGAGACCCTCCTCACCGACTTCACGCCCGAGCAGGAGGCCCTGCACCGGCTGCTCCTCGACGTTCAGGCTCGCCTCCTGGAGGCCGAGCACGGCCCGCAGGGCGTCGCGTTCATGCTTTCGACCCTCCGCCGCCAAGCCGCAAGCTCGATCCACGGCCTCGCGCCCCTCATCCGGGCGATCCTGGAGCGGCGGGTGGATCTGCTCGAGTGGGACGAGATGGGCGGGGACGACGGCGGCATGGGGGTGCCCGGAGACCTCCCCACTGCACTGGCGCCCGACGTCCGGGAGCTCCTCACTCGTGCGGAATCGCTCGGCCCCACGGACCCCAAGTTCGACCGCCTGTGCTCGGTGGTCCGCGACAAGCAGGGGCTGCCGAACAACAAGCTCCTGCTGTTCAGCGGATTCCGGCACACGCTCGGGTACCTGTGGGACCGCCTGGCCGGCGAGGACGTGCGCATCGGGGTCGTGCACGGCGGGATCGATGACGAGGAGCGCCGCGACACGCGGCACCGATTCGCTCTCCCCCGCGAGGACCCGGAAGCGCTGGATCTGCTTCTGTCGTCCGAGGTGGGCTCGGAGGGCTTGGACTACCAGTTCTGCGATGCGCTGGTGAACTACGATCTGCCCTGGAACCCCATGCGGGTGGAGCAGCGGATCGGCCGCCTCGACCGCTACGGGCAGAAGAGTCCGGCGATTGTCATCTACAACCTGATCACCGGCGGCACAGTGGACGCCGACGTCTACTTTCGCTGCCTGATGCGCATCGGCGTGTTCCAGGAGGCGTTGGGAGGAAGCGAGGAGATCCTCGGCCGCATCGGAAGGGAGTTGAGGCGGATCGGCGACGACCTGCAGCTCTCCGAAGACGAACGCCGCGCCCGCCTGGAGCAGCTCGCGGACAACGAGGTCCGCGCGATCCAGGAGCAGGGCCGCCTCGAGGCGGAGCAGAGCGCGCTCTTCGGAGTCGCGTTGCCGCCCGCTCAGCGCGACCAGGACGTCCACGACGCTGCGAGCGACTGGCTCGCACCCGAGGCGCTCCAGAACCTCGTCCGCGCGTATACCGCAAATGTCGGCACCGGCGAAGCGTCGCTCCTCGGATCCGGAGCCAAGCAGACGCTGCGCGCCAGCCAGGCGGACCGCGAGCGACTCCTGCAGGACTACCGGCGGCTCTCCTCCAGCCGCTCGCCGGTGTACCGCGAGTGGGAGCGCTGGCTTAAAGGCAGCGATCCGCACCTCGCCGTTACTTTCGATAGCGGGTACGCCACCGACCACCGCGCGGTGACCTTCATCACCCCCGTCCATCCGCTCGCGCAGCAAGCCGCGCACGCGCTCGCGCCCGAGCAGCCCCTGGCCGTGACGCTCCGTGTCCGCGCCGATGAGATCGAGCCCGGCGTCTACCCGTTCGCGATCTACCGGTGGGAATCGCGCGGGCTCCGGACCTCGTCCGTGTTCCAGCCGGTCTGCACCGACCCGGGAGTTGAGGCGCGTTTTTTCGAGCTCCTCGCCACCGCCGAGTCCGGTCCCGCCGGGGATCCTCCGCGGCCGCCCGGCGCCGCGCTCGAAGAGCTCGAAGCCCGGCAGTACGCCCTGTGGTCGCAGCACCGCGAGGAGCACCGCGCTGAGACGCTCCGGCTCGCCGACTTCCGCCGCTCGAGCCTGCGCAGGAGCCACGAGGCCCGGCTTGCCATGCTGCACCAGCAGATCAGCAGCGCCACGCACCCTAACATCCGTCGCATGCACCTGGCGCGCGTCGACGCGGCGCAGGCCGACCACGCACGGCGCTCCGCGGAGTTGGACGCCGCGGAGGGGACGGTCGACGTGGTCACCCGCCCCGTCGCGGACGGGTACATCCACATTCACCCGCTGGCGCCCACGACATGAACGCAGCCGCCCACCTCTCTCGTATCAGCGAGAAGCGCCGCAAGTGGGTGCTCGCGAATCAGGAGAACGAGTTCGACTTCCGGACGCTGCTCACGGAGTTGTACCCGGACGAGGCGCACTTCATCTACGAGCTCCTCCAGAACGCGGAGGATGCCCGGGCGACCTCGGTTTCGTTCGACCTGCGCGCCGACGGCCTCATCCTCACCCACGACGGCCGCGTGTTCAGTCCGGCGGACGTGGAGTCGATCACCCAGATCGGAAAGAGCACCAAGAAGGACGATGTCAACCAGATCGGGAAGTTCGGCGTCGGCTTCAAGGCGGTTTTCGCGTACACCGACACGCCCCGCGTCTTCTCCGGCGACTACGCGTTCGAGGTGCGCGACCTGGTCTGCCCAGAACCGCTTCCGGCCGCCCCCGGCCTGGGAACAGCGACCCGTTTCGAGTTTCCGTTTAACCGGACCGACAAGACCCCGCTCCGGGCCCACGCGGAAACAGCCAGCGGGCTGCGCGCGCTCGCGGCGGAGACCCTCCTCTTCCTGACGCACGTCCGCGAGATCACCTGGTGCGTGGAGGAGGAGTCCGCGTACGGACGCGTGGAGCGCGTCGGCGAGGAGCAGGGGCGGGTCACGATCATCAGGGAGGCGCCCGGCGACGCCTTCCCCGCGGTCACCCACTGGCTGCGATTCCAGTCCCCGCTCAAGGACAAGCCGAAGCTGAACGTGGCGGTGGCGTTCGCGATCGAGCCGCACTCCGCGAAGCCGGCGCCGGGCGGCGACGCGGAAGGGGACCCCGCTCCTGCCCTGCGCATCGCCGAGACCGACGGGAAGCTGTTCCTCTTCTTCCCCGCGGACAAGGAGTCCCCCCGCCTCCGGTTCCACATCCACGGACCGTACGCTTCGACGGTCGCGCGCGACAGCATCCGGCACGCGGACGCCGGCAACCAGCAGCTCCTCGCGCAGACCGCGGAGTTGCTGGTGGGCACGCTCCCCGCGATCCGCGACATGGGACTGCTCACGACCGACTTCCTCGCCGTCCTGCCCAACAGGGAGGACGATCTCGAGCCGTTCTACGGGCCAATCCGGGATGCGGTCCTCGGCATCCTGCGGCGGGAGAACCTGGTACCCGCGCACGCCGGCGGGCACCTGCCCGCCCGCGACCTCGTCCAGGGACCGCGCGCGATTAAGGACGTGATCACCGACGACCTCCTCCCGTTCTTTCTGAGCACGGGCACGGCTAGGACGGCTAGGTGGGCACCCGCAGGCGCCGTCGACCAGCGGCGGGAGAATCTCCTCCTCTCGAGCCTCGGGATCGAGGCTTGGACCTGGCCGAACCTCGGCTCCGCGCTGCACCATCACTTCACCGGCTGGATCGCCCCGGCGGCGCGCGACTGGTTGGCTGCGAGACCCGACGAGTGGATGTACCGGTTCTACGCGCTCCTGGAGGTCTCCCTCGCTCATAAGGTGAGCATCTACGATCTGCAGGAGTACCAGATCGTCCGGCTCGCCTCCGGAGAACACGTGCGCGCGCGCGACGCCTACTTCCCGGGGGACGGGGATCCAGATTTCGCCTCGCGCCTGCCTTACCTGAAGTCGGAAGTTCTGGCGGGCAGGAACAGAGAGCGATCTGAGAAGGTGAAAAGCTTCCTCGGCCGGCTCGGGGTGAAAACTGCCGGGGTGGAGGAGGAACTCGTGTCCATCCTGGATAGCTACTACCGGCAGGATTCGCCGAACCCGAGCACGGAAGACCACATCCTCCACCTCCGGCGCTTCATCGAGTGGTGGAAGGAGGAGGACTCGAGCATCTTCGAGGACGCGTTCCTCTTCCTGGCCGCGGACGGGGAGACGTTCTGCCAGCCCGACGGGATGTACCTGGATTCCCCGTACTCCTCCACGGGGCTCGCATCCGTGCTCGCCTCCGACGACGGGCATGAACCGCTGTGGTCAGGCTACATTCCTGCGAAACTGGACGGCCTAGAGGAGTTCGCGGCAGAGCTTGGGGTGATGCGGCACCTGCAGATCGAGAAGACGACGATTCCCGAGACGCACCCCGACTATGCGTACCTGCGCCAGGAGTTCTGGCGCACCCGAACCGAGTACGCGCTCAATGACGACTACACGATCTCTGGGCTGGTCGGATACTTCAACCGCCTGTCCGTCGAGGTGAGCCGGTGCGTGTGGAACACCCTCCTCGCGGCCTCCCGGTACCAGCAGGAAGCTCGGCAGCGCCCGAACAACCGTGCGGCGCTTCTGTCCCGGCCCTCCACCCTCGTGTACGAGTTGCGGAGCCGGGCGTGGGTTCCTGATGCCGAAGGGAACTTCTACATGCCCTCGGAGATCACGCTCGCCGACGTCCATCCGACCTTCCGCCGTGACGACCCAAACGGCTGGCTCCCAGTGGTCGGGTTGGGCGAGCGGGTTCAACAGCGTCAGGAGGCATACCAGGCACGAAAGCAGGCCGCGGAGAGCATCGGCATCCCCCTCGAGCTCGCGGACCGCCTGGCCGCGCTTCCGGCGGACGATCGCACAGCCTTCCTGCACGAGTTCATGGAGCTTGTCGACCGGCGCGCGCGCAGCCCGTTCCCGGAGCGGGAGTCGGCCGATCCCGTGCGGCGTGGGGGCCGCGTGGCCGCGGAGGCCGCGCAGGCACCGGCGGTCGAGTTTGAACGGAGGAACCGGTCCGTCCGCGTCTCCGACCGGGAAGCGCGGGCCGACGCCCGGGAGTACCTGCGCGACCTGTATACCAACGACGACGGCATCATGGTCTGCCAGATCTGCGAACGAGAGATGCCGTTCAAGCTCGCGTCGGGTGAGTACTATTTCGAGACCGTGCAGCTGCTCGCCCTAACCCGTGAGCACCGGCCGAACCACCTGGCGCTCTGCCCGGTATGCGCGGCGAAGTTCAAGCACGCCAATGGGACGCCCGACGAGGATGTGATCGGGGCTCTCACGGGTGCGGCGGACGGCAGGATCAGGGTTGTGCTCGCGCGCGCACCTGAATCGCTGCGGTTTGTATCCACCCACCTCGGGGATATACGCGCCGTGCTGAGTACGGAGCCACAAGTCGGAGCGGAATCCTGTAGCTGAGTCCGCAACTCCGTCCTCCGCCGCAATGCCGTCTCGACGGCTCAAGCGGATTGATGCGGCTCGCTCCAGGAGGTTGGATCTCGCGCAGTATCCACTCCGCTGCTGGGCACCTCAAGCCGGCGGATTCTGCCCTCGTTGGAGGTTAGGCCAACCGCCCTACCCTATTCTGGACCATAAGAATGGCACTGAGAACCGAAGAGGATGTTCGGACCAAGCTCGTGACCCATTGGCTCGCCGATCACGGATTTCGGCCGGAGGACTTCTCGGTTGAAGTCGTGTTCGATCTGCACTTCGGGCGCCAAACGAAGCATTTCGATTCCCGGGAGCCGGACTACCCGGAGCGGTATCGCCCTCGCGCCGATCTCCTTGTCCGGCTCAGCGACGGCAGAAACCTGATGATAGTGGAGACGAAGGCTCCGGACGAGCCGCTCGACGACCGTGCACGCGTCCAGGCGATCTCGTACGCGCGACTGGTCCAGAACGGCGGCGGCATGCCCCCATTCGCGGTCGTGACAAACGGCAAGAAGGCGGTGATCTACGACGTGATCACCGAGCGTCCGCTTGATCAATCACACATCCCAGCCGAGCACCCCTACGCGCAACGCGGATTCCGGCTCTCTGTGGCAGACCTCGAGCTGCGGGCCGAGGCACTGGAGCGCTTGATCACGCTGGATCCCGATAACCTGCTTACCTTCTGCAAAGCGCAGGTCGACTATCGGATGCGACTTCTGCGGGCCGAAGACCCCCGCGACGGGAAAAAGTATGTCCCCGGACTCTACGTACGCCGACCCCAGGCTGAGGCGGAGCTTAGTCTTCAGATCCAGAGCGGACATCCAGTCATCCTGCTGATCGGCCCGCCGCAGCAGGGGAAGACGAACCTCATGTGCCACGTCGCCGAGGCGAGGCTCGCCGCCGGGGATCCGACTCTGTTCTTTCCCGCAGTTGCGATCGGCGGGCTCCTTGAAGAGTTGCGTGAAGACTTCGAGTGGAACTTCCACCATGGCATCGACACGTCGCGGGTCGCGGCCGACCGCCTGTCGCGCATCGCACGATCGTCCGGGCGGCGCCTCGTCGTGTTCGTGGACGGGTGGAATGAGGCCAGCACGGATGCGGCACGGGCTATCGACCGGGAGGGGGAGCGCCTCGTCGACCGGGGCGTGACTCTGGTCCTGAGTATGACAACGGTGGCGGCGCGGCGACTGATGCTCGACGGCACCGGGAACGTTTCCGCCCTCGCGCGGGCGGCGGGTATTCCGGCGGTAGGAATCCCCGCCATCGAAGTCGGAGCCGACTCCGCTCCGAAGAACTGGCACGTGGTCACGCTCGGGGGGTTCGACGAGGAAGAGGCACGTAAAGCGCTGGAGGTCGCCGCTGGCGTGTATGGCGTGCGCATCCCTGCCGGGTACGCGCCTGTGCGCGACCCGCTCGTGCTCCGGCTTGCGATGGAGACGTACGCGGGCGGTGTTCTTCCTCCGTCGTTGGACGAAACGGACCTGATCCAGAAACGGCTCCTGACCAAGCTCGACCGTGCGAGAATCCGCGACCTCGACGCTGGCCGCGTCCTCCTGCGTCATACCGCAGAGGCCGTGCTCGACCAGGGAGGACCGGTAGGGTACCACGAACTCCTCAAGCGCCTCAACGTGCCGGTCACGGAAGGGCTTGCGGAAGGTCCGTTCGAGTCCGCGCTCCTCATGCGGCGCTCAGGCACTATGGGTGGGGTGTCGGACGTCGACTTCTACTACTCGCGGGAGCGGGACTTTGTAGTCGCGCACTGGCTCCGTGACTGGCCGACCCGGCTGGTCGGGCAAGCGCACGAGATCTGCGCTGCGATGGCCGGTGTATTGGAGTCGGAGGTCGAATCAGACGCACTCCGTTGGTACCTCACACGGGATTGCAATCTCAACAGGTTGCGGGCTGCGTTGGACGGACTCGCTGGATGCGCGGAAGTGGCGTTACGCAGGTTCCTCTTGTCGTGCCTCTGGGAAGTCGCCTGGAACGGTGCCGAGCGGAAGGGATGGTTCGACGCGAACTACGACTGGGTCCGCGGAGTTGTCGTTGCGGCGGCGGCAGACGACGATCCGATCTCAAAAGCCAGCGCGGCAAAGCTCATGGCGATCCTTGCGGATGATGCAGACGATGTAGAAGCTCTCCTTATCGATGATCCCGCGTTCATCCGGGAACTGCTGATGATTGACGAGACGAACCCGCTGGACGACGGTGCCGTCGGCGGAATCGTCCTCCGCGCACTAAAAAGGGTGTCGGATGAGTACGTCACGGACGGGAAGGAGGACACTATCGTCAGCGGCGTGCTCTGCGAGTTGACGCGAGACCCCTCCCCGGTAGTTAGGGCTGCCGCGACCACCGCGTACGGTGCGATCAGCCCGTGGCCGTTCCTGAATTGGCTGCGTACCGAAAGGATCATGTACGCTCCTGACGCAGATCCCTCCGTTTGGGATCGGTACGAGCGGGGGCTCACCCTCGCCGTAGCGGACATTCAGGAGGGCTTCTTCGGCGGGATGTGTCGTGGGGAATGGGACATGTTGGAGGGCGACAAGGACGCATGCCGACTCGCGTTCGACGAGTATGCACCGATCTTCGCACCCATCATTCGCGCGTTCCATGGAACGGAACCAGCGAAGACGTTGCGCCACATTCTTGAGCTCTTGGCTGCGAGTACCCCGGCCGGCTCGGCTGCGGCTGATGATACAACCGGGATTTCCGTCTGCGCGTGTCAGACGGAGTTCTCGCTGTGGCTACCATGCCCGCTAGAACCCGTGCCGGTACCATGCGAGCATTGTGGCGTTTAGCGCACACAGATCGGGGTGCAGCACGCGCCCGCCTACCAGGGGGCGGCGGCAGGCGCGCTCGCCCTCAGCTCTCGCGGGCTTGGCAGATGCACTCTGGAGCGGGCATCCCGCACGAGATTGCGCCCGCCCCGCGATTGTAACCCTCACGAACTCGCGTCAACGCGGGAGCACGTAAGTGACCAACCGAATGCCCGACCCGGCACCCGTCCGGGCGAAGGCGGATTGCCCGCCATGCACCCTCCGCCATGGGCGCATTGGGCCGAGCCTGCCGAGAGACCTAGCTCTTACGCCGGATTGTACATACGATGCAAACCGCTCGTCCAGAATTCACACGCCAGAGGCCACCCGCCCGTGTCTGACCTAAAAGCACACCATCTCACCCTGTTATCGGATCTGGTTCGCCGCGGTGGAGCGCCCGCAGGCGAGCTGGACGGCCGGCGCTTGCGGCCCCTCAAAGCTGCCGGACTCGTCGTGGAGTGGGACGGACGAGTGATCCCGACCGCTGCGGGCCGAGACCTACCGCAGGGCGACGCTCCCACAAATACCACGCCCCTGCCGACGCGTGGCGACGCCGGGGTCCTCTCCGATGCAGGGGGTGACGCACTGCGAATGATCTGTCGGCAGGACGGCGGGGCGTTAGCGGACCACCTGGACGGGCGGGTGCTGCGCGCGCTGCTGACCCGAAGGTTCGTGGTGGAGGAGGGCGGCTGGGTGCTGGCGACGGCGGAGGGACGAGCCTACTACCAAGAGCACATCCGCAAGCGGCGCCGCACGCTCTCGCAATTCGACCGGACGATCGCCGGCGCACGTGCTGCGGTGCTCCACAAACACATCGACGGGCTCGAGGGCGCGCTCCCGCCGGGCGTGGAGCTGAAGGTGGGGGACTTACCCTGCCATGTAGACGACATCCTCGCCGCGCTCCGTGGCTACGCCCGCACGCTCGAACGGCCCACGACCCGCGGCGCGAGCTAGCGGCTGCCAAATTCATTGCCGGATTGAGGGAGTACCGGGGTTGCCGTCGCGGCGTGCACCTGGCCCATGGAGATCCGGCGTACCACCGCGCACTCTCTGTGACCTGACAACGATGAAAGTCAACCCGCCGCACGACGCTGAGATCCTGCTCGAGGATCCGCTCGTTGTCGAACTCTGGAAATTATTTTGGGGACCGTACCTGCAAGCCGGCGGCAATCCGGATGCGCTCCCGCAGGAAGGGGTCAGCCAGTTCTGGGGAGAGGTGTTCCCGACGATGCTCGCGGACCCAGAAACCCCGCACCTGCTCCGGGTTGGATGGGCGGAACAGGCCGCGGCGGCGTGGGACTCCCGCTGCGCCGCGGACAACGCGTTCGGCGAGCGTCTCGAGCGGGTGTGGGGCGACGGGCTGAGACTTTTGGACGAGCTGCTGTGGTTAGCCGAGCGGCTGCTCGACCTCAACCAGTGGCGCACACGTAGAGCGGCACGGCCCGAGACGCCGAACTGGCCACCACGCGCGCAGCTCGTGCTCCTCGCCCGTGGCATCCAGACGTGCCACGAGGTGCGCGTGCTACTCCGCTCCGGGTTCGCATCTGGCGCTTGGGGTCGCTGGCGAACGCTGCACGAGATCTCCGTCGTGGCGAAATTCGTCTCTGAGACTGGACCCATTGTGGCCGAGGGGTACATGCTGCACAACGATTTGCAGAGCCTCCGACTCGTGCGTGCGTATTCCCGGCATAGCCCGACATGGCGCGGTCGGGAAGGGGCGCCAGACGCGGAGAGGTCGCTGCAGAAGCGCGCCAGGGACTTGGGCCGACGATACGGTGCGCAGTTCGGCACAGATTTCGGGTGGGCGATCCCCGGGCTCACCGGCAAGTCGTTCGGGCCGGCGGGCCCTTCGTTTGGCGTTCTCGAGGCGGCAGTCGGCTTATCCGTGCTGCACCCGGCATATGTCAAGGCGAACCACGCAGTCCACTCCAGTGTTCGCGGGTTCACCGACAATCCCGGGCACCCGGTCTGGCCGCCCGAGACGCTGCTCCACGGCCCGTCCGAGTACGGCCTGGAGCAGCCTGCAGGGCTGATGGCTCACTCGCTGGTGACCACTGTTGCGGCATCGCTCGGCTCGACACCCCTTCCGAGCCAGACGTTCCACGTCGCCGCGATGGTGGCGGTGCGGGACAAAGCCTCGGACGCGTTCCAAGTTGCCTCGGATCGCCTCCGCGCCCATCCGCCAGCCAATGACACCCGCGACTGATTCCTGCTCTTTCCTCGGTTCGGGTGAGCAGTGGATGTCCCCAAGTGGCAATCGTGTCGAGATACCTCGGCCCTCGGCCCAGCTTAACCGTCTCCGCACGGCGATCTGGCAACCCCTGGTCTGCCTCCCCTACTTCACTGCGCATACGCCATCCCAAATTTCTGGATGGCGCATGCACCTCACCCCTATCCTATCCGATCGGAGATGTCACCGAGCACGCCTACCTTGACACGCGCTTGTTGTATCGGCGCGTCGGTTGCGGCAGCTGTGCGTCCGGACGACCCGTCACCTTGCGGTACCTGTCGAGCAGTGCAACTTGATCTTGCTGGGTGGAGAGACCCGCCCAGTGCAGGAGCAGTCCCGAGACAACGATCTGCGTCGCCACATTCGGGATCATCCGTCCGCGGTTTCCTTCTGGGTACGGTTGCCAAAGAAGCCCCAACCAAGGCGCGCCCGCCAACTCCATCGGAATCTTCTTTAGTGCTGCGAACGCGTCCTCCATCGAAACCCCTCTGTTGTGCAGGGCTCGGATCGCGCGCGCGAAGGCTTGCTGGCCGGCAGGCCTGTACAACATATGCCCACCGTCTGTCCGGCGGTGAGTTCGGACTGCGTTGCCCCCGCCCTTCTCTGCTAAAGCGCCAACTGCGGGAAAGTGATCAGCCATCTGATCCCAGAACCGCTGCGATATGCTCCAGACGCGGTCAAGGTGTTCATCCGGGGGCCGGAAGGAGCCGGCCAATGCCTTCAGCGACCACTCTGCGCCTCGATCATGCTTGATGCAGAGCATCTTGTTGATCTTGTACAGCGTGATTGGAGTAGTGAAGCTCGTATAATCCGTCTCCCCCAGGCTTGAATTCTTAGGTGAGGCGAGGCGCTTTATACCGGCGAATAGCGGGTGAGACTGCATCAGGCGTCGCGTGATAATCGCAAGGCCATCGTCCTCGTCCAAGATGATCCTTTCACCCTCGTTCACCGGAACGGCGTATCGATTTAGTGTTGCGAAGAGTCGTCGGGTCTCAACCTTTCCGCGATACATGACAAAGAGAACACTCACCATCTCGTTGCCCCGATCCGGGTTCGCGGAGACCGCTGCCTTGATCCCGGCGAGGCGGTGCTGTCCGTCCACGGGAAACAGTTCCTCGTCGCCGCTGAGGGAAAGGAGCCCCAGGCTACGGTCGATGGAGTCCAGCGCCATTGGAGGAATATCGTCGAGGCCGAGATCCGGAGCGTCCAGCAATCCCAGATCGAACCAGCGCGGAGCTCCGCCGTACACCGTCACCACTAGCGAACTGAAGAAGCGATCCTCCTGGTTGAGGAGGTAATTGGATATCTGCCCCTTACGTGTCTCGTTTACAACCCGTTGGATCCAATCGTCATAACGCGCGGGTTTACCGAGGTCTTCCGCGAATCTGATCCGCTCCGCAACATCGGCGAGGCGCATGGCAGTCACGTAATACCTCCACGCCCCCATCTCGCAAGCGAGCGCGGGAAGATACAGAGTGGGCGGAGCCGACGTGCTGACGGGCATAGCGATATCCGTCATCAAAATGCCGGGGCTTGAGAAAAGGCGCGGGTGTAACCGCAAAGACCGACAGAGTCGCCACCGCGGACGCGTGCCCGGTGGCGAGGGACGCCCGGATCAGAAAAAAGCGGCACCGGCGGACTTAGCGGAGGGCAAAAAACTCTGGCGTGGCGCGTCCACGCGCGCACGACCGGTGAGAGTTCAGGAAACTTCCGCAGTGTGAAAGGATCCACGAGCGACGGAAGAACATCGGGAAAGGCTTCGCACCGCCGTAGGTCGCCGATGCGTTTTACCATGCCTAGGAACAGACCCCGTCGCACGGCGGTGGCGAGGACAGCAGGTCGACGTTCCGCAGCGCCGAATACCGTCGGCCGTATCAAATTCCATGCATCATAAGCCGCGGCGATGTTCTGTTGGAATTTGAGAACCGTCTCGACCACTTCGCCAACGCGGGGGAATCCCAGCTGCCGACACCGCTCAACCCCCTCTAACAGCTCACCGCTCTCCGGCATCGGCTGCGCGCAGTACACGCCAATCACGTAGTTGAACGTCGATGCGTCACCAAGCAGCCGTTCTGCTTCGGCAAGCACAACGTGGCGATCTTCGGGGTCGGTTTCCCGGTCCAAGAAGAGTGACGTGAGTTCAAGCGCCTGATAACCATTCGACGCCCGCTGCAGTTCGGCGCGTGCTTCGTTCCGCGAAGCGACGTCAGTTGGGTAAGCATCCAGCCAATCGCGAGTCACCATGGAGATGCCGGCCAGCTCCAGCCTTCGGTCCGGTTCGGAATCTTCTAAGAGGAAGAACCCGCCCTCTTCTTCGACCAACGCTTGGCCGGCGCCGCCGGAGATCCACGCGATCATGGGAAGCCTTCCACGTCCAAACCGACCGACTTCAGCGCCCTCGCAATTTTTGCTGCGTTCACGTTATCTCCGATGCTCTCCTCACGCCTGAGACGGATCAGCTTGGCGACGCTACCCCGCGACAGCTGGCCCCATATGTGCCCTTCGATGAAGATGTCCTTTCCGTCGTCGGGACTTGCGCTGTCCGCCATGAGGATCTGCGAGAACTCTGCCGGAGTCGTACGCTGCGTGATCTCCTCCCCATGCTTAGCCGCTGCGAGGCGGCCACGATGTTCCCAGACTGCGCGGAAACCCAGGGGTGTCGGTTCCGTCATGGTCATGCCCCGATCGAGTCGCCAAGTAACGCAGTTCGCTACGAACAAACTTGTACGGTGTGCAACCTGATCAAGGTTCCATACGATCACGAAATTCCCGTAGTGCCTGATGCCCCTATCTTCTATGGACAGCGCCGCAAAGGTAATGTCGCGGCTGCACCGCGGTAATGTGGCCTCCTCCGCCTGGACGCGAAGTGCGTTCATCGGATCATCGTCGATGAAGATCAGCCCGGCTTCGAGCAGTCGCTGGAACCTGGGGAATACGCCGTTGGGGGGCTCGAACATCCATCGGAATTTCATGAAGTTGCACACGGTGACCAGCCTGCCGTTCGCCTCCACGACCCTCACGAATTCGTCGAGCGTCGCACGGGTTCCCGACGCGTCGGCTGCGGTTACCGACGCCATATATCGATTGTTGAGTTCGCTCTGCTCTTGCTTGTTCTTCGCCAGCCTGACGTTCGGGTACCCCGCCCGACTTCATCGGGGCTGGCCGGCCGCAGGCGAGACATTGCTTCGAATCCGAAGGGTACGTGTAACCGCAATCAGTGCACGTCGCAGCCATGATTCCTGCTAATTGCCAGAAGGAGGGAATCAACATTCGTGTGGAGGCGCGAGGCAGTCCTGCCATTGGCCCGATTCGGACACCAGATCTAACCCTGTCCGGCCCCGCAACTCGGGGCAGGACGAAACGTATGACTGTGACTAAGGACCGGCAATCCCATCGGCTCTCTCCGTCCACCGCGGCGCCTACTGTGAGACGAGGGATGCGGATTGTAGCAAGGCGCCTCTACAGGAAGTGAGCCATGCGACCGCAGAACAGTTAGCTTCAGCTGAATGAAGGAGTCACCGCGCAGCTGCTGTTGCTCGCGTAGCCGGGCAAGCCACGGATGCGCGTCAGCTGCAGCGCCTCGTTGGGTCGTCACAACGCACTACGACTCGACTAGGTAAGTAGGAGGTTGGGCAGCGATGCCGGCTACTGCGAAAGAAACAAGTGCAACTGGGCTGGATCACCTCCGAAATGGGCGCGAACTTCGGCATCAAGATGAGATAGCATTGGATGCTCGAATAATTCTCGCCACGGGTCGACTGGAAGAAGCGCGCCGATCATACGATCAAGTATTCCTTTGTCGAGGAATTCGACAACGAACCCCTCTCGGCGAGCGCGTTCCCGCTCCCGACGTGCCTGATGAGAGAAATAGTCCGCACAGGTGGCGACGATTCCATGCCGCTCGCCCTCGAGCGCAAGCGTTCCTAAGATGCTCTGAAGAGTTGAGAAACTTTCAGCCTTCCGTGGCTTTGCCCGGCGCTTCACTTGAATGAGCCACGTCGTGCTACTGTTGTCGACGAAGATCACATCGACTCCGCAGTCTCCCGGGCGACCTACGTGAATTACCTCGCAGTGAGAGTAGTTGGCGCGGAAAATCGAAGCAACGAGGTGCTCCATTGTTGATGGAGATAAGGCGTGCCAGGCATCGGGATACCGTCTGAGTTGCTGAGCCAACTCGGAATGGCACTCCTCCGGGAGCTGGTCTGCGAACTTAGCGGAAACGGACGAAACGACTACACCGTTGGAACTGTCCATGCATTTGTTTCCGCCTTCAGATCCCTCGAATTCCCAGTGGCGGCAGCGGCGGCAGAAGGCGAGAATGTACTCTCGATTATAGTGCCATCCGGTGTCTGATTGAGCAACATCCTCAAAGCGCCTCTGCACCAGAGCACACTGGCAGTACGGACAGTTTGGTGCGTTCCACAAGTCATATCCCGTCGTCCGGGCGTCCAAGTATTCCGAGACGTCCGGCTCAGGCTCACTACCATTGATTAGCCACTCACCGTCTCCGGCCGTGGCAACATCGAACTTTGTATGTGCCTGTTGCATAGTCGTGACGGATACCGATGTACTCAGTGGGCAGGGGGAATCAAGCGTCCTAAGATGCTACCAAGAACCGGCCGCGGGATCAAGTAGATTCCGCGAGGCTCCACGCATCCAACCAGTGCTCGCTGAACGAGTACCGGTTGAACGGATCCACCGCCCCGGCGCGATAGCAACACCGAGGAGACTTTAGAGCCCTGAGTCGTTAGGCTACTGGGCGGCAGCGCTGGAGTTGATCGAGATGGCGGTGCAACCAGGTCGATTGAAGGGGCAGCTCGACCGACGCACGCGAGATTGGCAACGAAATTCCCTCATCCCATCATATCCCAAGCCCGGCGGGGGCGGAGCATACGACCGAGCCATATGACGAACTTAGCGACGGCCATACCTCCGTTCGAGGAAATTCGCACACGACTCGCAGCAGCCGTGGAGAAGGACTCGCTCCGCGGAGTCGCGCGCCAGGTGGGCGTGTCCCCGTCCGGGCTGCAGAAAACGGTGAACGGCGCGACCCCGTACCGGCGAACGCTGAGGAAGTATTGCGGCTGGTGGTTCGCACACGGCATTCACGTCGCGGTGTCCGGACTGGCGCTGCCTTCGACGGTGAAATCAGCCCGTACCCCGTCGCGACAGGACGTCGAGTCGGCGGTCGCCCAGCTTCGAGAGGCACTTATCTGCACCGAGCCGGGGGCGTTCCACCGCCGTGTCCGCCTCGCGATTCTCGCACTCGGCCGGGATCCCGACGAGCTGGTCGAAGTTTAGACACTCCGCCCGCTGATTCGCTACCAGCACGATGGCTAACCAGACAAACCGAGGACACCGCCGCTTTACGTGCCCGACACGAAGCGCCCGTGAGCCCCAGTCCCGCCAGGCGAAGTTCCGTCGATCCGCCCGGCGTGCTACCGCCCCGACCGTCCCGCCAGTACCTACCCGGACGCAGCCCGACTTTCGAGCGGCCGACCAGCGATTCTCAGGGTGTTGGCGCTGTCGGCAACGCTTGACGGCCAAGAATGACGGAGGTCTGCGCCTCGCGCGGAGATTCGCCAACGTCAGCTATGAGAGCGATTCGATAGCTCGCCGGTGGCAGTGAGTCCCCCAAGATCCGGTCCACAGGCGTTCGGACGCGCAGCTCGAGCGGGGCGTATTCGGTGCCCGCGGTGAGTGTAATACGCACCCCGGCGGCGATGCACGACGGTTCGTTCGCGCCGAGCGGAAGCGGACCCGCTGCGGCGTCGGAACGCCACACTGGAGGCTGAGTGCGCACTCCGGGCGCATATACACGCAGAATCGGCGGGCAGACTCCGTGGTCCACCTCGACAGGCTCCCGCAGGCGATTAGCGATGATCACCCCGGCAATCAGCGTATCCCGCTCGACCTGCGCGAACGCCCGGACGGAAATCCCCACCGGCGGCTGGGCGCCAGCGGGCTCCAGGATCTTCCCCCGGCTCCCAGTATCGACCGGGGGCAGCGAAGGAGCAGCCCCTGCGTCCCCCCTCGCGTCGGGGCGACGCGCGGGCGCGTCCGCACATGCGAACGCGCCTGCGAGAAGGACCCCCAATGTGCCAGGCCAACGAATCCCGCCTCCGCGCCGACCCGTTCTACACCGTGATCGCCCGCGCCACCGTGCGCCCGAAGCGACCTGCCTTGCTCTCACAACGGCGTGCCGACGTTGCTCATTGGCGTGACTGCGAACGAGCCGATCAACTCGACAGTCGGCGCATCCGCCGCGGCGCAGTCCCCGTAGCGGCCCTCGTCCTCGCCCCGCCCCGAACACAGCACGGCCTCGAACCGGAAGGTTCCTTCCACACGCTCCGCGGAGGCACGGGTGATCTCCACCGTCCCGCTACGAGCGACGAAGGACTCGTGGCCGCGCCCGTTTGCCCGGGAGTATACGCCGGTGAACCCATCCGGGCTCGCTGCCGCATCCTGGACAGGCACGAGGGGGTAACGCCCCACGGCGGGCCAGGCACTGTCCTGCCGGCGGCGGAGGACCAGACTCTGTCCCGCGGCACCCCCGGTCCCCGTTGAGCTCAGCACGAATGTCCGCGGCAGGTGATCCGTCCCGAACTCCCCAGTGCCGCTGTATTCGGCGCGGACGCTTCCCTGTACATTCGCACGGAGGAAAGAGGAGCGCTCTTGCCCTCCGGTGGTATTCGCGCGTGAACATCCCATCACCGTGAGCACTCCCAAGAGTGCGATGTTAACCAGTCTCACGAGAAACCTCCTCTTCCCGGGTTGAACCCCCCGCGGCGGGCAAGACCCGCCCGCCGCGCGCGTTAATTAGCGGATCGATCCCAGCACCGCATCCTGCGGCCGCGCCCTCGAAGACCGCGCGTTCAGTATACCTGCGAGGTCACGTTGCCGAGATCCCGGAAGACGTTCTCGAGGGGGCTGAAGATGAACACCTTCCCCCCGGTGTTGCTGACCTCACCCCAGAGGATTCCTTGTAGGTCCACGTAGGAGCCGTGCCAGTAGAACACCGGCGAGCCGCTGTCGCCTCCCTGCACGATCCGGTTCGTGCCGTAGGACTGCACTTCGCCCTGGCAAAACAAGAACTTGTCGCTGGTCCCCGAACGGTGGTGGACGCAGGTGCGGATCGTACGACCGTACGTCCATCCAGTCCGGTACCCCACCTTGTCCAAGGCAGCATCCTGCACCGGCCGGCCCGTCCGCTCCGCCAGGATCGGGAAGTAAGGGTTCGTCTGGTCGATCACTCGCGAGCCGTTCCACAGCTCCGTCCGGACGATGGCACGGAGTTGGATGTTGACGCCGCTGTTGTAGGTGACCACCGCCGCATCGCTATAGCGGCACTTGGCTCCGTATGAGCAGTAGCTGAACGTGTACGGGTCATACGTCAGATTGAATGGCGGATCAAAAGCCTCGTAGCCGAGACGATCGCTGTCACGGTACCGCCACTGATAGAAGGCCGAGTTGTTGTTGACCGTCCCCATGTCCGCGGTGCAATGGGAATTGGTCACAAATGCGTACTGGCCGTTGTAGATCGTGTTCCAGCCGAGTGTGCAGGTGTAATAGGACCACCCGGAATAGGGATTGTAGGACTTTGGCCGGGTGATGAGGAGCCCACCGAGTACGGGCCGGTACCGATCACCCACGGTGGTCTGCCCGGGCGTTATGTTGCAGGATACGTCCGGTGGGCAATAGCTCTCGGTCGTGGTGTCCGGCTCCACCGGCTCGGTCGTCGGCGGCTGGCATTCAAGAGAACTCGGGTCCGTCTCACATGGGTCAGGCTCGCAGGAGGCTGGGTCCACCGTGCAAGGGTCACACGTATCGCCCTGCGCCGGGCAGATCGGCTCGACCATCTGCACCGTGACCGCGGATGCAGGAATGCCCAAGCGCTTCGCCTCGGCCATTACCTCGGCCCGGGCGGACGCCTGCCGAACACCCACCCAGACGCGGTTCTCCTTCTCGTCCAAGTCGATCGAAAGCACCTGCGGCTTCGAGAACAGTACAGGCGTCAGGTGGTCGCGCCACACGCGGAGCTCATCGAAGCCGAACTGAACCTGCCTCACCCGCACCCCGCCACGCCCACGCCGCGCACGCTCGCTCACACGACGAAGCTGCGTGATTACGGGTTCAACCGCGGCCCGCGCTTCCTCCGCTCGGTCCAGGTTCTTCACCGACGCGACCAGATCGCCGGTCTCCCAGTCGTAATGGTATCCCGCGAACCCGGGCTGCTCGCGAGCGAGCCTCGCGAAGTCCTGCTCTCCGGGAAGGATCAGCCGATCGTCCTGCGCCGCTGCGGAGAGCGACGGCGCGGCAGGCTCAGGCCGAGACGAGCTCGCAGTCGGTGTCGAATCCTGACAGGCGGCGAGGCCGAACAGCGCGAACGGGAGCGCCAGCCGTAGCGACATTGAACGGTTCCTCGTACTTCTGTTGAAGCGCATGATGGGCCTCCGCATTGTGGGTGAACGACACCGTCCCAATGCTCTAGGGCGCACATTTAGTGCCGTTTGAGACACGCCTTGCGCCAGCGACTGCGCGGGGGACCGAATAGGCGCGCAAAGCCGCCCGGCGCGACCCCAACCCGAGCGCTCACGTGCCTGTTAACGGAATCCCAGACCGTAGACCGCGCGCGAGGCGGAACCCCGGAACGAGAAGAGCGGCACGGGGCCGCAGGCCCCTTGCCGCTCTATTCTGGTGCGGACCGCACTCACCTGGTGCACTCTGGCCGGCCCAGTTTGCCCAGCGCGCCGGGCTTAGCGTCTCCGTCGAATTCTCGCGAACTTGGCTTACGCCGGCGCGGACGCGTATGGCATTTCTCCCGCCACGCGATCCCCGGCTCGCGCCGGCTGATCCGTGCCGCTCACGTCCGCCGAGCGGAAGCGACGCGGTGTTGCCGGCCGTGGCTCCGCTTTACGTAGGTTGAGGGACCGGGACGGGTGGAGCGTGCCCCGGGCGGGGTACCGAAATGAACCCACCTCTCCGGCCATGGTAGCTTCAAGCGCACGAGCTGCTGTTTCGCAGTTCTGCTCCTCCAGGTCGATCCCATACGCCGAGATTCCCAGTTCCTTGGCTGCGACGAGGAAGTTGCCGCTGCCGAAGAACGTGTCGGCCATGCTGCTTGCCCCGAACATGGTGAGCAGGTGCTGGCCAAGTGAGATCGGCTTTTCATGCATGTGCCTCCGACGCGTCGGCGGGACCGGCTTGTGGCCGCGAATGATGCTCCCGCCCCGCTTCACCGCCAACTTGCCATCGCCGGCTGAGGCGATGAACTCGTAGTCGGTGCCCGGGTGTGCCTTGTCTCCCAGGCCTGGGTGCCCCTTGTCCCAAATCAGGAGACCGCGCGTGCGAAAGTACTGCCCGACGATGTCGGAAGCGTCCGCGTACGCCTTCCAGTGGCAGAACCAGAGGACGTGCTCAGCCTGGATCAGCGGTAATACCTGACGATAGAGTCTCACCGACTGGCGGATCCCATCATTCCGCACAGGGCGGAGCTTCCGGCCTCGCACGCGATTGCTGGTGAAGTGGTGCCCGTATGAGGGGTCCGTAAGCAGCAAGTCCACGGGAGGGATGGCATCGACGGCGTCCCGTGCATCTGCATGGTACAGCGTCGTGTGGCTGTCTTGATAGTAGTGTCGCATCACTCCCCATCGAGTGGCTCTGGCCAGGAAAAGCCCAGCCGGTCTATTGGCCATCGGGGTATGTCAAGAGCTCCGCGGCCGGTGCGCGGTCCGCCGGGGCCCTGCACCCCGTTCGTCCATGAGCCACGCCTGCGGGTGCTGTTTCGATTCCTCGTGGAGGCGGATCAGGAACTCGACCAGGTGGCGGCGCGCCCACCCCCTCTGCGCTGCGGGGAACTCCGAGACCAGCAGGTTGAGCGCGATCGCGCCTGATTCCGTGTGGGACTCAGGCTGATCCGCACACCATTCCCGGATCCGTCGACGCGCCTCCCGGCTGGGACTCGACCCGTCCATGAACTTCCTCAGGCTGCCGCGTGAGATTCCTACCAGCGCCGCAAGAAGACGCTGCGGGACGGATCGCAGCCCCCGGCGGATCGCCGCCCGCCGAGACTCAGCGACGCGCGCCCGTTCGAGTACCCTTCGTTCTTCCCGGACGCTCATCCAGCGGGTCCTCGCCGTGGGTCCATTGTGTCCATTTCGTCTACTCCGGGGCCCAGATCGCCGCAGAGTTCGCCTGTTGCGCGGGTTTCTCCTCCAGCGCGTAGGGCCCGAGCCCCCCTCAGCCGCATGGCTGACTACCGGTTCCGATACGCGGCGAGCTGCACGCCCCTGAGAGTTGCGGTGCCTGGCGTTCTCCCCGGACGCTCATTCCGCAGGTTCTCGCCGCGCGTCCATAGTGTCCATTCTGCCTACTGCGGGGCCCAAATCGCCAAAGAGTCCACCGGTAATGCGGGTTTCTCCTCCTACGACCGGGGCCCACGCCGCCTCCGCTTCCTGGCTCGACAGCCGCTCCGAGTGAACGGCGAGCTGGACATGAGTGGGGGGCCCGGTACCGGCGCGCGCGGCATCGACCAACACCGCAGCCATCCCTAACGCTGTCGGTCTGTAGAAATATGCTGGACGTCGCCGGCCTTCGATGGTCGCGCGGCGGCGCTCGACCAGTCGGCGCGCGATGAGCCACAGCAACTCGCCGCTGCAGAGCAGCGGTGGGCCGACGCGCGTCATTTCCAAGGCGCTCATCCAGCCGTGCACTCCCCACCGGCGCGGCCCAACCCCCGCCTGCGCATACCGTCTGAGGATCTCCAGCGCCTCCCACGCCCGCACCGGGACGTACAAAGCACCGGCATCGGGATCCCGCTCTTCCGGGACCCGCCACCCGATGGGGACCTCAGTCCCCTCCCACCGCGCGAGAGCAGTCACACCCGATGCGGATATCCGGTACAACCATTGGGGACGTAGTCGCCCTGGTTCACGGATGTCCACTCGATCAACGCAGCTCTGCCTCGCGAGCCCGGGCATCAGGTCCAGCAGGTATATGCCAGTCGCAATCTCGACCTCCTCAGAGCTATGCCACCCCCGCACGGCTCGACGCCGCCACCCACGCTCAGCGAGTGCTTCGTCTCTCAGGAATCGGAGTACCACGAACTTCGTGGTTCTCGCATTGACCTTTGCTGCCGCAGATTTCAGCATGGTTCACCGGAGGTTGGGGAATCGCTTCACCACACGCCGTGTCCTATTTTACCCGCCCATAGCAGCGAAGGCGCCCGGCCACCGGGCGCCTCCCCTGCTAGTTCAACCAGACCTCGGCGCGCCGGCCGCGCGCTCGGCTCGCCTCCCGTACGGCTTGAAGCTCGTCCGAAAACTCGCGGGCCACGGTTCGGAACGCACCGCGCTCGCGGAGATCGTGAGGCGTCAGTCCCAGGATGTTGCGAAGGCCGGTCTTGAGTGCGGCCGCGCCGGCGTAGCCCACCCCCCGCGCAATGGATTCGATGGAACGCCCAGGTTCATCCAGCAACTCGGCTGCAATCAGCAGCCGGAGCCACGCGAGGAGCCGCCGAGGCGCGGGAAGGTCCGCCCGAGCGAACCAACGCGGGACCGTCCGGGTCGTCACCCCAAGAGCCGCTGCCACGTCGGGCACCTGCCCGCCTCGCGCGACCACGAGAGCGGCCGTGGTCAAGAGCCCTCGGCTTCGGCTCGGAAGCCCTTGAGGCAGGGCGCGCGCGATCAGCCGCTCGACCGGGCGGGCTTCAACGGCACGCAACCGGCGCGCAACGGCGGCGGTCGTATCCTCCCGGTCAAGGTCAATCCAATCCGCCACGCCCCAGTCCAGGAGCGTCGTGACGACCTGCGCACCCGTAGGCGGGATGCGCAGTGCGGCCACCACCGTCAGCCCTGGTGTATCGCGGAGGACGCCGCGCAGGTCATCCGCCAGCTTCCGAGGATTCTCTCCTGGAGCCCAGGGGTCGACCACCGCGAGCGTCATCGGCGGGCTGTTCCCGAGAATCCGGACCAGGGTCTTCCAGTCCGGCACTCGCTCGACGCGATACGGCTCGCCCGATAGGCGCAGCAGTAGGTCCCGTAGACCAGAGTCAGAGTGCAGCAGGAGGATCGGTCGTGGAATCGTTTGCATGAAGTCACCCAAGTTTTTTGCGACACGCCTTGACGCTACGCTCCGCCGGATGGAGAGTTCGCCCGGGCCACAATGCGGTGTGCCCGTCTTTCGAACTCTTTCATCCGGAGCATCCCATGCGCGCAGTATCCATTGCCCCCGTCCTCGCCGGACTCCTGTGCCTGCTCGCCAGCTGCGCACAACCCGCCCCCACCGAACCGATCACCGCAGATCCTCCTCGGCTCAACGCTGGCGGCGGGTGGGTCGGGGGCGGCGGGCGCACGGACACCACGAATGTCACGGTCACCTCCAGCGAAGGCGGCGGCTGGGTGGGCGGCGGTGGTAAAGTCGCGGAGCCGGACAGCACGGACGGCTGAAACTGATCCGCGGCCGAGCGGCCACCTCGTGTTCAGACGGACGCGCCGACCAGCGCGCTCGCGAATACGTGCGCCAGCCGCTCGGCCTGCCGCGCGACCACCGGATTCTCGGCACGTTCGTCCGCTCCTGTTGGCGCCGGAGCGGACGCATGCGCGCGAACCCGCTCCACCAGCGTTTCAGCGGTGAGCTCTACTTCCCTGTTGCCGGCGGCCCGGGCCGCGGCGAAAGCCCGCCGCGCGGATTCCGCTGCCCGCTCCCACTCGCCGAGCGCCAGGTCGCCGTATGCCAGCGCCTCGTAGGTGTCCTCCAGGCGCGAGCGCCCGACCATCTCCTCGATCATTACCAGCGTGTGCCGACGGGCCAGCTCGTAGCGGTCTCGGTCTCCGACCTCCGCCGCCGCACGGACCAAGTTCGCTGATACCATCGCGCGCACGTTGGGGTCAGCGATCCCGTCCACCGCCCCAGCGAACAGCGGGAGTGCACGAGCCGCCTGGCCAAGGTGGAGCCAGAAGCGTCCGACATCCGCC
Source organism: uncultured Gemmatimonadota bacterium (assembly GCA_902805735.1). Lineage (GTDB taxonomy): Bacteria > Gemmatimonadota > Gemmatimonadetes > Longimicrobiales > Longimicrobiaceae > Longimicrobium. The sequence goes on along the minus strand of CADCTW010000133.1, from coordinate 55,922 downwards.
ACCAGGCCGAAGATCGCCGGGTTCGCCGCACCGTAATGATCGAATGCGGCGCGTGCGTGCTCGTACCCCTTCCGCAGGAGGCCAGCTTCGGTGGAGAGGTGGAAGAGGTGGTGGTGCACCGCTGCGAGGAGATGTGGAACCCGTTGGCGCTCAGCAGTGCGTAGCGCACGCTGCATCACCGTTGCGGCAGCCGGACGGTTGCCGCAACGGATGTAGAGCACCCCCAGACCTACGTACGCCCAGGTGTACGCCTCCCAGTCGCGCTTGCGCGCCAGGCGTACGGCGTGGCGAAACCAAGATTCGGCACGCGCGGTTTCCCCGCGATCTCGCGAGAGCCGGGCTACCTCCGTGGCGAGTACGGCGTCATGCGGGCGCAGAAGCGCGGAGGCCTGGACGAAGGCCAGGCGGGTCCCCGGCTTCCCGCCGGCGTCGGCCCAGGATGCGATGCGCCGGCACGCCTGCACAAGGCGGGGGAGATCGACCTCCATCGGCTCCTCCGCAAGAAGGGCGAGCGCAAAGAGCGGAGCCCATAGGTCAGGCTCGTTCACCGCTTCACCGAGTTGTTCCTCACGGGCACGCGCCCCGTGAGCCGAGAATAGCATCGCGCGTTCTGCCGCCGGGGTCTCCGCCCAGAGCATCACGTCCCGGAGTGCACCGGCGAGCAGCAGTCCCATGGGACCGCCTACCTCGTGCAGAATCTCTGCACCCTCGCTCCCGCCGTCTCCGTGGATGATCGGAGGCGCTGCGAGGAACGATGGGCGCGATCGTGTCGGGCGCGTCTCACTCATCACGAGTCCTCAGGCCGAGAGGTGGCTAACACACATGCAGCCATCGAAGTGCGCAAAAGGATTCGCCCGGAGGCCGCGATCCTTCCTCTCGGACGCCCCGCTAAGGACGCTGCGAAATCTATCATTAATGGGAGCGGCGCGAAGTGCCTGGCCTGCGTGACCGATTCAACGCCGCAGGTGATTTCTGTCACAAACTAGGAGCACAACCGCAGTCGTGACAGTGCCGGAATTATCCCGCCTAAACCGGACAGCCCTTGTCGCGACATTCACGTGCTGTCACCGCGCAAGTACCTGCAATTCGCGGCTCGTCGGAGGGCACACTCGGGTCGTCATCTCCAGCCCGTGTGTTCCTGGGCGGGCAACGCTCAAGGGTGACCGAACAGCGGTGACTGGCGTGGGAGGCAACCAACAACTCCGTGCAGGGGCATTGGCAGTTACACTTGCTCAAGAGATGAGATTGTCCCCGCCACTCCACCCGCGGCGGTAGCGTCTTGCCGGAGTCGCCGAGTTCGACGTAAACTACCCAGTGTAATCTCTCATTTTTTGGTCACTTTGACCAGCAGCGCCGGTTAGGCGCCCGGGGCGTCGGTGCCCGCCCGTAGCCAGCCGCCCGGCGTGGCCGCGCTACGCGCGTTCGCCGCCGCCCGCGTCGGCACTGACGGCATGCGTGCCACGGCTCGCGCTGTCGGTGTCCGCCCGAGTGGGCTCCAGTACTTCATCGACGGCGGCAAACCGCACGCAGGCACGCTTCGGCGGCTTGAGGACTGGTACCTGCGCAACGTAGACGAGGACCGCGATGCGAGCGCCGGCGACACAGAGCGGGTCGCCCTGGGCATCCTGGTGCGCGCCTTGCCGGTCCACCGCCGCGACGAGGCGATCCGCCGCTCCCTCGAATTCTACCGCGGCCTTTACGCGTCGCTCGGCACGACTCCTCCCGCTTGGCTCGCGCCGCCCGAGGACGAGGGGTGAGCCGCGCGTTCGAACCCGAAGGAACCCCCAGGCGCAACTGAGCGCTTGCCAAAGGGCCCGCAGCGGTCCGCCCTCCCCGCCCCACCCCGATTTCCACACCAAACCACCTCGCCGACGCAGCGGTCGAACGGCTCCAACTTCCAAGAACAGCACGCAGGCATCCCGGAGCTCCCGGGGTGCTTTTTTGTTTCCCGTCGGTGCCGCCCTTCCGTCTATACGACGAGACGAGGAGGTACGCATGGGATCCAGAACCCAGGGCCAAGATCCGGCCCCTCATCCGTGGTCACACACCCGCGAGACGACGCTCCGGGCATGCCCACGCAGGTACTACTACCGCTATCTGCTCACGCGCGGCGGATGGAGCCGGTCCGCCCCGCCGCGGGTGCGCCTCGCGTATGTGCTCTCGCGTCTGACCACGCTGGACCTCGCGCTCGGAAACATCCTTCACGCGCTGGCCGCGAGGATCGCCCACCGCGTGCTCGCCGGCGGCCCTACTCCCCCGGCGCAGGTGCTCTGGCAGAACGCACGCGCGCAACTGAACGCCCTCGTCCGAAATGGGGGTGACCTCGCGGCGTTCGCCGACGATCCCGTGCACCACCCCGTGCTGCTCGAGGCGTACTATGGCCGCGAGCTCCCGGACGGACAGGTCGAGCGGGTGCGCGAGAAGATGGAGCGTTGCACCCGGCACCTGGCGGAGAGTACCGTGTGGGCTGACCTCGCCCGGTGCGCCCCCGGCCAGGTCCACGCCGTTGACGCGCCCGCCGCGTTCGAGGTCGGAGGGACAACCGTGTGGGCGGCCCCCGACCTGGCTTACACGCCGGCGTCCGGGCCCCCGATCATTCTCGATTGGAAGACCGGCCGTGTGGGGGTCGAATCCGCCGTCGAGCAGCTGGGCCTCTACGCCGCATACGCGCGCACGCGCCTGAACCTCCCGCTCCCGACGACCGGCTACGACGGGCAGGTGGCAGACCTGGGGACCGGCGAGCGGTGGAGCGTCCCCCTCACCGCAGCCACGGTCGACGCCGCGGAGGCCCGTGTGCGGGAGGGCGCCATGGCGATGGCCGGGATGCCCGATGATCCAACACACCCGGAAACAGAGGCCGCCTACCCGCGGACCGACCACCGCGACATCTGCCGGAACTGCCCGTTCTGGGCAATCTGCGAGCCCGAGACGGGCTCCCTACCCGCATCCTCCGCCGCGTAATGCGCACACCCCCAGAACGTCCATCCGACGGCTCCCTGCTCGCCGCACTCCGCCGCGCCCAGGGAGGGGACCCCGAGGCGCAGGAGACGCTCCTCGCCGCACTGCACGGTCCCGTGCTCGACTACGTGAAAGGGTATACGCGCCGCATGCCGGACGATCGGGATGTGGCCGACGACATAGCGCAGGAGGCGCTGATCCGCATCGCCACGCACCTGCACACGTGTCGGGCCTCGACCACCGACCAGCTGCTCGGGTGGGCGCTCGCGGTCGCACGCACCCGGCTGACCGACTACATGCGCGGGATGCGGCGCGCGGTTGAGCGCATCACCGAGGACATCCCGGGGCCCGCCGAATCACCGGGGAGCACACACGATCCTGGCGCGGCGGCCCTCGCCGCGATTCTCCGGCGGGTGGTGCGCGGCCTCCCCCGCGAGACACGCATTCTGCTGGAGTTGAGGGTCCAGCGAGGCGAATCCTGGGCGGAGATCGCGGACGCCCTCCGGACGACGGCGGCCGCCGCCAAGCGGCGCTTCCAGCGCGCGCAGGCGCGCCTCCGACGCGAGCTCGACGGGTCGGCCGACCGGCTCCCCGTGCGCCAGCGCGAAGAGGTCTACGCACGGCTGAGGAGGCTCAAGTGACCCTCTCAGCGATCGGTTTCCCACCCGCGCCTTGGTCCCGCGCCTGCGCGCGTCCCTTGTCGTTGTCCGCTCGGGATAGTAGGTATCCCAATCGCGAATTCTACCCGAACCTGACCATGCTACGAACGCTCTTCCGCCGTTTGGCCGCCCGCCTGCGCGGAGACCCGCCTCCCGTGTCCGATGTGGATGTGCGACGGGCCAGGCAGATGCTCGAATCCGCCACGGCCGAGGACCAGGCCCGCGGGCGCGAGGCCGCCCAGCGCGCGATCAAGGCCGCAAGGGGTGCTCCGGGCGGGACCCGCGGCACCGACCCCGCCCAGCCGTAAGTTCCTTCCTCGGGCCCCCTCCCGCCCGGCTTTTGACCCGGCACGCCCCCGGGTGTACAAAGTGACCAAAATAACGTAGCTTCGCTTTACCTGCCTGCGCCCGCAGCCGGGACGCACCATCGTGCGGCCACGCGAAACTACACCCCGCAACTCCATGCCCCTGCGCGTCCTCGTCCCGGCTTCCACACTCCTGCTCGCCGCGAGCCAACTCGCCGCCCAGGCCGACCCCTGCACCGACCGAGTGGTCTCACACGGCAACAATGTGACGGGGCGGACGCTCGCGGTGTCTCGTGACTACCCGGGAGTGACCGCTTCCACGCTGTTCGAGACGCTCCGTTCGGCGCTGGAAGCAGCGCCGGGCCAGCTCGGTCCTGTCCAGATCAGCGAGAGCGACGCTGCCCGGGGGGTGATTCGGGGCTCCTTCAAGCCCCCTGCGGCTGCACGGCCGATCGCACTCGAGGTCACCGTCGCCGCCCTCCCCAACGGCGATGCCCAGGCGTCCTTCACCAACCGCCTTCCCGCGGCGATGTTCGTCAGCTCGCGCGAGTGGGCGACGGTGTCCTGCTCGTTCCTGGCGGAACTCGCGGTGCCTGCGGACGGGGCGCGGCGGGCGGTGGCGGGGCGCGAGTCCGCTACGAGGCCTTCGACCGCGACGGCAATCCCCGAAGTTCGCGCGTCCACCGCAGGGCTCGCGTACTTCGAGGTTGTGGCCGGCACCCTCACGCAGCCCGAAGAGATCGACCGGTTCCGTATACGCGCCGCCGCGTCAGGCGACACGGTCCGGGTCTGGAGCCACGACCCCCGGCAGCAAGCACCCGACGGTTTCAGGGGGTGGCATCACCCGACGCTCAAGCCGAGTGTGCGGGATCTCGGGGCAGGACGCACGCTGCCGGAGCAGCCTGGGGGGCAGGTGATCCTCAGCGGAACCGGCCCCTTTGAGGTCCGCGTCGAGAGCGAAGCCGCTGCGTCCGCATACCACCTGATAGTCACCAAGACGTCCAACCGTCCCGAGCAGATCGCTGCCCGCATCTCCACGACCGACACGATCCGGGGCGAGGCGATCGACTATCCCCGCGACACGGACGAGTTCTTGTTCACCGGCCGGGCAGGCGAGGAGATCCAGGTCTACGTCGGAGGACATCCGAGCCTCATTTACCGGGTGCTCCGCCGCCGCGCTGGAGCGCGTGACGAGCAGATCCGGGGAGGGAGCGCTGGCATCATCAGCCTGCCGGCGGATGGCACGTATGTCCTGGCGGTGGAGGTGGCGTTCCTTGGCACGGAATCCAACACGACCGGCCCGTACTGGTTCCGGCTCCGCCGCCGCGACTGAATCGAACGAGATCACCGCCAGGCTGACAGCCGACCCGCATTGCCGGGCACGTCGCGTCGCCCGCTTCTACTCGGTGGAACTAGCTTGGAGCTCATGCCAGTCCGACCACGAGCGTCGCGCCGAAGCGATGTGCCCGAATGCATGGCGCGCATCACTACACATCAGGAGCGCCGAGATTATGTGCTCTGGGCGAGCGGGGGGACGTCCAGCTCCGCGCTTAAAGAAACTCCCGACGGCACGTGAGACGCGGGGCGGACTTCAGGCAGAGCCAAGCAGGGGGTGCACTCCATTCGGGTGCACCCCCTCCGCTCGCTGCGGGTTCGAACCCAGCTGAAAATGCACGAGGAGACACGCGTCGATCACGCGCGTCGGGCATCTGCGCGGGAGGTCACCCTTGAAGTGGAGCGCTGAACCTTCTCCGTTGGCTTAGAACAGAGACGCCGACTGCAATCCACTCAACCGGCCCCGATAAGTCTCACGAGTAGCTCTTGAGCCTACACTCGCGCGCACGCGGAGCAGTGAACTTGTACGCCTCGTAGAATGCGGTTTCCGCTCCCTCCAGTGCGGCGACCGCACCCTTTGCCTTCTCGATCCAGAGATCGCGCATCGCCTTCGTCCCTGGCACGGGCTCGAGGCCACAAAGGTAGGTAATTTCACTTCGGAAGAAGTCGGCTTGCTCGATGACCAGCGGCTCGAAACCGGCAACCAGCTGCTGAGCGCCACGCAGGTAGACCTCCATCCGCGCAGCCAACTCGTTCATCGCCTTCGTCCTCTCGGCGGCGGGAGCAGTCTCGACCGCCGAGACCTTGGCGTCGATTGCGCTCTGCAGGGTATCGAGAAACGCTGCCGACCCGGCGTTCTCAGCGCGGCGCACTGCGGCCTCCTTGAAGGCCCGGAGTTCCCGTGCTGTCCCTTCCTTGCCCGCGAACCTCAGAACCTCCACGATGAGGCTATCGCCCTGTGCGGCCGATCGCCCGGTCAGCACTGCCAACTGGGCGGACGCCCGCGCGGCCCCGTCCACATGCTCAGCGTCCGAAATGACCCGGTTTAGAAAAGACACAGTGCCCGTGTAGACACCGGCAATCCCTTTCGCGGCAGTGTCCCGGTGCATCCCGAGCGCGGTCGCCATCCTCCGCTGGCCCGCCTCATCGGTTGAGGTGAGTGCCAGCATATCGCGCACGCTGTCGCGGAAGCCACGAAGTGTGGAGGCAGTCGATACAAGCTTCGACGCGGCGTCGAATAGATCGCCCTGCAACGCAGACTTCACCACTCCGAAGACCCCGTTGACCGTTTCTTTGAGGGAGTTCGTGTGCACTTCCACGGGCTTGCTGATATTGCCCATCTGAGTGACGACGCGGCTGAGCTCTGGGTATTCCAATGGATTGTTGATCGCGGTGCGCAGCGCCATCGCGCTCCCGAGCGATTGGATTGCCTGGAGGGCATACGTGCGGCTTACCCGTACACCCAATCCTCTCGTGGCGTCGCCGAGAGCTTTCGCGTTGTCCGTGACCCGCGTTTGCGCGGTGCTGAAGCTGGTCTGGTACTGCTGACGCCGGAGCACCCGCTCGATGCGCTGTACCGCCTCTTGATCTAGCCTCGCCGTTCCCAAGAGGCGATCAACCTCTACGTCATCAATGACAACCCTCCCTGCCCGATAGTTCTGGAGCGCGAAAGTGACCGTGCATGAACCCACGAAACGGGCATTGAGTGTTGTGGATACAAACGCCGCTGCATCCGCGGTTTCAGGCCGATACGGGAACCGCTCCGTGGGCCCACACTCACTCGACACTTCAAGTGTAAAGTCATCGTTCTCGCCCGGGGAATCTCGGACGAACCTGACGAGATTAGGGTCCTCCAACGTCAAGGTAGCCCGGGCTGTCGCCGACGACAAAACGAGTGCACCCCCGGAACGGCCGCCGCTTGTTTGGATGCTCGCTCCGTTCTCGAGCTTCCAAGTGTCTGGAAGGGTGGTACCGCTGTCAAACTTGTAAGTCACCTCTTGGGCATGGAGCCGCGAGGTGAGACCGAACACCAGAACTGTGACAACGAGCGAAGGAATTCTCATGTCTGGGTGGGGTAGATTGGAGAGGGCACGGCTCGTGGAAGGTCGAAAATGTAGCTGAACGGGCTGGAGTACAAGGTTTTTGATGAGACAATGTCCGGTTAGTTGCTGGCGCACCCACCCGCTGAAGGAATCCACGCATTAGGAAATCGCGTTCGATTCTACACTTGCGCTTTTTCGCCGGAACCGAGTTCGGTTGTGGGACGCCGATCTCCCGTTCGGTGCTGTTTTCGCCTGCAAGACTGCGTGAGGACCTTGCCGAGCAATGCGGTCGCCGGGGACTGAGCCGGATCGGCGGGCACCGCACCCCAGCGGCTACGCATCCCCCTTCCGCCTCCGCCGCGGCTTCGCCCCCCCGGCCGGCCTACTGGAACCCGGGCTGCGCTCGCCGTCGCCAGACGTACGCCCACGCCGGCCTCTCCTCCCCGGCACCCCCGCTTCCCCCCACAGCCACCGCCGCAGGACCCACTCGTCTTCCGTTGCGCGCACCTCGGCGGGGACGTGCACGAAGACTAGGTTCCCGTACACCCTCCCCCGGCTCGACCGCCCCCTCGCGTGGACCGCGACCAGGCGGTCGGCACGGATCTGGGCGTGAATCCGATTGAACGTCACGAAGGGGAATCGCTCCTGCCATAGCGCGGGCGCGTCAACCGCCGGCACAAAGTCCTCCGGGCGGTATGCCGGGTCGCCGAGCGCCGCGACGGCCGCCTCGAGGGACTCGCGCACCCCGCTCTCGTATGCCTCCTCCGCGGCTTGCAACCCCTCCCCTTCGTACAGGCTCCGCGACATGAACCTCCTCCCCATCCCATCGATCAACGGTGTATCCTCTTTCGTGAGCAAGTACCGCAGGCGTTCGTACTGTTCGCTCCCCTTCGGGCTCGCGGTCCGCACCTCCACGAGATCCTCCTCGGCCACACCGTACTTCTCCGCGACCCATCGCTTCGCATACCCCCGAAAGGTTCGCTGAAGCTCTCGTTCCGTGGGTGCGAACGTTAGCCGTCCGCCGTTCCAGCGCGCCGGGCCGAGGTGGCCACACAGCGCTTCCGCGTACACGCGCGTCTCTGGTTCCCCGATCGCCCGCGCGATCTCCCCCGCGGAGCGGTGCTCCCCACCCCGAGGTTTCACCGACTCGAAGTGCTCGTGCACGAGCGCAGCGCCCTTCACGCGTTCGGGACGCCACACCCCGCAACCCCGCCCCGAGGCCTCGGCGAGCGCGGTGATCAACTCTCCGCTGACCGTGTGCACGTCCGTGCCCGCCTCCAGCCGGCGGGCACAGTACAGCCGCGCAGGTTGTGGCGACGCCATCCTTCCGTCGCAGAAGATCCTCCGCACCGTCTCGCCCGTCGGGAACTCCACCACCATCTCGAACACGCTGTGGCCGAGGCGCCGCACCCGCACCGTGTCGACCAGCGCATCCGTAATACGCTGCAGGGCGCCCGGTACGGTGCGGGCGCGTTCGATAAGCCGGGGCAGATCCGTCCCGAGCGCCACCACCTTCTCCAGGTCCGCCGCGCTCGCGCGGCGGAACGCGTCATCATCCGCACTCAGCCCGGCCAGCTGGGCTCGGATGCCGGCGGCGGTCGTGCCAAGCTTACTCGCCTTTCCTTTCCAATCCTCCTCTTCCGTATCCCTTCCCTTCGCCTCGGCTTCCTTTTCTAGCTTCCGGAGCCGCCCCGCTTCGCGGTTCGCCTTCAGCGCGTACTCCATCGCGGTATCCTGGCCGGCTTCGGCGCGAGCCAAGCTCCGTTCCAGTTCGGCGCGCTGCACTCCGTGTGCTTCGCGATCCGTCCGAACGAGATCCCTGAACCGCCGCAGCCGCTCGACCGTGAACACCTCCTGGAGCACGTCGAGAAGGTGCTTGTCGAGCACCGCCGGCACACGCGTGAAGTGCGGGTCGGTGCGCCTTGCGCGGCATCCACTCCCGACGTAGTCGTACCCATCCACGAGGTTGGGATTGGCGTGCGCCTTCACGGCACTGCCGCAGTGGCGGCCGGGCACCATCTCGTGGTTGCAGCGCGCGATGCGGATCGCCTGCAGAGTGCAAACGGGGATCGCAGGGTTCTTCTTCCATCTCCAAGTCCTCGGATTCGACAGCACCTCCTGGATCCGGTCCGCGTACTGCGCCGGGTACAAGCCCGGGAACGCGTTCTCGACCCGGACCACGTACTTCCCAAGGTCCCGCCGCACCCGGTTCATCTCGAGTCGATCTGGCGGGTCCTCCCTCCCCCCGCCCGGCGCCACGGCGCCCGGAGCGCGTGGCCGGCGCTTGGGTGCCAGCGACTCCGCGCGGTACTGGTACGTCCCGTACAACGCGGGTGACTGCAGGAACTCGTAAATCCACGCGTACGTCGCCGGCATCCACTGGATCTTCGTCTTTGGTCCGAACACCCGAGGCCCGCTCTGCACCGGCACCTCGCCAGGACGCGGCCACCCCCCCGCACCCTCTCGGATCCGTCGGAGCACTTGCCCAGGGGCGCCGGTCTCCAGCAGCCACTCCCCGAGCAGGCGGAGCGCCCGCTGGACCTCCTCGTCCGGGTATGGAAGTGCGTACAGCAGCCGCCCTGTGTTCGCGTCTCCCTGCGCCGCCTCGTGCGGCGAGCGTGCCCTCGCGGGGGCGGCGACCTTATGCGCGGACAGGTCCGAAAGTGCGGCCTGAAGACCTGCGCCCTGCAGCCGAGCCACATAATCCAGGTCCAGCGGGTCCGCCCATACCATCCCGGTCGGCAGTGGAATCGGAAGCTTCAGGTCCCGAGCTTTCGCGAACCGAGTGGACGCGAGCCAGCGCGAGCGTGCGCGGTTCTCGAACTCCCAAAACCTTGAGTAAATCGACAGGACGAAATCATCTCCGTCATCACTGGGATCATAGATCCGCCCATCCACCATCATCAGCACGCCGTGCTTGCGCATGGCCCGGTACGCGGCGTCTGCGTCCGGCGAGTTGCGGCTCAGGCGGTCGTGCCGCGCGAGCAGCAATAGACCGACTCGGCCCCCTTCGATCAGCCGGATCAACTCCTGAAACTTCCGCCGGACCACCCCCTCGCGGCCTGATTCTCCGTATGCGAGGAGCACCCGCACGCTCTCCTTCGGCACCCCCAGCGCCATCGCGTTCTCGATCTGGTCATCCTCCTGGACCCGCTGGCTGTAGCGGTGGTTGATCGCCTGGGCCCCGGTCGACTGGCGGAAAAACCCCCAGACCCCGCGTGCTACCGCGTCCTGTAGCGCCGCGTGCATTTTCGGGCCGAGGAGCAGCTCGGCGTCCCCGCCGTCGTCGTCCCTGAGTTCGGGCATGTTCGTCAACGCGCCCTCACCTGCACGTGGGTGGCGACCCACTCCGCGTCAATTGCGATGAGCTCCGACGACGCCTCCATGACCATGGCGGCCACCCGGATCAGCGCACCCGCACCCGTCCGCAGCTCGTCCGCCGCCGGCCTGCCCCGGTCCTGCAGCCGGACGACTCCGCCCTTCCCTTCTCCCCTCTTCCGCTTCATGGCGTCACCTCAGCCCGGGTCGTGTTGCCCTCCCCCCGAGTAGACGCTTCCGCGGCACCCTCTAACTCCAGGCCGTCCAACCACTCCGCGATCTGCTGAACCTCGCTGACAACGCGGCGGAGATCGTACGCCGCGTACAGCGCCCGCAGGTCTTCAGGAACCGGATCGCCCATCACACCATCACGGGCGGCCCTCTTCTCCCGCCGGGTCACCGCCAGCGCGACACGCTCCTCGCGAGCGGCTATCTCCTCCTCCGTCTTTTCCTCGCTACGCTGCTCCGCCAACGGTTCGGGGATTTGTGCTAACCCGGGGTCTTCGAACAACGAGCCCGGATTAGCACAAATCCCCGAACCGTTGGAAGCAGCGCTGGACGGAGGCGGGGAGGAGGTGTTGCTGTCAGCGGGAAGGAGTTCGAGCTGGGACGGGGGCGGCGAGGTGGACGAACGCTCGGAGCGTCGTTCTGCGGGCACGCCGCATGAGAGATCACCATGGTTCCCCTCCCGGTGTGAGCGGGTCGGTCTGGTCTGCCCCGCAGATTGTGCATTCGCTGACATCGTGGTTCAGCCCCTCGAGCGGTTGGTGTCTGAGACCCGGGTCCGGGTCCGCTCAGGGGTCACTCACGACGACTCTCCAGGGGTGAAGTTTAAAGGAAGCTTGGGACGACAGACCGTTCTCCTGAGTCCATTCCCTCCAAACGGTGGGCACTGGCGGTAGTGGAAGGGTAGATTGATGGTCCGATGCGGCTCGTCGGAGCGCGATCAGTACCCCCAGCCACGCGGGACAGCCAATGTGGATCAACCCGGAGGTGAACCTGCCCGAAGCGTTGCTGGAAGCGCAGCAGGCGGGTGAGCTCGTCGTATTTGCTGGTGCCGGAGTCTCGGTCGGCTGGCCTTCGAGCCTCCCCGACTTCCGCCGACTCACTGATCAAGTTTCGGCGGGATCGTTAGCCCGGGACACCGACGAACCGGATGATCGCTACCTCGGCCGTCTCGAGGCGCAAGGGATCGACGTAACGGGGCGGACGCGCAGCATCCTGGCCGCGCCAGGCTCGGCGCCGACTGCCCTGCACAGGGGTTTGCTCTCGCTCTTCTCGACGCGCGGAAACGTGCGGATCGTCACCACGAACTTCGATCCACATCTCTCGACGGCCGCGAAGGAACTATTTCCGGAGGGGGTTGAGACCTACTTCGCGCCGGCGCTCCCCCTGGGCCGCGACTTTCACGGGATCGTCTACCTGCACGGAGCTCTCGCCAAGCCGGATCGGCCACTCGTGCTCACCGACCGCGAGTTCGGCCGTGCGTACCTATCGGACGGCTGGGCGACCCGGATGCTGGTGGACATGTTCAGCCGCTACACTGTCCTGTTTGTTGGATACAGCCATCGAGATCCGGTGATGACGTATCTCGCACGGAGCCTCGTGACCGGAACTCGTCCGCGCTTCGCCTTTTCCTCGCCGGGCGAGGAGCAAGAACGATGGTGGAGCTTCCTGGGGGTAAACCCGGTCACTTTCCCTCTTAGGTCCGCCGGCGATCGCTATGGAGCCCTGACGGACGCCATCTCGGATTGGGGCATGCACGCCCACATGGGTGCGCTGGACCACGAGGCACGGATCCGCACGCTCGTCGAGTATCCTCCACCACTGGAGCAGGAGTCGACCAGCTACTTGGAGGCGGCGCTCCACAACCCGATCCGTCGCCGCTTCTTCCTGGCGCACGCGCGATCACCAGAGTGGCTCGACTGGGCGGACCAGCGCGGCCTCCTCGACCGCCTGTTTACAGGGTCTGTGGAGTCCGCCCACGAATCCTATGAGATTGCGCAGTGGTTCGCGAACCGGTTCGCGATCGAGCACCCGGCCAACGCGCTCGACCTCGTCCGCCGCAAGGGGCCCGACCTCGGCTGGGACCTGTGGCAGGCGCTTGCGCGGGAGCTCGCGTTCAAGGAACCCCACCCCGTAGGCGATGTGTTCGGCGCGTGGATCGCCGTTCTCTGCCAAACCGCGCACCCTCGGTGGGCGCGGCCGTTCGGGGGGTTCTTGCTCCAGTCCTGCGCATGGCCAGACGACCGCACCGCCGCTCTGCTCCTGTTCGAGTTTCTCTCGCGTCCCCGTCTCAAGCTCGAGCAGCGTTGGCCCACCCAAAGCTCCGCGCATCCCACCGTCCACATCGCAGGCGAGATCGGTCTCGCGTCGGAGGAGTACGAACTGAGAACGGGGTGGGACAAGTTCTTTGCGCCGCACGTTGCGGAGCTCTACGACGTCCTCGGCCCGGTGATTACCGGCCACCTCAACCATGCACACACCCTGCTCCACGTGCTTGGAAGTGCCACGGCGACGTGGGACCCGATGAGCTTCCGCCGGTCTGCCATCGAGGCACACCCCCAGGATGCGATGCCTGGCGAGTTCGGCTTCCTCGTTGACGCGGGACGCGACGTTATCGAGTGGCTCGTACGGCACAGGCCGACGGAAGGCACTGCGTTGCAGAACCAGTGGGCGGCGGCGGCTTCGCCCCTCCTGCGACGGCTCAGTGTTCACGCGTTGACGGAGCACCCAACGCTCCAACCCGACGACGCATTACAGGAAGTCGAGCGGCGAGGTTGGCTTTACGCGTTCCAGCTGAAGCATGAGGTCTTCAGGCTGCTCGAACGCTGGTACCCTGAAGCCAGCGCACGAGCTCGGTCCCGCTTGATCCGCCACTCCATGAAGGCGTCTGCGCAGCAGGACGATGAGGATGCGGACGAGCGGGAAATCCGGGAGTACTCCAGATACAATCTGGCTGTGTGGCTCCGGCAGATCGCTCCCGATTGTGCGGCCACCGAACGGCACTTCAACCGGCTGCAACAGAGCCACCCGGAGTTTGCGCCGCGGACCCACCCGGATCTGGACCACTGGTCTGAAGGAGCTACCTGGGGCGACCCAACGGCTTCCGGCGCTGTCGAGGAGATCCTCCTTTTGCCCGCCGACGAACAACTGAAGTTCCTCACCACATTCCGCGGTGAAAGGCACCCCTGGGCAGGTCCGAAACGGGGGGGACTTCTGGAGGCGGTGCGTGAGGCGTCCACCCGCTCGTTCGAATGGGGGTGGGGATTGGCGCTCGTGCTGGAGCGGCGTGCCGACTGGTCGTCCGATTTATGGGAGCCCCTGTTGCGCGCCTGGGGAGAAGGTACGCGCACGGACGCGGAGTGGGAGATGGTGTTTGGGCTTCTCGAACGGACGCACCGCCTCGACTCACTCCAGGAGCCCATCACGCATTTGCTCGAAGCGGTCTTGGACCGCCGACGCGAAGACTTCCCGCCGGCCTTTCTAGTCTCGATAGAGCGGATCGCGGACCGATTGGCCGCGCAGCCTGATCAAAGCAACCCCGAAGCTAATCGCGGTGACGCGTCGTGGCTTACTGCGGCGATCAATCACCCTTCCGGACGCCTCACCCTCGTGTGGCTGCGGACGCTTGCGGCCCGGCGAGCCGCGGCGGGCGAGTCATGGGGCGGACTCGCAACCGATTACCGCCGTCGATTCGAGGGTCACATCAGGGCCGACGGATACGGTGCCGAGATGGGGCGCGTGGCACTTGCCAGTCAGACACTGGCGTTGTTCAGTGCGGATCCCGAATGGACGCGGGCGCATCTGCTTCCGCTCTTCGACTGGACCGCCGACGTGCACGAAGCAGCACGGATGTGGCACGGGTTCCTGACATGGGGACAGTGGAACGAGTCCCTGTTCAAAGAGATGCTCCCTTCCCTGATCGACTCCTTCGAGCACGCGGACGCCGAGCTCGCTCCGGTGGCTGACGGGCTCGTCGCACGCCTCGCTGGTGCAGCGTTGCACAGTGCCACGGACCCATTGAAGAGCGGATGGCTGCTGCGGTTCGTGCGGGATGCGAGCCCCGATATCCGCGTCCGGTGGGCGTCGCGGCTTTCCTTTGCGCTCAGCGATCTCGATCCGTCGGCGGCTGCGGCCGCATGGGATCGCTGGATCGAGGAGTTCTGGTCGTTGCGACTCACGGGAGTTCCGCGCCCCCTTAGCGCGGAAGAGAGGACCACGATGGCGGAATGGCCGCTCTCCCTCGGGGAAGCGTTCCCCAACGCCGTCGACAAAGTGTGCGCGGCTCCCGTTCCTCGCAGCGAGCACAACACCCTGCTCTACCGGCTTAGGAAGAACGACCTTACTGCCCGCTACCCTACCGCAGCGGCACGGTTGATCTCACATGTGATCGCGGGGGCGAGCCGGCTGGACTACGAATGCGCCTTTGTCGAGGAGGCAGTCCGGAACGCCGCGGCTTCGGGAGCGGATCGCGAGGTCCTGCTGGAAATCTGTGAGCACATGGCCAGGGTGTCCTGCCGCAACGCGGCGGCGCTACGTGCCTTCGTGCTGAGCAGCCCTGAAGACAGCGGACGATGAGGCGCTGCCCCAGATGATGAGCGGAGCGGTGCACATGGGTGCGCCGCCCCGCCTGGGATACCGAGGGTGCGTGGCCAGTGCCGGCTCCGTCGCCGCTCCGTGCGACGCAGCCCCTGCGCGAAGAAGGTGACGAGCGCCTTTTCGATGGGAGACCAGCCCAGTACCGGCGGTGTGCAGCCTCAGCCGAGTACAACAGGTACGTCTCGCCGCCATCCAAGTACTCTCCCACTGCGGTCCTGAGTGCGTTCTCCGATGCACCGGATAAGGAGACCCGGAATGCCACCGGGACATCGGAGCCGTCGGAGCAGCACCCCCGCGGTACGGAACAAGGGGCGGAGCGGATGTTGCGATCCGCGCGCAGGATCTGAGTTCCACTCACCAGCATCCTGATACCTTTGGGGAAAATGGCAAAAGGCCCAGTTGCTCCGTGCGCGCTCTGTGGCGAGACCGCCCAACTCCAGAACTCACATGTCATCTCCGAGTTCCTGTACAAGGGGCTCTATGACAACAATCACAGGTTTCCGCTTGTCGAGGCGGACCCACTGAAGCGGGCGAGCCCACCCCTCCAGAAGGGAATTCGTGAGTACCTCCTGTGCTTTGCTTGCGAGCAGCGGCTATCCGGGTGGGAACGTTACGCGAGCGGAGTTTTCCGACAACTCCTTGGGTCTTCACGCCTCCGAGAGGGTCCGACCACCTTCTCTCTGACTGGCATTCAGTACGAGCCTTTTCGCCTGTTTCTTCTTTCGCTACTCTGGCGTCTGAACGCGACATCGCACCGAATTCGCGGCGACATCGAGCTGGCGGCAGACGCGGAGATCATTCGCCAGATCCTCCTCTATGGCCACGCGCCCGATCCCAACCAGTACCCGTGTGCAATCGTCGCCCTTCTACTGGAGGAGAACGGAGCCTTCAGCCCACAGCTGATACTCCCTCCCTCTACGACGGATCAGGGCGAATTCAGAATCGTCCGGGTAGTGATCTCGGGATTCTTGTTCCTCTTCTTTGTTCCCGCGGAAGATCCGCCGACGAATGTAGCAAAGTTTCTCGACCGGGACGGAACGCTCTGGATCGATGTGCTCCCGGAGCGCACGTTCAAGTTCGTGCTGGACACCCGCCGCAAAATTGGCGCGGCCGAGATGCTCCGTGGGGTGCACCGCGTTCGAAACGACCTCATCCGGAGCGGCCACGCGGACCCAGATGCGCCGCTCACATTGGAGATCGTAGAACCTGTTCAAGGTGATCGCGAACACGAGCACCGGGAGGAGCGCACCTCGTAAGCCCGTGCATGGCGGATCACTCCGTTTGGGGAAGCGACGCGGTTCAGGGCGCGGTGGAGCACCCGTGCGTGGGGCGACCTGCCGGCTGGTCGAGGGGGTGCACCGCACCGCTCCGTTCCGTTCCGCAACTGAGAGTTCACCGCCGACCACCACGAGCAACCGGGGCTTGCCATCGTTGTTACTGCGGTAGATTATGTCGCAAATGCCTCTTAAAACCCGAAGAGACAGGCGCGGTGACATGGAAAGTCCCATCCCACAGAATCCAGAAACGTCGCCAAAAACCCACAAGAAGAAGTTCCAGCCACTCTCTTGGCCTGTGCGGGAGGAAAACGCGCGCACGCGAATGGAGCGGGAGATGCAGATTGTTGAGCACCTGCGGACCACCCGCGCGCGTGAGTGCTTTATCGGACGCATCCCGAAGCTTCGGCCCGAGTTGATGGTGCGCGCGCTGCGCACGCCTGAGGCGCTTCGGAACGACGCGGAGAATGGCCTGTCATCGGGCTGTCTGCGGGGCCTCTTCGGCCCGGTGGACGCGGCAAACCAGAGCCCACGCGCGGCCTGGAGGATCCACCGGAAGATCCTGAGAATGTCCGTGCGCGTGAGCTACATGCGTGCGCCCATGCAGGAGGCGGACTTGGAAGACTTCAGCCAGGCTGCGTACACGATGATCCTCAGCGGCGTCCTCTCGCGCCGTGAGGGCGACCGGCTATGGGAAGAGATCTTCCGGGTCGCGCTACACCGCCGGCTGCAGACGCTCGTGCGGAACACCCGGGTCCAGCGCGGGCGCCAGGGGCGCACGGGCAATCCAAACAAGGGGGAGTCGTTCGCCCGCATGCCCCCAATGCTCGTTCTCGATGAGGTGAGCGACCATACCGGCCTGGACCTCAGGGACCCCGCACGCGGCGAACGGCTGGCGCGCGCGGTCGAGGCCCTCAGGGCGGCGCTCGCCAAGATGCACCCCTACCTGCAGGACGCGCTGGAGGTTGATGCGGTAGGGCGGCTGGTGAAGGCTGGGGATGTCGCGCATAGGTACGGAAAAACCGTCCGTACGGTTAAGGACTGGCGGAAGCGTGCCCGCCAGCTCTTCCGGCAGGACGCCGAGCTGGTCGCGCTCCTCCAGGAACTCGGCTACTGCGTGAAAGACGACTAAACGGACCGGGCGAGGGATCGCCCCTAAAGAGAGACGATCATGCCCGAGGCTTTCCACGAGGTTGAGCAGCGGATGCGCGACGAGTTCCAGCGGACCCGTTCGCTCAACGCATTGCACTGGCTCGACCGCTACCCGGAGCACGAAGATGCGATCGAGGACCTGCTGGACGAGTTTGCTGATACTGTGATCGCGGAACCCACTACACGCCAGCGGGAGGCGCTGCAGCGGGGCGCCGAGCGCGCACTTGACGAGTATCGCGCGGTCGCCACCGCGGACGGTGCCGAGCGCCGGGTCGGCGAGCGGGTGCTGCGGAGGCGACAGCCCCGCGCTGCACCGCGCAAAACCGCGGAGTGGAGGGCGAAGCGGAGCGTCGTCTTCGCCTGGGTCGCCGCGCAGCTCTACCCCGCCGACCCGATTCTGGACCGCGTTAAAGTGCAGAAGGCGCTGTACCTGCTCGAGGCCGCCCTCAAGCTCGGCCTCTTTGTTTCTTTCCGAATGCACCGCAAGGGACCCTTCGACCCGCAGCTGAAGCACCTGGATGCAGAACCGAATGGAAAGAGAGAGGGGTGGATCGTTGTCGACGACCGATTCATCACCCCCGGACCGAACTCGGCGGCCGCCGTGGCCATGGCGCGGCCCATTCTCCAGGATGCCGGGCTCGCCGAGGACCTGATGGGGGTACTTTCGCCGTACACGGGCTGGGAACTCGCGGTCTGGGCCACGGTGCTGTCGCTGAGCCGGCGCCTCATGAAGCGGGACGAACCGGTGAGCGTCGGCTCCATCCTGGAGGAGGTCGGCCGCATCGAGCAGTGGAAGGACAAGGCGCAGTGGCGGGAGTTCACCGACGAGCGTGTGGGAGAGGCGCTGCAGCACCTTGAGCGCCTCGGGATGGTCCCTTCGGAGAAGATCGCCTGGGATTGAGGTGGCACGCTCGCCGACGATCCCCTTTCCCATCCCCCATCCGCCCGCTCCGCCGCGACCTAACCAAGCGCGAAAACTTCACCCCCACGATGTCGCCGTGAGTAAATGGGTAGGACGGGCCGCGTATCCGTCCGCTATCCCACCGCAGCCCCGCCCCGGAGCCCTCCGGAGGCGGGGCTGTGTCGTTCCCGGACTCCAGCCCCGCCCCTCCAGTATGACGGATCGCCCGCGCTCGCCCCGCACCCTCCCTCGGAAACCAGCCGATGCACCGCCGCCGCCGTCCCTCGTCGCGTGGGTGCGTCGGTACGTCGCGCTCGTGGCCGAGCAATCCGCCGACGGTGCCGTACCCGGGTCTCCTATGCGAGAAGGTCGCGAGCCGAGTTGAACGGAGAAGTGCACGTCGTGGGCAGACAGCCCTCTCTGAAGCCAAGGAGTCCATGGGAGTCTCACCGCCGGTCCCGCTCGAGGGCCCATTGGCGCGTCCTCACGAAGATCCATTCTTACCACCCGTCAACAATGACATCGAACCGGGAACTCCTGGTAGCGGAGCTGAGAGAAGCTCTGGAAGCTGGAAAGGGCCCGTGGGCTGCGCTCGCTGCGGCCCGGCTTCGCTACAACTCCGCGCGTCGGGAGCTTAACGCGGCAAAAAAAGCGGCCGTCGCCGCGGAACGCCGCCTTCGGACCGCGATGCACGCGCTGGATCAGGCCGGCATCGACCCTACATCAGTCCTGGACGGGCGGCACTAGCTTGCGTCTCAAGATGAGGGCACGTGCCCCCCGATTCGCCCCTCCCAACCTCATCCGCCGGGCCCACCGCGGCGTTCCCGACCTGGAAAACTTCACCCCTGCGATGTCGCCGCGAGTATACGGGTAGGACGGACCGCGCATCCGCTCCCAATCCCACCGCAGCCCCCGCCCCGGAGCCCTCCGGAGGCGGGGCTGCGGCGTTCCCGGACTCCAGCCCTACCACTCTCGCATGACGGATCACCCACGCTCACCCCGCACCATCCCTCGTAAACGCACACATGCACCGCCGCCGCCTCTCGTCGCGTGGGTGCGCAGGTATGTCGCTCTCGTGGCTGGACAGGCGGGCGCCGGTGCCGCGCCCGCGTCTCCTTCAGGAGCAGCCTTGATGTCCACCCGCACGCCGGACTGACCCTCGTGGCCCGAACTCCTCCCCCACCCCAAGGGGCTGACCCGCCTGGCAACGTCGATGTGGTCGGCTACCGCCGAGTCAGCAAGCGTGAGCAGGCGCGCGAGGGCAAGACGTCCCTCGCTGACCAGACCCGAGCCATCACGGCGCGCGCCATCGAGCTAGGGCTCCGCCTGCTGGCGCGGTGCATCTTTGAGGACCGCTCCTCGGGCGAAGACGTCGACGCGCGGCCTGGCTTCCAGGCGCTCCTCGCGTTCTGCCGCGCGCATCCGCGCCCACGGAGCAAGCCCGGTCATGTGCTGGTCCTCGACGACTCGCGCTTCGGGCGGTTCGACGACCCGGACGAGAGCGCCCACTGGCGTCACGAGCTACGGAAGGTCGGCTGGATCGTGCGCTTCGCCGTAAACGATACGAGCACGGACAAGACCGCGAGCCACCTGATGCGCGCCATCGGCAGTGCGCAGGCAACGGAGTACCGCGACAACCTGAAGCGGCACGCGCGCGACGGCGCTCGCGGCGCCGCGGAGTTGGGGCTCTGGCAGAACGAGGCACCCGTGGGCTATCGCCGCCTGGCCAGCGCCCCCGGACGCCCCGATATGGTTCTCGAGATCGGGCACCGCAAGTCGGATGATCAGGAGGTCCGGCTCACCCTGGGGCCAGAGGGGGAGTGGCGTGCGGTGGTCGAAGCATTCGAGCGGTACGCCGACGGCACCCTCTCAAAGCAGCAGGTCGTGGTGCTCATGCGCGCACGCGTGAAGCGGCTCACCTGGAGCAAGACGCACGTAGGCAACATGCTTTCCAATCCGGCGTACCTGGGGCACGTGGTGTGGTGCCGCCGCCCGCACGACAAGCACGAGCGCGCTGAGCGCCCGGTACGGCCCGAGTCGGAGTGGGTGGTCACGCGAGACGCGCACCCTGCGCTCGTAAGCCAGGAGCTGTTCGACGCCGCCGGTGCGCGCCTCGCCGCCAACCGGCGCGGGCGCCGCTCCGCCGCCGGCGGGTACCCGCTGTCCGGACTCATCCGCTGCGCCCTGTGCAGGGAGCCGTACGTGGGCGGCGGCGGGCCGAAGAACCACCGGGACCCCTCCGATCCCGATCGGTACCGGTTCTACAAGGACCGCGGAGGCGAGCGGGAGGGTGTGTTGTGTCCTGGCCGCATGGGCACCCTCTCGCGGCGAAAGGTGGAGCCTGCCGTGATCAACGCAGTCGCGGAGGCCGTAGGCGCGCCGGACATCCAGGAGATGATCCGGCAGGAGATCGAGCGCTATCTCGCTGGGACTCGCGGCGATCGGCGCACCGAACGCCGCGGGTTCGAGAAGGCGCTCACGCGGCTCGCCGGGCAGCGGGACCGCGTCGTCGCCGCCATCGCCAGCGGGGTTCTGAAGGAAGCGGAGGCGCATTCCGAGATGGAACGTATCCGCGCGGAAACGAAGGCGACCGAGGAGGGGCTAGAGGGGCTCTCACGCTTTCGTGCGGACGCCCGGGAACTGGAACGGGAGCGGGAGCGACTCGCCGCTCTGGCGGCCGACTTCCCCGCGCGGGTGAGGGAGCTTGGCGGAGCCGAACTCCGGGCGCTCCTGGAGCCGTGGATCGAGAGCGCGGTGTTCGACAAAGAGACGCGCGAACTGACGCTGTCCGTGCGCAGAATTCCCGTGGTCGCGGGCATCTCGCTGCCGATCCAGCTCGCCGCGGACCAGCGCGTCCTCTCCATGGGCCCGAAGCGCCGGCTCCACCGCACGGGCGGCAACCGGCGCACGTGGCCGTCCCGTGCTGCGTGAGAGCGGACCGTGGCCCCGCGCACCACCACGCACGCGCGCCCGCACCGCGGCGCCCCTCCGAGCGGAAGCCTACCCTGTCGAGGCGCCGCACCACAACCCATCTCCCCGTAGCCCTGAGTTGGACAGCAACCACCAGCGGCGTACACACCGCTGTACGCCTCGATCACCACGGAACAGTGAGGTCTGATGATGCCCATCACCCACGGCCGCGCCGCGGCCTATCTGCGTTCGGCCGCGACCGATCCCGCCTCCATCGAGCGCCAGCTCGGGGTAGTACGCGAGGAGGCGGAGCTCCTCGGCTACGCGCTCGCCGAGGCCGACGTCTTCAGGGATGACGGACAGCCTGGGGACACGCTCTCGCGCCCCGGATGGGCGGAGCTCGAGGGCGCCGTGTTGGGGGACAACCACAACGGTGAGCCGTACGCCTGCGTTCTCGTCGCCGATCCTACGCGGGTGCTGCGTGGCTTCGTCGACGAGTTCACAGACATCCTGAAGCGGTTCGCGCTCGCAGGAGTGCCCATCCTTTGGGCGGATGAAGGCAACCTCAGCTGAGTGCTGAGATGCCCTGAGTTCGTCGGGTGCCGAAGCGTCCACTCGCAATCTCGCCAAAGCGGAGGCGCTCATGCGTGCGCCGGGGATCGCCACTGGACGCCTCCCCCGTGCGCTGGGAGTTCCCCACCGCGCCCGCATCTCGAAACAAAACCTTATGTGGAGCACCTGGACGACTCGCGTGCGCCTTTGCGGGCATGCGTCTCGAGCGTGCGCCACGAGGAGCACCCGTGTCAAACGATTGGATCTATAGCTTGGGCGTCGCTTTCATCCTGTGGGCAATCGGCAGCGCGGCGCAGGGCGACAAGCGGATCGCTGCGCGAACTGGATGTACGCTGTTCCTGTTCCTCATTCTCCTCCCCTTTCTCATCCGCACCATCGCCAGCACGGGTTGAGGCCCCGGGGCTGCGCCCGCGACGCCTCACCGCACCTACCGCGGTCCGTGCGGATCGCCGAAGTACCGAAGTGGCGAAACCCTCTGCACGGCGCTGGGATCGAGGTTCGCGATCGCGGTCACCGCGATATACGAGATCATCACCATCAGAGCAGCCCGTACTGATTCCGGTGGAGCTGTACTCAAAGGGGTGACGGATGCAGTCCACTTGCCGACCGCACCGTTTAGGAGTACACCACCGACGACGACGCCGAGGACGACACCATGGGTGAGAGCAACGCGCCAGAACGACCGAGCGTCTGCTGCCTTGTGGGATACGTTCGCTGGGCTCCATCGGCCGGAGATCAGGTGGGACAGCAAAGCGCCTCCGGATCGAATGAACTCGGATTCGCGATCCTCATCGGACGCGAGCGCAAGCCACTTCATAGCCCTGACTTCGCCAGCGAAGTTCGCCCGCGCCCGCGCCAGCAAGGTGTTCATCGCTGGATCGTCGATCTCAGGCGGCACGCCTAGTTCGATCGCGACCGCGACCTCCTCCAGCGCTGTGAGCCGAACCCGCACCCGCCGCCCCTCGTGGCGGTATCTGGCGGGTACCCCGTGGACGGGACCGACACGCCGCCATGGTCGACTCATCCAAGCCGCGCGAGCCTCATGGAGCCAGGCATGCATGGCGGGGCGCACCGTGCTCGGAGGGACCGACGTCGCCCAGGCTGCCCAGCTTAAGAACGGTTAGGCGATCCGCCACTCGCCCACCATGGGACCCCAGGTCAGCATCCAGATCGCCCCATCGACGGCGGATTGGCTCTGCGACGCTGCGGTCGTCGCGACCCACCGCCCCGATGCGATCGCCGCCGCTCGAGAACAGCGGAGCGGCGGCCGAGCCCACGAGTACAGCTTCGTCTGAGGTACACGCTCGCGGAGCCACTCCGACGCCATTCGGGAGCCACGCCGGAGGTGCCCTGAGAAATTCCGATCGTCGGCATCCTGGGCGCCGATCACCGCGTCCACCAGAATAGCGTCCAACATACGGCGGGCCGCAAACGAAGCCACCAGAAGTAGGAGCGGGGACCCAGGGCCCCGTCAGGTGCCCTCTCCTCCTCTCTGTTCACTTCCTGATCCGCGGCAGTTGAAAAACTCCTGTTACCACTCGAGCCAAGTCCTTCCCCGAGCAACGAGCCGACATCTGGGCTTCCCGACTAGGTGCGGACAGAATGGAGTCACCCACGAACGAGCACACCGGGCCGTGCACGAGATCGTTGCGTACGGGCCCATTTGTGGACAAACTGTGGGAAGCCAGGAATTCGGGTCGGTGGCATCGGCCGGCACCTGCTTGGATTTAATGGGTCCGCGCATACACGAGGAGGAGGCGATGACCAGGTCCGACACCCAGGGAATCCACATCACCGCCCTCATGTCTGGGATAGGCGTGGCGGTCGCCGGGTACAACGTGCCCAGAATCGAGACTTGGTACCTGCACTTCCGCCTCGACTTGCTGTTAGCGTTCATGGTGTTCGGTGCGGCGGTTGAAGTCTTCGTCTCGTACTTCGTCCTGCGGCGAAAAACGCTCCCCACCCTCCCTTGGGTGACCCTGTTAGGCGGATACATGTTCGTCCTCGGGTCGTGGGTGTTCCAGAAGCCCTTGCTCCTCCCGGAGAACAAGATCAGAATCGCCGTCACCGCGTTTACGCCGAATGCGTCGGGCGAACCATTCACGAATCGGCTGTTGATTGCCCTCCGCGAGGCACGGGACAGGGGGCTACCAATCGAGGTCGTGGAGATTGGATCCGTCATCACCGGAATGGGGGACACGGAGAAAGAGGCTTTCGCAGTCCGATTGGGCCGGACACTTCCCGTGTCCGCTCATGTGGTTGTCTGGGGAAAGGTCGTGGCGGATGCCCCTCCATACCACGTCGACGCGAACGTCACGATCGCCAACAACCCATTCGGCGCAAAATCCTCGAACCGTCGCGACGCTCCCTGGCTCGACCTCACCTCCGTGGAAGGCAAGGACCATCCGCGCCTGTGGCCGCGGACCACCCCCATCGGGCAACGGGCGGCCACGTTGGAAGCGCTCATGTCGAGGCAGACCATCACCGTGGAGGAAGTGGTCAGCTTCTTGGGCGGGCTGGCATTACTCGAGGCGGGACGGTACGAGGCTGCTCGCGCGAGCATACCGGAAGACACGCGGTCGTTCAACCTGAAGTATCTGCGAGCCGTGGCATTGCTCGAGCACGGCGTCGAACAGATGGCGAACTGGTTCCAGGATCACGGCGATTTCATCGTGCACGTACCCGCACCCGCAGCCGTGGTGGAACCCGTGCAGCAGTCGATCACAGAATTCGATGCGCTCCTTTCGCCGGGTGGGTTCCTTGCCGCTCGGGAGGCGAAAGGCATCGCATGGTATGCGTACTACAGCCGAGCGCGGGCGAAAGAGTTCCTTCTCTCTCGACAGACCATTGCAGCCGAAACTGATCTGCTCGAGTTGCGCGATATCTACGCGCACCTCGTCAGGGCCGCTCGCCATTCAGGGGATTCGATCGCGGAGATGCGTGCGTTCCTGGAACTGGGGAGTTATGAGCTTGCGACCGTTGATTCACTCTCCCGTCGACCGAAGGCGTTGCAACTGTTCAGGGATCTGCGGCACGCATTGGATTCGAGACGCTACCCGCCCGAACTTCAAGCACTCGCTTACCTCCGAATGGGCCAACTCTGCTCAGATCATACGCTTGGATTGCCAAAGCGGTGCGCCCCGGATGCGTATACTGCAGCCGCACGGTCATTCAGATCCCAGTCGGCTCATCTTGGGGAGGCTGCTGTCCACGGAGCCAGGGGCCGCTACTACGGCAGCACGCTGAGCGATCCCGAGCGGGGAGCCGCAGCGTACCGGCAGGCTTTAGATGCTGGCGCGAGGAGCCGCTACGCCAATGCCGGCACCCGATCTGAGGACGCATGGTTTTACCTGCTAAACCTCTCCGAAGTCCATGATGGGCACATCCCCGCTCGGATTGCCCCCGACGTCTACGACTACGTCGTAAGGAACACCTACCGGGGTCGGCCGCTCCGCCTGCGTGGCGGCGGCGACCTGTTTCTGCAGAGCGAGCTCATGCAACTGAAGCTCGGGATATGCGAACGCAGTCCCGACGCCGCATGCTGGAGGGCGGTTCTCCAGCACGCCGATGCGCTACTGGGTGGAATCGTCGGCCTCGACGATTCGAGGGTCGCCCGCTTCTCGGCGACGCGTGCATTCGCGATGTGGCAGTTGGCGAAGCTTGGGGTCGCCCGTCCCTATGACGAGATCGACTCGGAGATGCTGAGGGCGCTGTCGTACAACAATAAGGCAGGCGGCGTACCCGGCGTGGTCCACACCATTAGCCGTGTGTATCGGGATAGGCTCTCGACCGCGCGCGAAGCATCAGCACTGGACGCTCGACTGATTGCGCGGATCCGAGCCGAGTGCACCACTCGGGGCGGCAGCTACCTCGTGGCACCAGGCGATTCGCTCGCGCGGAACGTGTTGGTTGTGTTTCCGCGCGACCCCGCGGCCGCTCCCACACGCTGTAGCCGAACTTCACTCGCGTTGGGGTTCACCCCGTTGGCGGAATCGATTCCCATCGCGCTGGAGCAGGAACGGTAGGCCGGCCGATATTGGTGCTTGGACCACGGGGAGCTTTGTCGGCCGGGTCCCCGCGATGTCGGCCTGCGCCGGGAAACACCCCGAGGACATGTTCCATGCGCCTGGCCTTCGGTGACTAAAGTCGCGGTTCAACGGTTGCAGAGCGTGCAGGAGCGGAGCGGGGCGCGTTTACCTGGCGAACTACACGGAGCAGAGGATGAGCCGCAGGCTGCAGGAGCTCGTGCCGGCTTTAGAGAGCGTCGAAGAATGGCAGTACGAAGTCAGGGCGGCGCTGGTGCGGGCGCAGCTCATTGGCGCATCGTACGTCATTCGCGTCAGCGTCCGACCTGAGGGCGGGGGCATTTCCGTCATCGCTCGGTTCGGACCGAGAGGCGGCGAAATGTGGGCTGAACAGGGGGATCCCCCCCAGCGCTGTCCTGGATCGCAGAAGCTGGACGTAGACCTGACGTCGAAATTCCGGCTCGACGGGCAGGATTACGAGGACGCGAACCGGCTCGCAGCTGCACTCGTGAGCAAGATGCGCGAGCACCTGAGCGAGGCAACGCTCCACTGTCCGTGATCTCGATAACGAAGGGGTGGGGCGAGAAGGAAGATCCTGGGCACCGGCAGGAATCACTCGTTGCGTTCCGCCGCCGCTGCCGCTCGTTTCCGCGCAGACCTCCTCGGCCCTCCAGCGGCCCGAGCATCAAGCCGAGTTCGCGGTAGGTCTCGCGTACGGACTGGCGTGGGCGGCCGCCCACGCCCGCGGAAAGGCAAGCCCCGCGCAGCCGCGACCACGCTCCGACGCCGACCGGCCCGGCAGGGCCACGCTCCCAATCCCGGACCGCGCCAAGCACCTGCACCATGTTTGGGGCACCGTACGCTCCGCTTTTGTTGCGCACCGATGTCCACCGCCTCCATTCGCCACGTGCGACTTCCCATGCCCAAGCCCCAGACCCGGTCCTCACGCACTAGACGCCCGTCCACTCCGCTGGAGGTTCTCGGCGCACAGATTCGCGTCCCGATGGAAGATGGAAGTGATGTGGAGGGCCAGCCAGTCATCTATCACGACGCATCATTTCGGGCGTGTCGGGGCTACGTGGACCTGGACGGCCTCTATTCGGCCGTGCCGGTCCGGCATGCGTTCACCCTGACGCTGCCGCTCGACGACACGCAGTACGCGGATGCGCATGGTTCTCTCCCGAATGCATTGGGGTCTGCCATCGAAGTGCGGGAGGTGCCGGAGGAAGGCTGGACGGGACGCGAAGTCGTGCTGGCACGACTCAGCATGGCGCAACTCAACAGCCAACACCGTGGTGTTCTCCGCACGAGCTGGCACGAGTGGCTGGACTCGATTGACGGCGACTTGGAGTGGGTCGGTTCTTTCCTGGACAGCGCCGCGGACGACACGGACCAGTACGAGTGCGACCTGATCGGCGGAGCGCTCTTCCACATCTACAATGTGGCCGTGCATCCTGCCGTCCGGGGGCAGGATGTCGGGCTGCGCCTGATCGCCCATGCGCTCCTTACCACCTCATCAGGGCTCAACGACGCCGTGACGTTGATTGCAGCCGACTCCCCAGACGAGTGGGACGGGCGGGCGCGGGACCAGACATCCGTGCGCGCCGCGGCCCTCGCCCGACACTATGCGCGCCTCGGCTTCTCCGAAGTGGATCGACGGGACGATGGGGCCAACATCCTAATGTACGCTCCGATCGGGCGCTGCGGCCTGCGGGTAGAGGCCGCCCTCCGGACCTGAGCCGCCAGGGTACGGGTGCGCAGGCGGCTCAAACCGCCCACGGGAGCGTCCGCCCACCCCACCCGGATGGAGACCGTTTCACGCGACACGCAGACTGTACTCGCCTCGGCCACCGCGGTCGAGGGCGGAAAGCTCGGGAGACTCCGAGCATACACAGAACTACCCCGTGACGCTCCTCCACCGCTACGGAACTCCATGGCCGAGACAGATCCGATCCAGCTTTTGACGCGCTTCAGGACTGCGCTCAACCGGGCCGTGCACGCAAACGCCATCGCGGAGACCCGTCACCTCCTCGCACAGCCCATTCCGCGCGAGGTCCTCGCCGTTCCTGCGATCCATGCGCAGGTCCGGCGGCTTCGGGGGAACACCTTCACCCGGCTGGGAGACCTCGACGCCGCCCACGCGGAGTACTCGGCCGGTTTTGCAGAGGTGCCCTACTCGGTACGTGGGGACTACCTGCTCGACTGGGCCATGACTTCGGTCACTCCGCTTTTCCGCCCAGGGCCAGCCGAGGCGAAGAGGGCCTCGTGCCTCAGGGGAATCCACACACTCGAGGCTGCGAACGACCAGGCCGGGTATGCCGCCGAAGGACCCTACCTCCGCGGGAGCGTTGCCTCGGTGCGCGCATTCCTGCACGTCTATCTCGCCCAGCCCGGCGCCGCCCAGGAGCAGCTCCGTGCCATCGACCTACCGGCCCTTCCGCCGGGCTCTCAAGGCGACCCGTCCCTCGCGTCCTTCTACTCCCAGATGCCCAAGGCGTTTATCGCTGCTCTCGAACTCCGGAGCGCGGACGCTGTTGAGCGTCTGTGTGGAGGGTTGCTGACCAAGGGGGAGGCCGCACGCCTGGACGCGGACGCACTCACTCCCGGAGGCACCTTCGCGGCGATGGTGTTGCTCCGAACGGACACGCCCAAGTTCCTCAGCTCCCTCGCGGGCTTCGTCCATCACGCACCAGCGCTTGCGCCGGCTTTCCCGGTGCTCCGCCAGTTGAACCAGCGGCTCCACGGAGTTTTGGACCCGGCGCGCATTGCGACTTTCGTAGATTCCGCTTGCCGCGCCTAGCCTGCTCCCTGCAGGATTGGCCACGCTCGTCGCCGTCAAACCCTCGGCCCGCTGGGCCTCCGCGCGTATCTCAGCATAGAACTAAGGTGCGCCTCTAACACACTCTCCACCCAACCCGATTCTACAGGATCATCCTGCCCCGCCTCCGCCCCAAGATGATCCGCGACGCCGTGCCGCCGTCGCAGGCCGGGCGCGTACTGCCTGAGCGCCGGGTGGACGCCCCCCCAGGTACCTTTACCTCAGATCGAGTTCTGTAAGACTCCGACGGATCCCGCCCAAGCCGACAGGTAGCAACTCCCCGAGTGCTCGCTCGCTCAGCGCGATGAGCTTTGCCCGCGTGATGAATTCTTGCCGCACGGGCAACCGCCCGAGCACCCTCAGATAACATAGCGCCGAGTTCCAAAGGATCTGCACCTCCTCCGTGTAGAAGTCACTCACCTCCGCCTCTTCCGGATCCAAACCGTCGAAGTAGCGATCCAGGTCCGTAAAATCGCGATCAGCGCGAGGCCTGAAGGCCTGGGCGTGGGCGAGCATCTGGTCCTCCGTGTGGTCGAACCACTCGAGTTCGGGGAATCCCTCCATCCACCGATCGGAGTAGTTGACCTGCTCCCTCCGCGCATGGGTGAATGTGTCATCGCCCAGGACGTGGACGAGGTCTTCCTCTGGGAAGTCAGGCACATGCTGAAGCTGCGCAAACAGCTCCCACCACGAGCCGTGTGACTCCCCCGGCCGCAGGGCCTCGACAGCCTTCCCGTGCTGGAGCCGTACTCCGTTGGGCCCAGTGTACAACAGCACCGGGCGTAACTTCGGCCCCTTGGTCGGGATCGGCGCCCGCACCCAGGCTCCCAGCCACAAATTCGCGAGCGCCTTCGCGAAGTAGAATCGAGAGTAGTAACCGGTCACGACGCCCCAGGAATACAGCCCCTGGGCCTCCAGAACGAGATAGCTCAGGAATAGATGAAACGAACGCACGAAGCAGGTGCTGCTCCAGTAGAAGTGCCGCTGGAGAAGATCCGGATCCGGGATCCCCGGTCCGCGTGTCAGCGCGACCTGCAGGGCGGGCAGATCCGCGTGCAAGGGATGGCGCTCCAGCCATTCACCGAGTGAGAGTCGGTGAAACTCCCGCCGCGGCGTGAAGCCTTCCCACGCACGCTCGAGTTCCCGGAACGGCAGGGGATAGTCGGCGAACACGCGGGCTGGAGGATCTGCCGGCCCGTCGATCTCGATGTGCGGCATTGCGGGACTTCAGCACGGGTTGTGGACAAGGAGGTGGCGCCGGTTCCCCCAGCTCAGTACCCCGAAAGGACCAAAAACCCGCGCCGGTATGAACCAGGCTCCTCCGTCAAAAGAGAACCCCCTGATTCACAAGACGTGCCCCCTCCAACCCCCAAGAAGAAACGCCTCGATTCGCACGGTTATGCATCATCCCGCACCAGCCACATACCCGTGACAGGTACCGTATCTTACCTTGTTCGAGGAGTCGATGAATGATACGCTCCACAGAGCTCCACCGATCGTGTGCAACGCGACCACTGTCGATCGCGGTGCCTTTTCTGTCGGACACCCGGCCGGGGCCAGGTTGATGGTGATGCGCTTGGGCGGGACGATGTGGCCGCTGTTCTGGACGGCGGCGATGACGCGCTCGCGGCCCTCCTTCACCGCGCCCTGGGGGAGGCCGACGGTGGAGAAGGCGGGGAGGCCGCTGGCCACGTCCGCCTCGACGGTGACGAGGTAGGCGTGGATGCCGAGGACGGCGCCGGAGAGGGCACGAGCGAGCACGGGTGCGCTGGCAGAAGGGAGGTCGCCGCGGGAGGCGGTGGCGCAACCTTCACGAGGCGAGCGGGCCCTGTCAAGCGGCGGCGCGAAAGGGGTGCGAGAGCTGACGCGTTCCGCTCCGCGAACGTCCGTTTGCCGACAGGCGCCGGGCGGGCGGCCCGCGGGTCCGGCGCGTTCGGCTACCTCAGGTTTTTACCGTTGGGAGACTGGGCCAACGCTTCGAAGGGACCGCACCGTTGCTCCGCCTGGGCGGCACGGTCGCGATCCCTCTCCGGGCCGGGCCCGCCGGCCGCTCCTCGCGCCGGGCTCAGTCCCCGCTGGGCTGAACGTAGAAGTCCGTCGCCGGCGAGAGCCTCTGGATCTTGAACAGGCTCCGGCTCAGCTCGCTTCCGGGCGGCCGGAGCCCCTCCGGCCCCGGCGCGCTGCGCAGCAGGACCCCCTGCTCCAGCATCCACGCCACGGCTTCGGATGCGCCCTCCACGCCGGCCAGATGACCGCCCAGCAGCCGCTCCGCCGAGATCACCGGCTCGTTCTGCAGCACCTCCAGCACCGCTCTCACGCCCGCGGCGCTCCCGGGCGGAATCTCCGCCTCCAGGGGGTAGATGGGATCGTTGGCCACCACCCGGCCACGGGCGGCCACGGCCGGAACGGAGAGCACCAGGACGTCGCCCCCCGCCAGCGGCTGGTGGAGGGGGATGTGGGGCTCGGCACCCCCCGCGAAAGGCGTGATCAGCTCCTGGTACAGCTCCCACGACCGTCTTCCCCGCCGAAAACCCGGACGGGCGTCGCGGCTCGAACGGCACTCCGTCCAGAGCGACGTGGCGAAGGGGGTGGTCCGCAGGGGCTCGGCGTCGCCGCGCTTTGCACCGGCCATGAGCCGGCCGAGCTGCTCCCGGTACTTCGCCATCGTGTAGCGCTCCGCGACGTACTCCGGGCAACTGCGGCGAAAGCGTTCCCGGGCGGCCGGGTCGCGCAGGATCTGCACGGTGCGGCCCACCGCCTCCCACCAGTTGGCCTTCACGCCCAGGGGGGTCACCACCGCGCTGACCTGATACCCGGTCACCCCGTCGAGAATCGTGTCCTTCAGCCCGCCCCACCGGGTCCCCACCACGGGGATGCCGCACGCCATCGCCTCCACCTGCGAGAGGCCGAAGTTCTCGTCGTGGTGGAGGGTCATGTTCAGCGCCACGTCGGCCGCGCCGTAGCACTCGCGCAGTTGCGGCGGGGCGAGGGAGCCCAGCATGCGCACGCTCCCCTCGGGAAGCCCCAGCTTGCGCGCGGCCTTTTCCATGCTCCGGGTGAGGTGGACGGGGTGGGAGCCAACGCCGCCGAAGGGGAGCTGGTCCGAGGCGGGCCCGGCGATCAGCAGGACGGTTCCGGGAACGTTTTCCAGGACGCCGCGGAACACGCGGAGCACGGTGTGGACGTTCTTTTCCAGCGTGATCCGCCCCGGGTACACCAGCACGGGGATTTCATCGTCCAGCCCGAGCCGTGCCCGCGCCGCGCGCCTCTCCGCGGCATCCAGCGGATGGAAGGTGCGCTCGTCGTAGGCGAAGGGGAGCAGCTCGGTGCGCGCGTTCTCGAAGAAGCTGTCCGCCAGGTCCAGCTCCGCCCGGCAGTTCCCCAGCAGCACGTCTTCGCTGGTGAGAAGCTGCGAGAGCTCCCTGTAGTTGAACGCGCCCCTCGGCATCCTGCCCAGCATGAAGAAGATGCCGGGCACGCGCAGCCCCAGCTTGTGCCTGGCCACCAGCAGCTCGGGCATCGGCAGGCCGAGCATCACGTCGCACTCGCGCAGGGCATTCCCCAGCCCCTCGATCCGCCTTTCGGGCGATTCGTACCACGTGCCTCCCGGCGGATAGACGATGCTGTGCTCCCCCGCGATCGCCTCGCGCAAGCTCTTCTGTACGTGGACGAGGCTCGCCATCCCCAGGGTGGAGACAGGCAGGGTCCAGAAAATTTTCATCAAGCACCTTTGAGATTCGATTGCGGGGGTGATGCCCCTGCGGGCTTCCCTGCACCGCCTCGCCATCCACCGCACATAATTCCGGGAAATGGTCTTGTTGCGAGGTCTGATGGGAAGCACGTTCGTTATATTATCCGCCCGCTGGATACGCGACAAGGCGCGGGATACGTGTGGAACGCACCCGGCGCGCCGCCGAATCAATTACGTCACCAACCGTCGTTCCTGATGGGAATGACGAACCCGAGGGCCGAGCGGATCGTATGATCCGGTCCGTCGGACTTCGGAGCTTGGGCTCCCGTCCGTCACCGGCGTATCGCGCTGGACCAGGGGAACCGAGCGGGCGCAACCGGGCCATTCGGCTGCCCCGGCGCGCGGTATCCGGGCACACGAGGCGTGACGAATCGCGCCCGCCCCGTCAGCCGCCGAGAGCCGGGGCGGTGCGAGCGCAGCTCTCGGCAGCGGAGGGGGTGGGCACGGTGAATCGCGCCCCTACACGGACGATTCTTCCCGGATCCCGTACCCTGCGCCGCGATGGCGGCGGCCCATCGACAGGGATTCTTGCGGATCCCGGGATCAGCGGCTGGGGAGTCCGGCGTGCTCCGCCGCGCGGGGGCGTTTCTGCCGCGCGGGGTGGCGAGGCGCCGCCGCGGCAGCAGGCACACGGTTCTCGTGAAGCCGACGGGGGCGCGGCGCGTGGAAGTGCAGCCGGCGCGGGGGTGGCCGGGCCCTACGCGCCCGCGGCCGTTGACGGCTCGTCGGTCCACCAGAGGGGGAGATCGGGACGGCGCCCGGCTTTCTTGCAACGGCGCATCAACGCCGCCAGGCGCTGGGAGCGTTCGTAGCCGCACTGGTCCGCGATCACGCTGCGCGTGGTGATCTCCGGCCGCCCGCGAAGCGTGGGCTCGATGGCGAGCTCCTCGTTCCGCCGGAACACCTCCTGGGCCTGCTCGCCGCGCTGAATGGCCTGCTCCAGGGCACGAACACGCCCGGCGACGGCGCCCGCCTCTTCGTAGCTCAGCACGCCGCACGCGTACAGGTCGATGGTCAGCCGCTTCTGCATGCCGATGGCGCGCAGCGCGTTCTGGTCGCGCAGCGGACGCCGGGGCGCGGGGATGAGGCTCGCCAGCATCACCGCCTGCACGGGATTCAGCTCCGCGGGCTTGGCGCCGAAGTACCTCGCCGCGGCCGCTTCCACCCCCCAGAACCCGTCGCCCCACTCGATCAGGTTGAAGTACAGCTCCAGGATCCGCTCCTTGGTGAGGGCGCGCTCGAGCCGCCGCGCCAGGATCGCCTCCTGCAGCTTGCGCCTCATGGAGCGCTCCGGGTGAAGGTACAGGTTCCTGGCGAGCTGCTGGGTGATGGTGCTCACGCCGCGTACGCCGGACCTCTTCTTCGCCGCCACCCTCGTCTGGCGCCACAGCTCGGACCACCAGATGCCGCCGTGGCGGAAGAAGGTGCGGTCCTCGGAGCAGATCACGGCGCACACCAGGTACGGCGAGATGCCGTGCAGGGGCACCCACGCCCCGCGCTCGGAGGGCGCCCCCGCGGCCTGCTCCGCGCGGAAGCGCATGAAGCCGGTCAGCCCGGGATTGTGACGGGCGAGCTCCTGGATCTCTCCCAGCGACCGGCGGAGATCCGCCCAGGGGGTGCCCCCGGAGCGCGCAGCAGGAATGTGGGCCATGAGCGTCCGGCGGAGCCAGGGTTCGGCCGTGACGCGGTCGCCGGTGGCGCGCGGTACGGCAAGTGTCCAGAAACTACGGGATGGCGGGCGAATGGGGCGCACGCCGGGACTCGTCCCCTACACCGCCCTGCCGGGGACGCCGCCCGGCAGGCCCGTCCTAAGGGCGCAGGGGTGCGGGGGAACGGCCCGGGGGCCGGCTCAGGCCCCGACGGCCGCGCCGTTCAGCTCCGGCACGGCCGCCGTCTCGCGGATCAGCCGCGCGATCTGCTCCACGCCGCTCCGGATCCGGTCCAGCCCTTCGGAGCCGACGGAGATCCGGATGAACTGGTCGCACGACTCGCCGTACCCGATTCCGGGGACCGTGCTGACGCCGCGCTCCTCCAGCAGCCGGGTGCAGAACTCCTCGGAACCGAGCCCGCTCTCCTCGATCGACACGAACAGGTAAAAGGTGCCCTCGCCGGGGAGGTAGCGCAGTCCGAAGCCGTCCAGCATGCGCGCCACCGCCCGCCGCTTCACCACCACGTCGCGGATCTGCGGGGCGGTGATGCCGAGCACTTCGTGGAAGTGCCGTACCACGTACCATTCGAGGATCGTGGCCGGGCAGGTGATCAGGTGCTGGTTCAGCTTCAGGATCTGCCGCAGCATCTCCTCGTTGGTGAAGACGTAGCCGATCCGCCAGCCGGACATCCCATAGTTCTTGGAAAGCGTGTTGCAGACGATGGTGTGCGTCTTGGCCGGATCGAACGCTGCGGCCGAGATGAAGCCGCCCGGCTCCAGCACGTAGTCGCTGTAGGCCTCGTCCGAGATGAGGTAGAGGTCGTGCTCGTCGGCCAGCCGGTGGAGCTCCTCCCACTCGGCCGACGTGACGAGCCGGCCCGTGGGATTGTTCGGGTTGTTCACCACGATGGCGCGGGTCCGCTCCGTGATGAAGTGCCGGTACTCGGCCACGGTGGTCTCGTAGGGGACCTGGACGGGGTGGGCGTGGCAGAGCCGCACCTGCTCCGTGTAGCTGACCCACGCGGGCTCGTGGATCAGCACCTCGTCGCCCGGCGCGAGGGTCGCCATGAACGCCATGTGCAGCGCGATCTTGGACCCCGCGGTCACGACGATCTCCGTGGCCGGGTCCACCGGCACGCCGAACCGGCCGCGGTAGTACTCCGCCAGCAGCGCGCGCAGCTCGGGGAGCCCGCGCGAGTGGGAGTAGTGGTACAGCTCCGGCGTCGGCAGGTCGTCGAACCGGAAGAGCGGGATGTCGAAGTACGCTTCGCCGAACGAGAGCGAGATCACGTCCTCGCCCCGCCGCTTCTTCTCGTACACGCGGTTGTTGTACTTGATGGACATCGCTTCGGCGATGTCCTGGACGTAGCGGGCCGGACGTGGCATGTACCCTCTCGCCGTGATGGGTCGACTACCGGACGCGGAAACGGGGGAACGCCCCTGCCGCGGCAGCTTGCGCGGAGCCCCGCGGCGCTGCTCCCGAAGGGCGCCCGCCGGGATTTACAGCTCTGCGATGGACGGGGTGCTGCCCGGTCAGCCGGCGGCCCCGGGCACCGCGCCGGGGGCGCCGCTCATCTCTTCGAGCGGCCGGTCGCGGGTCTCGATCCCGCCGAACGCGAGAACCAGGGTGGAGATGAGCACCGGCAGCGCCGTCACCACCCCGATCATCACGAACCCCGGGAAGTGGAGGAGGGTGAGGGCGACCAGGGGGGGCGCCAGTATCCCGCCCAGCTTGCTGCACCCGGCGGCGAACCCGCTGCCCGTGCCGCGGAGCCAGGTGGGGTACACCTCCGCCGTGTAGGGCGACAGCATGGAGATGATCCCGCCGCTGCCCACCAGCAGCAGCCCCATCAGCGGCACCAGCCAGGCGGTGCGCGCGCCCCCCGCGCCGGGGTCTACCAGGGCGAACGCGAGCAGCGCGGCGCCGGTGAGCGCGGTGAAGAGCATCATCGTCTTGCGGCTGCTCCAGTACCCGTACAGGTAGGCCACCAGCACGGTGGCGGGCACGGCGAGCAGCGCGGACCAGAACAGCACCTGGCTGGCGCCGGCCGCGTCCAGCCCGCGGTCGCGGAGGATGGTGGGCGTGAAGGTCAGGAACCCCCAGTTGACCAGGCTCCAGGCGAAGGCGTAGACCCCCACCGTGAGCGTCCGCAGCCCGTACGGGGGCCGGAACAGGGCGAGGAGGCGGAACCGGCCCGGCGCGGCGGGAGCCGGGGTGGCGCGCTCCTCCGCCCGGGGCGCCGCGTCCACGCGGGTCACCGTGACGCCGTAGCGCCGCAGCACCCTCTCCGCTTCATCCACGCGCCCGTGCTCCAGGAGGAAGCGGGGCGACTCGGGGATCCACCGGTTCAGGACCAGGAGGAGCAGCCCGGTGGGAAGGCCCGCGAACCAGAGGACCCGCCAGGTGAACTGCGGCTCCAGGAGGGCGGCCAGCCCGGCCGCCAGCAGGTAGCCCGCCACCGTGCCCAGCCCGCCGTGCAGCACCACCAGCCATCCGCGCTTCTGCGCCGGCATGGACTCGGTCATCAGGGCGTACACGATCGGCAGCATCCCCCCGGCCGACAGCCCCATCATCAGGCACATGAAGAGGTTCCACCCGTACGACGGCATGAAGCCGCAGATGGAGGTGCCCACGAAGACGATGGAAGCCAGCAGGATGGCCGCGCGCCGGCCCATGCGGTCCGCGAGGATCCCCCAGAGGAGCGACCCGATGGTGGTGCCCGTGAGCGCGATCATGGGGAGCGCGGCCGCCTGGCCGGTGCTCATCCCGTACTCCGCCTTCAGCCCCGGGACGACGAAGCCGAGCGTAGCGGGCTTCATCACGTCCACCATGAGCGCCACGCCCAGCACGAACAGCAGCGCCCAGTGCTGGCGGGTGAGCCGGGCGTCGTCCATGGTGCGGAAGAGCACCACCGATTCGGGCGCGCGGGCCGGCCGGTGCAGGGTGCCGGCGGGGATCAGCCCGAACGCGGCCAGCCCCAGCCCCACCACCACCATCAGCATGCCGCCGTGCATCAGCGGCGACATGGGCATCCCCACCATGCGGAAGCCCATCTCCCGGGCGCCAAAGAACTCCGGGAGGTGAGCCAGCACGCCGGCGGCGGTGAGGACTACACCCGCCCAGAACGCCCCCGCATGGCGGAACGCGATCCCCGTGTCGCCCTTCGTCTCCGCGCCCTGCTGCGTCGCGCTCGCGTTCATGATCGGCTCACCGGAAGTTGCCCGGACGGGCGGCATGTGCGGGCTTCCGCACCTGGACGTGCACGCGGCGAGGCGGGGGCGCTCACTCCGCCGCGGACGCGGTGCCCCGGCGCTGCACGCGGGCCACGGCGCGCGCCAGCCTCAGCATTCCCTCGCGGATCCGCTCCGGCGGCGAGTGCGAGAAGTTGAGGCGTATGCACTCGGCCGCGCCGCCGTCCCCCTCCACCGCGAAGGCGGAGCCCGGGATGAACACGACGTCCTCCTCGTCCACGGCCACCTGCAGCAGCCGCATCGCGTCGACGCCGCGCGGAAGCTCCACCCAGAGGAAGATCCCGCTCTCGGGGACGCGCCAGCGCGTCCCCGCGGGGAAGTGCTCCTCCAGCATCTGCACCATCGCGTCCCGCCGGGCGCGGTACTCGGCGCAGAGGCGGGCCACGTGCGCCGGGAGGCCGCCCTCCTCCAGGAACGCCGTGAGGACGTACTGGGAGAAGGTGGCCGTGTTGATGTCGCTGGACTCCTTGACGATAGCCAGCTTCGGCACGAACGCCTCCGGCACCACCACCCACCCCTGGCGCAGCCCCGGGGCCAGGATCTTGGAGAACGAGCCCACGTAGAACACCCAGCGGTCGTCCAGCGCGCGCAGCGGCGGGGGCGCGCCGGGGCCGTACTGCAGGAAGCCGTACGCGTCGTCCTCCAGCACGGGCACCTCGTGCTCGCGGGCCAGCGCCACCAGCCGCTCCCGCCGCGCGGCGCTCATCGTCACCGTGAGCGGGTTGTGTCCCTGGGGGACGGCGTAGATCAGCGCCGGGCGCTCCCCGCCGGCCAGCAGCCGCTCCAGGGCGTCCACGTCCATCCCTTCGTCCAGGTCGGTGGGCACGGTGACGACGCGGGGGCGGAAGGGCTCGATCACCTGCAGGAAGCCGGTGTAGGCCAGGCGCTCGGCGACGACGCTCCCGCCCGGCTCCAGCAGGAGGCGCGTGAGCAGGCTCATCCCCTGCTGCGCCCCGGCGGTCAGGAACACCTGCTCCGGCGAGCAGCTCACCTCGCGCCGCGCCATCAGCTCCGCCACCTGCGCGCGCAGCCGGGCCAGCGGCGGGGTGTACTGGAGGGCGAGCGGCTCCGCCGCCAGCGCGCGCTCCGCCGCGCGGCCCACCTCCTCCCGCGGGAAGAGCTCCGGCGCGGGGAACCCCAGCGCGAGCGACACCACCCCGGGCCGCGACGCCCGGGTGAGCATGGACTGCAGCGCCGACGGGCGCGCCGCGCGGGCCCACTCGGCCAGCCGGGGGAGGGCCGCCCCGGCGGCCTCCAGCGTTTCCACGCTCACAGGTTGCCCCGCGCCGCCTGGTCGCGCTCCACGGCCTCGAAGAGGGCGTTGATGTTTCCGCCGCCGAAGCCGCGGGCCCCCTGCCGCTCGATCAGCTCCACGAACATGGTGGGGCGCGCCTGCAGCGGCCTGGTGAAGGTCTGCAGCAGGACTCCCCAGTCGTCGCTGTCCATCAGCACGCGGCTCTCGCCGAGCCGCGCCATCCGGTCGGGGTCCACGGCCCCCACACGGGCTTCGAGCATCTCGTAGTAGCTGTCGGGGACGCTGATGAAGCCCACCCCGCGCTCGCGCACGGCCAGCACGGCCCCGCAGATGTCGTCGCAGCCGAACGCGATGTGCTGCGTTCCGCACCCCCGGTGGAAGGCGAGGTACTCCTCGATCTGCGACTTCCCGTTCCCGCCCGAGGGGGCCACGATGGGGAAGCGGACCTTGCCGCTGCCATCCTCCACCACCTTGGAGTTCATGCGGCTGCGCGTGGTGAACACCATCTCGTGCTGGCTCTCGTGGAAGCCCATCACCTCGACGTAGAAGTCCACCCAGCGCGCGAACTCGCTTTCCACGATGCTCACCGCCACGTGGTCCACCCCGGTGATCCCCACCGGCACCGGCGGCGGTGCATCGGTGACCGCGCGGAAGCCGGGAGCGAAGGTGCCCTGGTACTCGCCGCGGTGGATGAAGGTGTGGATGGTGTCGCCGAAGGCGCCGATGGTGGCCCGGGTGACCACCCCGCGCGCGTCTTCCATGGCGAGCGGCTCCGCCACCGAGCGTGCACCGTTGGCCACGGCGCGGGCGTAGGCGCCGTGCACGTCGGCCGTGGTGAAGGCGACGTCGCGCACCCCGTCGCCGTGCAGGTGCACGTGCTGCGCGATGGGGCTCTCGGGCGCCAGCCCGCTCGTGAGCACCAGGCGCACTTCGCCCTGCTCCACCACGTACGACATGCGGTCGCGCACACCCGTTTCCAGCCCGGCGTACGCCGTCACGGCGAAGCCGAAGGCGTTGCGGTAGAAGTGCGCCGCCTGGTAGGCGTTCCCCACGTACAGCTCGATGTGGTCGATCCCGGTGATCGCGCGGGCATCCGTTTTGGCTTCAAGCACGGGCTGGCTCATTTCGTTTCTCTCTGCGTAAATAGCGTCCGGACGGTCGCACAAGAGGAGCGGTGTGGGGGGAGCGGCCGGGCTCCGCCTGGCGCGGCCGTTCCGTGGCCCGCGGGTGAGCCGGCCCGCCCGGCCCGGCCGCGCGGACCGGGCGGAGAGCTCGCGCGGCGGAAGTTCCGCCCCCGGCGGGGAGGACCGCCGCCAACGCGTACGCCCCGTCAGCCGACGGCGGGCGCTCCGCCGGTTCCCGGCGCGAGCGCGCGCAGGCGCACCGCGGCCTCCTCCAGCGTCGCGTCCGTCTTGGCGAAGCACACCCGCACCGTCTGCCGGCCGGCGCCCGGCGCGGCATAGAAAACGCCGCCCGGCGCCATGGCCACGCGGCAGGTGCGGATCAGGTGGTGCACGAAGGCCTCGGCGTCGGGAAAGCCGAACGCGCCGACCTCGGCCATCATGAAGCAGCTTCCCTGCGCGGGGTGGCAGGTGAAGCCGAGCGGCTCCAGCAGCTCCACCAGCCGGCGGCGGCGCTCCTGGTGGTCGCGCGCGAGCTCCAGATAGTAGGGCTGCCCCGCGCCGAGCACGCGCGCCGCCGCCACCTGCAGCGGCGCCGCCACCCCCGCCGTGGCCAGGTCGTGCACCTTGCGGAGCCCGCGCGTGAGCTGCGGGGCGGCGATCACGTAGCCGATCCGCCACCCCGACACGCGAAAGGTCTTGGAGATCCCGCTCACCGAAAGCGTGCGCGCCCGGAGCGTCTCGACGGCCAGCGGCGACAGGTGCTCGCGGCCGTCGAACACCATGTGCTCGTAGATCTCGTCGCTCACGCACACCGCGTCCCACCGCTCGCAGAGGGCGCCGATGAGCTCCAGCTCGCCGCGGGTGAACACCTTGCCGGTGGGGTTCGCGGGGGTGTTCACCACCACCGCGCGGGTGCGCGGGCCGAAGGCGCTGGCCAGCTCCTCCGGGTCGAAGCTCCACGCCGGCGCGTGCAGGGTCACGATGCGCGGAACCGCGCCCAGGAAGAGCACGGCCGAGAGGTGGGGCTCGTACAGCGGCTCGAAGAGCAGCACCTCGTCGCCGGCGGCCACCACGCTGGAAAGCGCGGAAAGGAACCCCTCGGTGGACCCGCAGGTCACCGTGACCTCCGTCTCCGGATCCACCTCCACGCCCTGGCAGGCGCGCGCCTTGGCGGCGACGGCCTCGCGCAGCGCCAGCACCCCCCAGGTGTTGGCGTACTGGTTGTTGCCGTGGAGGATGGCCTCGGCCGCCGCCTCGCGCACGCCGGCGGGGACGGGAAGCTCGGGGATGCCGAGCGCGAGGTCGAGCGCACCGGCCCGCTGGCCGGCCCGCATGATCTCTCCGAGCGCGAACTCGGGGATGCGGGCCAGCCGCAGCGCGGCGGCGTGCCGCCGGGGGGGCGCGCCGGGCTGGAGCGTCTGGCCCGGGGCCGTGGGCGCAGGGCTCAAGCCCGCACCAGGTGGAAGTAGACGAAGCGGAACCCGGTGTTCGGGAGCTGGACGACCTCGCGGCACTGCAGGCGGCTGCGCTCGAAGAGGGCGCACCAGTCGTCGCGCCGGCGCGGGTATCCCTGCCGGGTGAACGTGTGGATCAGGAAGAAGTCCGCGTCGGCGGTGTCGCGGTGCAGCTCGGGCTCCGCCAGGATCACTCCCCCTCCGCTCGCCTCCAGGAAGCCCGCGTAGCGGTCCAGCACGTCGATCACGGCCTGTTCGCCGCAGCGGAAGTGCTCGTGCAGGGTGCCCACGATGAGGATGGCGTCCGCGTCCGCGCACTCGGGGGGCCAGGTTTCCGGCGCGAAGGCATCCCCCACCACGAGCTGGATGCGGTCCGACAGCCCGGCGGCGGCCACGCGCTGGCGCCCGTAGCGGATCACCTCGGGCGAGATGTCGAGCCCGATGGCGCGGAGCTCCGGGTCGCGCAGGCAGGCGTCGATCAGGAGCCCGCCGGAGCCGCATCCGAGGTCCAGCACGCACCGGGCGTTCATGGAGTCGAGCATCTGCATCACCACGCTGCCGCCGAAGCTGCGGAAGAGCACCTCGCAGTGGCGGCCGAGCGCCTCGCCGTCCCGCTCCACGTCCGTGCCGTAGCGGAGCGTCCCGTCCAGCAGCGAGGCGCCCTGGCGGAGCACCGGGCTGTACGCCTCGTGGTAGTAGCCCAGCAGGGCCATCGGCACCTCGCCCAGGAGGGCGCGGCCCCGCTCCGTGGGGAGCACGGTGTCGCCGCGCAGCGCGACCACGCCGCGGATCGCGAGGTACTCCAGCAGGCCCTTCCCCATCGCGGGATCCAGCCCCTCCAGGAGCCGCGCGCGGCTGCACCCTTCCCCGGCGAGGAGCTTTTCCGCCATCCCGGTCTGCCCCACCATGGAGAGGGCCAGCGCCAGGTTGTAGCCCG
This sequence comes from uncultured Gemmatimonadota bacterium, assembly GCA_902805735.1. GTDB lineage: Bacteria > Gemmatimonadota > Gemmatimonadetes > Longimicrobiales > Longimicrobiaceae > Longimicrobium. Next base: position 13,629 of record CADCTW010000133.1, on the reverse strand, counting down.
CCATCATCTCGCCGATCCCCGATTCCCGCACCCTCGCCCAGTCCTCCTGGACCCGTGGGTCGTGCACCTCGGTCGTGCTCAGGGTGGTCGCCATGAAAGCCCTATCGGTGTGGGAGGGTGCCGCGCCAGGCGCGGAGCTTCGAAAACCGGCGGCTCTTGAGGCACCGGAGGACAGGACCGCGCCCGGACAACGAACCCCGGCCTACGTTCCTGGAATCAAATCCGCTGGCGCAAAACAGGCGGATTCGGACACGGCGCCGAGAAGTCTAACGGAGGTGCCCGCGGGGCGCAATATGACGCTCCGGCCCGCGCTTACCCTGTCGGCGGGGAACCAGTTGTTCCGTCCCCCGGCCGCAAGGGAGCCGCCGGGGCGGAACACCGCCGCCGGAGCCGGCCTCCCCCCCGCCCGGAGCCCGGGCGCGATTCCCTGTCCGGAAGGGTCTGGCGCAGGGACAGGACGATCCCCTTGCCCGCGTTCTACTTGCCCGGGCGCGTGAGGCCCGGGTACGCGAAAGATGCACACCGCTCGGCGGCGCCGGCCCGCCGGCGCGCCACACTCCCGCGCGTCACGCGTCGGTGCGGCGCACCGGGAGGGAGCTGAGGCGGTTGAGCCAGGACGAGCGCACGCGCTCCACCGGACCGGCCACTTCCAGCCGGCCCAGCAGCGGAAGCAGCTCCTGGAAGGCGCACCGGAGCTGCAGCTCCGCCAGCCGGGCACCCAGGCAGAAGTGGGGCCCGTAGCCGAAGGTGAGGTGCGCGTTGGGCGTACGCCCCACGTCGAAGCGCTCGGCGTCCGCGAACACCTCCGGGTCGCGGTTGGCGGACGGGTAGCAGAGCAGCACCTTCTGGCCGGCGCGGATGGGCTGGCCGCCCACCTCCGTGTCCCGCACGGCGGTGCGCCGGAAGTAGAGCACGGGCGCGCCCCAGCGGAGGAGCTCGTCCATCGCCCCCGGCAGGAGCTCCGGATCCTCCTCCAGCCGCCTGCGTTGCGCGGGGTGCTCCAGGAAGGCGAGCGCGCCCGCGGCCACGCTCCCGGCCACGGTCTCGAACGCTCCGGCGAGCAGCGCGAACCACAGCCACAGCACCGTCCGGTCGTCCACCGCGGAGCCGTCGGCGGAGCGGCTGCCCAGCAGCGTGCTCAGCAGGTCTCCCGTGGGCGCGGCCCTCCGCTCGCGGATGCACTCCACCCCCATCCGGTACACCTCGTCCAGCGCCTCGATGGCGCCCAGCGGCCCCTCCGGGTTCAGCCTGGGGTCTTCGGCGGCCTGCGCGCGCAGCATCAGCGACGCCACGCGCGACTCCATCTCGGGCTCCATCCCCATCACCGTGCCCAGCACCACCTGCACGGGAAGGGGCAGCGCCACGTCGGCCACCAGGTCGAACGACGGGCGCTCCGCCACCCGCGCCACCAGGGAGCGCGCCACCTCGCGCACGCGCTCCTCCAGCGCGCGCACCGCGCCCGGCAGGAAGGCGGGGGCCAGCAGCTGCCGCAGCCGCGTGTGGTCCGGCGGGTCGCGAAAGCCGAGCTGCCCGCTCAGCATGTCCAGCGCGCCGCGGCGGAGGGGCGCGGGGGGAAGGTCGTACAGCAGCGTCCCCTCACCCGCGGCGAATTCCGCGGGCGAGCGGGAGACGCGCACGATGTCGCGGTGCCGCAGCACCACCCAGAAGCCGCTGGGGGTGCGCGGCGACGGCGGCTGCCACATCACCCCGTGCTCGCGCCGCAGCCGCGCCAGCACCTCGTACGGGGGGCCGGTGCGGAACGCGTCGGGATCGTCGAAGCGAAGCTCTTCCATGGGCACGGCGGAAAGGTGTGAAATGCCCCGGCCCGCCGTGGAACCGGCGGGCCGGGGCGATGCTACGCGTCGTCCCGCATGGCGGTGGTCGGCTCGATGCGGAGCGCGCGCAGCGCCGGGGCACCGCAAGACGAGAGGCCCACCAGCAGCATCACCCCCACCACCGCCAGCATCGCCACCGGATCGACGGACGACCCCGGGGCCCGGCTGAAGACGAAGATGGACGCCGCGGCGCCCAGCGCGGCACCGAGCCCGAGCTGGAGGAGCGCCCGGCGGAACACCGAGGTGAGGATGTTCCGCTGCCCCGCACCCAGCGCCTTGTAGATCCCGATCTCGCGCTTGCGCTGCGAAACGGTGAACGACATCAGCGCGAACGTCACGGCCGCCGAAAGGAGGACGATGAAGAACGACCCCCCGATCACGAGAAGCGCGAACGCCCGGTCCATCTGCAGCTCCGAATCCACCAGCTTGCCCAGCGGGCGAACGTCGTAGATCAGGAAGTCGTCGTCCACCTGGCCCGTCATGGAGCGGAACTTCTGCGCGGCGTCTTCGGCCCGCCCTTCCACGCGGATCGCCATGTACCCGGAGAGTGCGTCGCTGGGGCCCGCGAGCCGGTAGAGCCCCGCGGACCGGTTGGGCCTCAGCGGGTTCATCCCCAGGTCGGGCACTACCCCGACGATCTCGTACCACCGCCCCGGCTCTTTGCCCCCGGGGGTCGTGAAGCGCACGCGGTGGCCGACGGCGTTGCGGCCGCCCAGCACCGACCTCACGAACGGCTGGTTCACCACCACGACGCCCTGGTCGGCCCCGACGTCGCTGGAACGGAAGCCGCGGCCGGCGAGGATCGGCGTCTTGAAGGTGGTGAAGAAGTCCTCGTCGACGGTGGCCACGCGCACGTTGTGGGCGCCCAAGGAGGAGTTGCTCCCGTCCGCGGACACCTCGATGGGGTAGCGGAGGTGGGTCGATCCGGGGAGCTGGCGGGCGAAGGTGAGGCCGGCGAAGCCGGGCTCCGCCAGCACGCGGCGCTTCATCGCCTGGCGCACCGCCTCGCCCCGCGCGGCGGCGGCCGGGGCACCCGCCGCCTGTGCGCCCGCGGCCGGAGCGCCCGCGGCTGGAGCGCCCGCGGCAGGAGTGGCCGCGGCGGGGGTGTTCGCGGGGCTCTCGATGCCATACCGCACCGTGAGGTACTCGCTGGGCTGGATCCCCGGGTAGGCGGGCTCGGACCAGTTCAGCCGGAGGGCTCCCGTCATGGCGATGGGGAGGAGGGCGCCCGCGAGCGCGACCTGCACCACGATCACCACGGTCGACATCCTGCGGGAGCGCATCCCGGAGCCGCCCACGGAGCCGCGCCGCAGGCTCGCCTCGATGCTCCCGCGCGTGAACTTGAGGGCGGGGAGAACTCCCATGACGATGGCGGCCACCACCGCCAGCACCCCGGCGTAGAGGACGGTGGTGGGGTTCAGGGCCGTGTCCCGCCAGAAGGGAGGAGCGATCCCGTGGGTGGTCTCCAGGAACGACTCCCCCGTGCGCACCGCCCACCACACGACGGCGAGCGCGACCGCCGCGCCGATGGAGGTGAGCAGGAGCGCCTCCACGAAGAGCTGCGTCGCGATGCGGCCCCGGCTGGCGCCCAGCGCGGCCCGGACCGCGAACTCCTTTTCGCGCGTGACGATCCGCGCGAAGACGAGCGCACCGACGTTGGCGCAGATGACGGCCAGGAGCATCATGAAGATGACGTTGACCCCGAGCCGCACCGTGCTCTCACCCGTGTCGGGGGTGAACTGGTCCAGGTACGGGAGGACGCGCGGGCGCAGCCGCTCGTTGGTCTGCGGGAACTCCGCGGCCAGGCGCTCGCCGATCACCTTGAGCTCGGCCTGGGCCCCCTCCAGCGTGGCGCCGGGGGCAAGGCGGCCGATGGTGCCGATGGCCGGCCCCTGGAGGCGCGGATGGTCCAGCGCGCTCGCGCGGAACGGGACCCAGATCTGCTGGTTCACCGGAAGGGCGAACCTCTTGGGCATCACGCCGACCACCGTGTGCGGGGTCGCGCCCACCACCAGCGATTTCCCCACGATACCCAGGTCCCGGCCGAACCGCTTCTCCCACAGGCGCTCGCCGATGACGACGACCGGAGGTGCTCCCCCCGCCTCGTCCGCATTCGTCAGCCCCCTTCCCCGCAGCGGCGCGACGCGGGCGACCCGGAACGCCGAGGCGCTGATCTCCACCACCTCCTGCGGCTGGGCGTTCTCCCCCACGGGCCCCACGTTGCGGGACGCCACGGCGAAGGCCCCCAGGTCCTGCACGGAGCGGAGCTTCTCGCGCCACACCACGTAGTCGTGCAGGGAGTGCGCTTCGCGGGAGGCGGCGTTCAGGTCTTCGTTGCGCACCTCCACCACGCGCCCGCCGTCGTCCAGGGGAAGCTTGGGATTGATGAGGTCGCTCACCACCTCGAAGTAGATCGCCCCGGCGGCGATGGCGAACGAGGTAGCCAGCGCCGCCACCAGCGACACGAAGGGATACTTGGCAAGCATCCGCATGCTCAGCTTGAAATCCAGCAGGGACGTCGGAAGCTTCATCTCCACTCCTTTCGCGTGAGGTTCTCCCCTCCCTTCTTCCGCATCCCGCCCACCGCCGGGCCCGCCCGGCCACGGCCAAACCAAATCGAACCGGCGCGAGTTCCGGCCATGCGCAAATCTAGACTCGAACCGGTCACTCCCGCCATAGCTCCGTATGCGCCCTTGCCTGCGGAGCACCTCCCGACGGCGTTCTCCACCTTGCTCATACCGGGAGCGGCAGGGGAAGCGAAGCGCCTGCGGCGGCCGCGGAGGTCCGGCCGGAGAGGCGGATCCCGCGCGAGAGCGCCTGGCCCACGGGCCCGACGTTGGCCGGCGTCATCATGGACAGGTGCGTTCCGGGGACGGGCGTCACGTGGATGGACGATTCATCCAGGACCGCCTGCCACCCCCGCCGCGGGTCCGCCCCCGCGTCGTCCTGCGCCGGGAACAGGTGGACGGGGACCGGAAGGGGCCGGGGCCGGTAGGCGCGCAGGCTGCGGCCGTGGGCGCGCAGCCGGTCGCGCATCTCGCGGGCCTGCGCCACCGAGACGTGGCCGGGAAGCGTGCCATCGTCCCTGCACCGCTCCACCCATGCCGCCAGCTCCGCGTCCGCGCGCGGGTCGTCGGGCTCGGCGGCGCGCCCCGGCCCGCCGGCTTCCATGCGGAGCATCTGGAGGAGGAGGGCACGCCCCTCCCCGCCGTCCCCCGCCCCGGCGCGGAGGGAGTCCGGGTGGTAGCTGTCCATCATCCCCACGAACTCCACGTGGTGGCCCTGATCCAGGAGCTGCGCGGCGGCCTCGTAGGCGAGCACCCCGCCAAAGGACCAGCCGGCCAGCCGGTAGGGCCCCGTGGGCCGCACGTCGCGGATCAGCCCCGCCAGCCGTGCCGCCATGGCTTCCACGGTGCCGAGGGGGGCCTCCGCGGGGGACGGGGCCGGGAGGGCGTAGAGCGGGATGCGCGGGTCCACGTGGGGGAGCAGGAGCTGCGCGTACGCCACCGACCCCGCGCCCTCGTGTACGAGGAAGAGGGGAGCCTCCGGGCCGTCGGGCCGGATGGCGATGGCCCGGTCGCTCCGGGCCCACCGCTCCGCCCCCTCCAGCAGGGCGGCGAGCGACTCGATGGTGGGGTGGGAGAAGAGGTCCCCCAGCGCCACGAGCGAGCCCCACACCTGGCGCACGCGCGAGGCCACCCGCACCGCCAGCAGAGAGTGCCCGCCCAGCTCGAAGAAGTTGTCCCGGCGCCCCACCCGCTCCACCCCCAGCACCTCCGTCCAGATCCCCGCCAGCGCCGCTTCCGTCTCCCCCACCGGGGCTTCGTAACCCCCGCGCGCGAGGTCGCCGCCCTCCGGGGCCGGGAGTGCGCGCCGGTCCACCTTGCCGCTGGGGGTGAGGGGGATCTCGTCCAGCCGCACGTACGCGGCGGGCACCATGTACTCCGGGAGCGCGCGCGCCACGTGCCGGCGGAGCGCGGCGGCGTCCACCTCGTCGGGGCCCGCCCAGTACGCCACCAGCCGCGCGTCGCCGGGCGCGTCTTCCCGGCACAGCACGACGGCCTCGCGTACCGCCGCGTGCTCGCCCAGCCGCGCCTCGATCTCCCCGATCTCCACCCGGAAGCCGCGGACCTTGACCTGGTGGTCGTTGCGCCCCATGAAGTCCAGCGTCCCGTCCGGCAGCCAACGTCCCACGTCGCCGGTGCGGTACAGCCGCGCGCCCGGCTCGCCGCTGAACGGATCGGGAACGAAGCGCTCCGCCGTGAGCGCCGGCCGCCCCACGTACCCGCGCGCCACGCCCGCCCCCCCGATGTACAGCTCACCCGCCACGCCGGCCGGGGCGGGTTCCCCGGCCCCGTTCAGCAGGTAGAGGCGGGTGTTGCGGATGGGGCGGCCGATGCAGGGGTTGCCCGCCGCGCCGGCGGCGCACGGGTGGAAGGTGGCCCACACCGCCGTCTCCGTGGGCCCGTAGGCGTTGAGCAGCGTCCGTCCGGGCGCCCACCGCTTCACCGCCGCCCCCGGCACCACGTCGCCGGCGAGCACCATGGTGCGCACCGGGGCCATCTCGGCATCCTCCGGCAGGCTGGAAAGCACCGCCGGGGGAAGGGTGACGTGGGTGATCCGCCCCTGCTCCACCACGCGCTCCAGCTCTTCCCCCGCGAGCACGCCGGTGCCCGGCGGGATGTGGAGCGACGCGCCCGTGCAGAGCGCCATGGCCACCTCGAAGACCCACGCGTCGAAGCTGAAAGGCGCGAACTGCAGGACCCGGCTCGCCGCGTCCAGCCCGAGGCTTTCGGCCTGCGCCGCCACCAGGTTGGCGGCGTTGCGGTGCGCTACCATCACCCCCTTGGGCCGCCCGGTGGAGCCGGAGGTGTAGATGACGTACGCCAGGTTATCGGGGATCAGCCCGCGCGGCTCCGGATCGCCGGCCGGGTGGGCGAGCCACACGGGCGCGCCGAGATCCACCACCGCCACCTGGCCGAGCAGCTCCGCGAACCGCTCCGCCTGCGGCGCCCGCGCCAGCAGCACCGCGGGGGCGCTGTCCCGCAGCATGTAGCGCAGCCGCTCCGCCGGGTACGAGGGGTCCAGCGGCACGTACGCCCCGCCCGCCTTGAGCACCGCCAGCACCGCCACCACCATCTCCAGGCCGCGTTCCACGCAGATGGCCACCCGCACCTCCGGGCCCACCCCGCGCTCCGCCAGGTGGTGCGCCAGCCGGTTGGCGCGCGCGTTCAGCTCCGCGTAGCTCAGCGCCTCGCCCCCGTGCACCACCGCCAGGGAGCCGGGCGCCCGGCGGGCCCGCGCCTCGAAGACCCTGTGCACGAACGGCTCGCCCGGGGGCGCCGCGTCCGTGTCGTTCCACTCCGCGACCACCCGCCGCCGCTCCCCGGCCGGAAGCACGTCCACCGAGGCGAGCGGGGTTCCGGGGGCGGTCTCCAGCGCCTCAACGAGCCGTTCCAGCGCCGTGTGCATCAGCGAGCAGAGCTGCGCCGGGTCCGCCGGCGCCTCCGCCTGCGCCGTGAGCCCGAACCCCTGGCCCAGGTCGTCCACCGACAGGGTGACGGGGTAGTTGGTCCGCTCCTCCGCGCGGAGGCTCCGTGTTCCGCTCCACACCGGGTCGCGCTCCGGGGCGCGCACCCCGTCCCGGGAGTGCCGGTAGTTGAGGAGGGAGGTGAAGAGCGGAGCGGGCGCCTGCACCCCGCTGCAGCGCTGCGCCAGCGACAGCGGCGCGTGCTCGTGCCGGAGCAGCTCCGCCAGCAGCCGGTGGACCCGCGGCAGGGCGTCTTCCACGCTCTCCTCGCCCACCCGCACCCGGATGGGGAGGGTGTTGATGAAGAGGCCCATCACCCGGTCCGCCCCCTCGCCGCCCTGCATGCGCCCGAAGAGGAGGGTGCCGAAGACCACGTCGGCGCGCCCGGACACCCGGGCCAGCACCTGTGCCCAGGCCAGGTGGCACAGGCTGGCGGCGCTGACGCCGTACCGGCGCGCCTCCGCCCGGATGCGGAGCGCCAGCCCCGGATCCACCCGCTCCCGCACCTGCGAGACGCGGGACCCGTCGCCCTGCACGTCCACCAGCCCGAAGGGGACGGTGGGCTCCTCCACGTCGCCCAGCATCTCCCGGAAGAAGAGCTCGTGCTCCTGCGGGCTGGTGCCGAGGCGCGCGTGCGCCACGAAGTTCCGGAAGGGGAGCGGCGCCGCCAGCGTGTGCGTACGGCCGGCCAGGTGCGCTTCCACCTCCGACTGCATCACCGCCAGCGTGGTGTGGTCGCCCGCCAGGTGGTGCTGCAGCAGCAGGAGGAGCCAGCGCCCCCCGGCCGCATCGTGGGCCACGCACACCCGCAGCATCGGGGCGCGGCGCACGTCCACCCGCTGGCGGCGCGGGTCCAGCCGCGCGTACAACTGCTCCGCCGCGTCGCCCGCCGGGTCCAGCTCCACCTCCTCCACCCGCAGCCGCGCCTGCCGCCACACCACCTGCACGGGCTCGTTCAGCCCCTCCCAGGCGATGGCCGTGCGCAGGATGTCGTGCCGGTCCACCACCGCCTGCAGCGCCCCCAGGTACGCGTCCAGCCGCTCGCGCGCGTCGAAGCTGCTGAGCTTGCGGACCACGTACGGGTCGCGCTCGCCGCTCAGGAGGTGGTGGAAGAGGATCCCTTCCTGGAGGGGCGCCAGCGGGTAGATGTCCTGCACGTTGGCCGCGCCGCCCGGCACCGCGGCCACCACGGAGTCGATCTGCGCTTGCGTGAGCTCCACCAGCGGGAGCATCCCGGGGGTGATGGACCGGGACCCGGCCGGGATGGCGTTGGGCGGAACCACCACGGCGATGGTGCCGCCTTCCACCTCCGCCGCCAGCGCTGCCAGCGTGGGCCGGGTGTACAGCGCCCGCACGTCGCCCGGCAGGCCGTGCTGCCGCATCCGCTCGATGAGCGTGACCGCGAGGAGGGAGTGGCCGCCCAGCTCGAAGAAGTTGTCGTGCCGCCCCACCCGCTCCAACCCCAGCACCTCCGCCCACACCTCGGCCAGCGCCGCCTCCACCTCGCCCACCGGCGCCTCGTACCCGCGCGTGGCGGACGCGTCGTCGTCGGGTGCGGGGAGGGCGCGCCGGTCCACCTTGCCGTTGGGGGAGAGCGGCAGCGCCTCCAGCCGCACGTACGCGGCGGGCACCATGTACTCCGGGAGCCGCCCGGCCAGGTGCGTGCGCAGCACGTCGGGCTCCACGAGCGCCCTCGCCACGTAGTAGGCCACCAGCCGCTTGCCGCCGGGGGTGTCTTCGCGCGCCACCACCACGCCCTCGCTCACCGCCGGGTGCTCGGCCAGGTGCCCTTCGATCTCCCCCAGCTCCACCCGGAAGCCGCGCACCTTGACCTGGAAGTCGGTGCGGCCGATGAACTCCAGCCTCCCGTCCGCCCGCCGGCGCACCAGGTCGCCCGTGCGGTAGAGGCGCCCCCCCGGCTCCGGGCCGAACGGATCGGGGACGAACCGCTCCGCCGTCAGGCCCCTGCGCCGCCAGTACCCGTGCGCCACCCCGGCGCCTCCCAGGTACAGCTCGCCCACCACCCCCACGGGGACCGGGGCCCCCGCGCCGTCCAGCACGTAGGCGCGCGCGTTGGCCCGGGGCCGGCCGATGGGGACGCTGCGGTTCTGGTCCGCCAGGTCTTCGGCTCCGATGGCGTGCGCGACGGAGAAGCAGGTGGTTTCGGTGGGCCCGTAGCAGTTGTGGACGGCGGCGCGGCTGCTCTCGCCTTGGATGCGGGCGTACGCGGCGGGGAGCGCGCGGTCGCCGCCGGTGAGGACGTGGCGCACCCCCGCCAGCGCTTCGGGGATCACCTCCGCGTACTGGTTGAAGAGCACGGGGGTGATGAGGAGCGCCGTGACGCCCCGCTCCCGCAGGAGCCGCCCGTAGGCGTGCGGATCCAGGAGGACGTCCTGGTCCACGACCACCACGCGCCCCCCGTTCAGGAGCGCGCCCCACACCTCCATCGTGGCGGCGTCGAAGGCCGGGTTCGCGGCCATGGCCACGCGGTCGCCGGGCCCCAGGTCCACCTGCCCGTTGGCGAGCACCAGCTGCGCGATGGCGCGGTGCGGCACCATCACCCCCTTGGGCTCGCCGGTGGAGCCGGAGGTGTACATCACGTACGCCACCGCCTCCCCGCCGGCCGAGACGCCCAGGTCGTCCTCGCTCCACTCGCCCAGGGTGTCCAGGTCGATCCGCTCCACGCCGGGGAGGCCGGGAACGGTTTCGCCCGACCGGCTCAGCACCACCGGCGAGCCGCTGTCGGCCACCATGGAGGCGGTGCGCTCGGCGGGGTACGTGGCGTCGAGCGGAACGTACGCGGCGCCGGCCTTGAGCACCGCCAGCTCCGCCGCCACCAGCTCCGCCGAGCGTGGGATGAGGATGGCGACCCGGGTGTCCGCCCCCAGGCCGCGGGCCGCCAGCGCGCGCGCCACCCGGTTGGCCCGCGCGTTCAGCTCCGCGTAGGTGAGCGACCGGTCCCCGTCCACCACCGCAACCGCGTGCGGCGCGCGCCGCACCTGCGCCTCGAACAGCTCGTGGACCCCCACGCCGCGGGGGTACGGCGCGCCGGTGGCGTTCCACCCCTCCACCACCTGCCGCCGCTCTTCCGCGGAGAGGAGCGGGAGCGCGTCCACGGCCTGGCGGTCGTCGTCCGCCATGGCCTTCAGCACCACGCGAAGGTAGCCGAGGTAGCGCTCCACGGTGGCGCGCTCGAACAGCGCGGTGGCGTACTCCGCCCCGCCGGCGATCCGCCCGTCCCGCTCGGAAAGGGTGAGCAGCAGATCGAACTTGGCGAGCGTCTGCGACACCCCGCGGCCCGTCGCCGCCTCCAGCCCCTGCAGCGCCAGGCCGGCCCCGGACGCGCTCTGCCACGCGAACATCACCTGGAAGAGGGGGCTGTAGGCCAGGCTGCGCACCGGCTGCACCCGCTCCACCACCTGCTCGAAGGGGATGTCCTGGTGGTCCTGTGCCTCCAGGGTGCGTGCCTTCACGCGCCCCAGCAGCTCCGCCACGCTGGGCGAGCCGGACAGGTCCAGGCGGAGGGCGAGCGTGTTGACGAAGAAGCCGATCAGCCCTTCGATCTCGCGCCGCCCGCGGTTGGCCGAGGGCGTGCCGATCACCACGTCTTCCGCGCACGACAGGCGGCCCAGGACGATGGCCCACCCCGCCAGGAGCGTCATGAACAGCGTGGTGCCGTGCCGGGCGCCCAGCGCCTTGAGCCCCGCCGTCAGCTCCTCGTCCAGCTCCACGGCGGCCAGCCCTCCGGCATGGTCCTGCACCGGCGGGCGCGCCCGGTCCGTGGGGAGCTCCAGGAGCTCCGGCGCGCCCGCGAGCGTGTTTCCCCAGTACTCGGACTGCTGCCTGAGCACCTCGCCGTCCAGCCAGCGCCGCTGCCAGGCGGCGTAGTCTGCGTACTGGACCTCCAGCGGCGGCAGCGGGTCCGGCTCGCCGCGCTGGAAGGCCCCGTACAGCGCGCCCATCTCGTTGAAGAACACCCCCGTGGACCACCCGTCCGCGACGATGTGGTGCATGGTCAGCAGCAGGAAGTGCTCTTCCGGCCCCATGCGGATCAGCCGGCCGCGGATCAGGGGGCCGCGCTCCAGGGAGAAGGGGGCGCTCCCCTCCTCCGCGGCCAGCCGCTCCAGCTCCGCCGCCGCGTCGGGATGGCCGCTCAGGTCGTGCTCGCCCAGGCGAAAGCCGACGCCCTCGGGAGCGATCCGCTGCTCCGGCTCGCCGTTGACCATCACGAAGGTGGTGCGCAGCGCCTCGTGACGCGCCACGATGCGGTCCAGTGCGCGGCCCAGGGCTTCGCGGTGCAGCGGGCCCCGCAGGCGCCGCCGCGCGCGGATGTGGTACGCGCTGCCGAGCCCCCCGAGCTGCTCCAGGAACCAGAGCCGCGACTGGGCGAAGGAGAGCGGCAGGCGCGTCCCACGGTCCGCGCGCTCGATGGGGGAACGGCTCCCCCCGCTGCGCTCCACGTCGGCGGCGCGCGCCATCTTCAGGAGCGTGCGGCGCTGGGCGAGTGTGAGATCGGAGCTCATGAGGGGGACATCCCGGGTTCGTGGAGGAGTGCCGCCAGGCGCGCCATCTCCTGTGGATCGAACTGCGCGAGCTGGGCGTCGAGGACGTGCTGCGCGAACTCGGACAGCACCGGCCGCTGGAAGATCTCGCCCAGCGCGACCTCCACCTCCAGCGCCTCCCGCACGCGGGAGACCGCCTTCACCGCCAGGAGGGAGTGCCCGCCCAGCTCGAAGAAGTGGTCGTGGCGGCCGACCCGCTCCACCCCCAGCACCTCCGCCCAGATCTCCGCCAGGGCCTCCTCGGTCTCGTCCGCCGGCGCCTCGTACCCGCGGTGCGTGTACGCCCCCCCGTCCGGCGCGGGGAGCGCGCGCGTGTCCACCTTGCCGTTGGGGGTGCGCGGCAGCGCCTCCAGCCGCACGTAGGCCGCGGGAACCATGTACTCCGGCAGCCGCTCCGCCAGGTGCGCCCGCAGCACCTCGGCCCCGGGCGCGGCGCCCACCACGTAGGCCACCAGCCGGGTGCTTCCCGACGCGTCCCCGCGTGCCGTCACCACGGCCTCGCGGACGCCGGGGTGCTCCCGGAGCCGGGCTTCGATCTCCCCCGCCTCCACGCGGAACCCCCTGACCTTGACCTGGTGGTCGTTGCGCCCCAGGAACTCCAGCGTCCCGTCCGCCCGCCACCGTCCCAGGTCGCCGGTGCGGTACAGCCGCGCACCCGGCTCGCCGCCGAACGGATCGGGGACGAAGCGCTCGGCCGTGAGGGCGGGCCGGTGGAGGTAGCCCCGCGCCACCCCCGCGCCGCCCACGTACAGCTCCCCCGCCACGCCTGCGGGCACCGGCTGGGCGCCGTGCAGCAGGTACACCCGCACGTTGGCCGTGGGGCGGCCGATCGTGACGGTGCTCTCCCCTTCCGCGACGCCGCACCCCAGCGCCGCCACGGCCGTCGCCGCTTCCGAGGGGCCGTAGACGTTGTGCACCTCCACCCAGGGGAGGCGTTCCCTGACCCGCGCCAGCAGCGGCGCCGGAAGGGCCTCGCCGCTGCACACGATCCGCCGGAGCCCGCGGCAGCGCGCCGCCTCCGGCTCCTCCACCAGCGCCTGCAGCATCGAGGGGACCAGGTTGAAAGTGGTGATTTCGCCGGAGCGGATCACCTCCGCGAGGTACGCGGGGTCCCCCTGCCTGCGGGCGTCCGCCAGCACCAGGCGCGCTCCCGCCATCAGCGCCCAGAAGATCTCGCGCGCCGAAACGTCGAAGCTGAGCGAGGTGTTCTGCAGCACCCCATCCCCCGGCCCCAGCTCGCACGCGCGCTGCCCCCAGGCGAGGCGGTTCACCACGTTGCGGTGCGCGTTCATCACCCCTTTGGGTACGCCGGTGGAGCCCGAGGTGTAGACGACGTACGCCAGGTGCTCCGGCGTGAGCGCTCCCGGTGCCGGGTCGTGCGCGGGCGCATCCGCCCACGGGCACGGCTCCGCGTCCAGCACCACCCGCGGCACCCCCGACGCGGCGAAGCGCCCCTCCAGCCGCGCCTGCGTCAGCAGCACCGCCGGCGCGCCGTCCGCCAGCATGTAGCGCAGCCGCTCCGCCGGGTACGCCGGGTCCAGCGGCAGGTACGCCCCGCCCGCCTTGAGCACCGCCAGCACCGCCACCACCATCTCCAGGCCACGTTCCACGCAGATCGCCACGCGCACATCCGGACCCACGCCGCGCTCCGCCAGGTGGTGCGCCAGCCGGTTGGCCCGCGCGTTCAGCTCGCCGTAGCCCA
>CADCTW010000132.1 GCA_902805735.1 uncultured Gemmatimonadota bacterium | reverse complement strand
CGGCGCCTTGCGGCTCGCTTCGGTCCCTACGACCAAGTTCCGGGAGGACTTTCACCTCCGGACCATCGCCCATGCTGGGCACACCACGGAGGCACAGAGATGAAGTCATCTCTGTGCCTCTGTGTCTCTCTCTGAGGCCGCTTTTAGAACGGCAGGCCCATCTTGAGGTAGGTGCGGGTGCCGTCGTCGCCGCGGGCGGCGATCACGGTGCCGGTGTAGGCGCCGTCGAGCATGGAGAAGTAGAGGCCGGCGCCCAAGGTGGTGTGCCAGCCGCCCTCGCTGCGGCCGTCGAAGTACACCCGCCCGGCGTCCGCCAGCACGATGCCGCCCAGCCGGCCGCGCGCCACGCCCAGGTTGGCCTGCCCGAACCCACTGCGCAGCTCCACGTTGGCCCACGCCGAGGCGTCGCCGGCGAAGCGGTTGCGGGTGAAGCCGCGGAGCGACTCGCCGCCGCCCAGGAAGGCCGCCTCCTGCACCGGGTACTCACCCCACACCCGCTCGCCGCCCGCCCGCAGGGCCAGCGTGTTGCCGCGGGCCACCGGCACGTACGCCGCGCCCTCGCCGCGGGTGCGGGCAAAGGTGCCCGTCACGTCGCCGCTCATCCCCTGGTGCCCCTCGGCCGACACCCGCGCCCACCCGCCGCGCGTGGGGAAGCCCGCCGCGTCACGTCCGTCCCACTCCAGCGCCGTGCGCAGGCCGGCCGTGCTGTAGGCGTGCGCCCCGCGCGGAGCCGCGAGGTCGAAGGGCGTGCCCGCGTCCGCCGAGGCGCCGCGGTAGCGGAGCACCGGGCCGGCGCCGAAGCGCACCCCGCCCGCCACCGGCATCCCCACCTCGGCCTCCAGCGTGGCCAGCCTCTGGTCCACCAGGTACTCGTCGCGCGGGCCCTCGGCGCCCGTGTCGTTCCCCCAGCCGTGGAAGCGGAAGGGGTCGATCCGCGAGGCGCGGGCGTGCACCGTCAGCGAGGTGCCGCCGATGCCGCGGCCCACGTGCTGGAAGTCGAGCGCCAGGCCGGACTCCATGGGCGCGTACTCCAGGCGCACCCGGTCGCGGCGGGCGAAGGGGTCGCGGCGGAAGCCGCGGCGGGTCCAGGTGGCCGAGGCGCCGATCACCGCGCCCACGTCGCCCGTCCAGTTGGCGTAGGGCCCGAAGGAGCGCGACACGCCGCGGTCGGAGGGCGCCTCCGGGTTGTCCAGGCGGGCGCGGCGCGCCGGGGCCGTGTAGCCCCGCACGTCCACCACCGCGCCGCTCCCCGGGACGATGCGGTTGTTCCCCTCGTGGTCGTGGAAGACGGTGCGGCGCCCCGCGGCCACGGTGCCGTCGTCGGTCAGGGCGTCGTCGCCCGCGCCGCCGATCACGCGCACCAGCATGGAGCCCGGTGCCGTGCCGCGCACCAGCGCGTGGTCGTCGCCGCCGGCCAGGTGGATGCGCACCTCGCGCGTCTCGCCGGCCACGAAGCGGCGGCGGAAGGTGGGCTCGCCACCGGCGCGCGGGGCGATCTGCACCAGGACGCCGCCGTCCGCCATCCGCTCCACCGTGGCCACGTCCGCCGCGTCGGAGGCGTGCACGTCCACCACGTCCGCCAGCTGGGCGTAGAACGCCGCGGCGATCCGGGGGAGCTGGTCGCGGCGGGCGCGCAGGGTGCCGGCCAGCATGGCGCCGGCCTGCTGGTGGTGCGCCGGGGGAAGGGCGCGCACCGCCTCGTCGATCGCCCCGTCCGTGAGGCGGGCCCGCAGCGTCCGCGCGGCGGCCTCCCACGTTTCCCTGGGCAGCGCGGAGAGGAGCTGGCGGTCCAGGCGCCGGGCGTTGTCCGTGAGGCCGCGCAGGCTTGCCACCGTGCTGTCGAAGGAGACCAGCTTGGGCATCTGCGTGCGGCCCGCGGTGGCGATCCACCCGCCGTGGCGCGAGAAGGCGTTGTCGCGGTCGCGGGCGATGGGGCGCCACACCTGCGCGCCGTTCTCCTCGAAGCGCGCCCAGCGCCACTGGCCGTCGTGCCGGCCCCAATCGCCCATCACCACGTCCAGCAGGCGGGCCGTGAGGTACGCCTGGCCGTCCACCTGGTGGCCGCCGCCGAGCGCGGCCAGCATCTCCTCCGAGCTCGCCACCGCCGCGGCGCCCGCGAAGCCCGCGCCGGGCCGCTCCTCGATGGTCCCCAGCGTGTTCCGGAACTCGTCGCGGAAGGCGCCCAGCGCGGCGTCGTCGGGGAGCACCACCAGCCGCGGCGCGGCGTGCAGCACCCCGGCGGCCTTTTGCAGCGGCGAGGCGACCAGCGCCGCGCCCGGCAGCGCCACGCTCACCTGGTCCTGCACCAGGCGGTCGGCCAGCGTGTTCTTGAGATCGGCGTGCAGGCCCTGCGTCACGTCTTTGTCCATGGAGCGGAACACGTACTCGCGCCCGTCCGCGCCCGTGAAGCGCAGCGAGCGCGTGCTGAAGTCGCCGCCGGTGCGGGTCGGCGTGAGGCCGCCGGCGAAGCGGGCCACGTCGAGCACCTCCACCGAGACCGGCGTCCCCCACAGGGCGCGGTAGCCGGAGCCCATCACCATGCGGTGCATGCGCCCGGCGCGGTACGCGGCCCCCGGCACCGCCTCGGCGGTCGCGGGCCGCGCGCCGGGGGTGGAGGTGCCCTGGTTGGCCGGGGCGCTCATGGCCAGGCTCTGGGCGGCGAGCCCGGCGGGGGCCAGCGTGGCGAGCAGGCCGAGCCGGGCGGAGCGGGTGAAGGCGTGGGCGGGCATGGTTCGCGTCCTTGCCGGGAGGGTTGCGACTGGGGGTGCGGGGTGCACCGGCCGTTCGTGCGACAAGATTCGCCGCCGGCCATCGGAACGCGCGGGTTGATCGACCCGGGTCGCATGACCCGGGTCAACCGACCGATGTAGCGCGCAGCCGTTTGCCGTATCCTTGGCTCACGAACCGGGCAGGGTGCCCGGCGCGGAGCAAACCCCCGAACGAGACCCATCCATGCGCACCACTCCCTGGACCACCCTGGCGTCGGCCGCCCTCCTGGCGCTCGCCACCGGCTGCGGCACGGAAGGCGCCGCCCGTGAGAGCGCCACCCCGCCCCGCGCGGCCAACGTGGTGACGGTGACCGCTTACGACTTCGCCTTCGACGCGCCGGCCAGCATCCCCGCCGGCCTCACCACCTTCAAGCTGGTGAACCGCGGCCCCGAGCTTCACCACGTGCAGCTCGTGCGCATCGAGGAAGGGCACACCTTCCAGGAGCTGGCCGCCATGAACGTGGAAGCCGGCCCGCCCCCCTCGTGGATCCGCTTCGTGGGCGGCCCCAACGCCCCGCTCCCCGGCGCCGGGTCGCAGGCCACCCTCAACCTGGAGCCGGGCAGCTACGCCATCCTCTGCTTCATCCCCTCCGCCGACGGAGTGCTGCACATGATGAAGGGGATGGCGCGCCCCCTGACGGTGACGCCGGTGGAGAACGCGGTGCCCGCGGCCCCGGCGCCGGAGGTGAGGATCACGCTGACCGACTACTCGTACGAGCTGGCGCCCGAGATCGCCGCCGGCCGCCGCACCATCCGCGTGGACAACCAGGCCGCGCAGCCGCACGAGCTGATCGTGGTGCGCCTGGCCCCGGGCAAGACCGCGCAGGAGATGGCTTCGTGGATCCTGAAGATGGACGGCCCGCCTCCGGGAGCGCCCATCGGCGGCACCTCGTTCCTGGGCCAGGGCGCGTCCAACGACGTGACCATCGACTTCCAGCCCGGCGAGTACGCTTTCCTCTGCATGGTCCCCGACGCGTCCGACGGCAAGCCGCACGTGATGCACGGGATGGTGAAGCAGGTCACCGTCCGGGGGAACTGACCATGGCGGCCATGATCGCGCGGGTGATGCTGGCCGTCGCGGCGGCGGTGGGGCTCTGCCTTTACGCGGTGGTGCTGGCGGCGGCGGCGGTGCCGATGCTCATCCTGACCGCCCTGCGCTTCGCGTCCAGGCTCAGCAAACCCGCCCCGCCGGTGCGCTTCCAGGTAGACCTGGCCGCACTCTGAACGGCTGGGCTCACACAGAGACACAGAGGCACAGAGAACTGCTTTTCTCTGTGCCTCTGTGTCTCTGTGTGAGCCCATTCTGGCCCGCCTCCCCGCCGGCGCGTATCTTCCCGCGCATGCATACCAAAACCCTGACAGCCCTGCTCGTTCTCCTTCCGGCCGCGCTCGCGGCGCAGGACCGGATCGTTCCCCTGGACACCATGCGCGTGAGCGCCGTGTCGCGCGCCGCGGCCGGAACGGCCAGCGCCACGCGGGGGGTGGAAGTCATATCCGAGGAGCAGATCCGCGCGCTGCCGGCGCGCACCGTGGCCGAGGTGCTGGAGTGGGCGCTGGCGGTGGACGTGATGCCGCGCTCCCCCGCCCTCGCCGACGTGTCCGTGCGCGGCGGCACCTTCGAGCAGGTTCTCGTGATGGTGGACGGCGTACGCGCCAGCGACGCGCAGACGGGCCACTTCGACCTCAACCTCGCCGTGCCGCTGGACCAGGTGGAGCGCATCGAGATCGTGCGCGGGCCGGCCTCGGCGCTGTACGGCGCCGACGCGGTGGGCGGGGTGATCCACGTGGTCACGCGCCGCGGCGGCGGGGGCGCGCGGGCGCGGGTGCAGGCCGGCACCTGGGACACGCGCTCGGCCGCGGGGTCGTACGCGGCGGAGCTGGGCCGGGCGCGCGCGGACGTGGGCGGCGAATGGCAGCGCTCGGGCGGCCACCGCGCCGGGACGGATTACGAGATGGGGAGCGGGCGCGTGGCGCTCTCCATCCCCCTGGGCACGTGGACGGCCAACGCCGACGCCGGGCACGCGCGGCGCGACTTCGGCGCGGACGGCTTCTACGCGCCCGCGCCGTCGTACGAGGAGACGCGCACCACCACCGGCACGCTGGCCCTGCGCGCCGCGCCCGACGCACGCTTCGCCGTGGAGCCCACGCTCAGCGTGCGCCGCCACGGCGACGACTTCATCCTGCGCCGCGCCGATCCGGCCTTCTACCGCAACCAGCACACGAACCTGCGCTGGGGCGGCGAGGTGATGGCGCGGTGGCGGGCCAGCGGCGCGGTGCGGGTGGCAGGCGGCGCCGAGTGGTTCAGCGACGAGCTGGAGAGCGCCCGCCTGGGCGACCGCGCGGAGCGGCGGGGGGCCGCCCTGCTGGAGGTGGCGGCGGGGAGCGTGGGGCGCGTGTCCGCCACGGCCGGGCTGCGCGCGGACCGGCACGAGCGCTACGGCACGGAGTGGTCGCCGTCGGTGGCGGCGGCGTGGTGGCCCGCGGCGGGGGCGCGGGTGCGGGCCTCCGCGGGCCGCGCCTTCCGCGCGCCCACCTGGACGGAGCGCTACTACAAGGATCCCTCCAACGTGGGCGATCCGGACCTGCACCCGGAGCGGTCGTGGAGCGCCGAGGTGGGCGCCAGCGCCTTCGTGGCGCGCGGCGCGCGGCTGGGGATCGCGGGCTTCGTACGCCACGCCGACCAGCTCATCGACTGGGCCAAGCCCATGGGCGCCACGGACCAGCCCTGGCGCACCCGCAACGTGGAGGACGCGCGCTTCCGCGGGATCGAGGCGGAAGCGTCGTGGGCGGCGCCGCTGGGCGTGGCCCTGAGCGCGACGGGAACCTGGCTCTCGTTCACCACCGGCGCGGCCGAGGGGTTCACCAGCAAGTCGGCGCTGCGCCCGGTGATGGAGAACGTGAGCGTGAGCGCGCGCCGCGCCGTCACGGAGCGGCTGTCCCTGTCGCTGCTGGGCCGCCGCGCCCGCCGCGCGGGCGAGGCCGCGTACGTGCGGCTGGACGCGCGCGCCTCATACCAATTCCGCGCCCTGCGCCTCTTCGCCGACCTCCAGAACGCCACCGACACCGACTACGTGGACATCAGCCGCCTCGCGGCCCCGGGCCGGGCCGCCACGATCGGCCTGGAGTGGTCGCAGAGATGAGCTCGTTTTCCGTGCCCCTGTGCCTCCGTGTGAGATCGCGGTGATGCGACGCTGGCGGATGCTGGCACTGCTCTCGGTGGCGGTGCTGCTGGGGATGTCGCTGTGGTTCACGGCCAGCGCCGTGGCGCCGCAGCTCAGCGCGCTGTGGGGGCTGGATGCGCAGCAGGGCGCGTGGCTCACCACCATCGTGCAGCTCGGCTTCGTGGCGGGCACGGCGCTCGCGGCCCTCCTCAACCTGGCGGACGTCTTCCCCGCCCGCCCCTACTTCGCCGTGGCCGCGCTGTGCGCCGCGCTGGCAAACGCGCTGGTGGTGTACGCGCCGGGGTTCGCGGCCGCGCTGGGGCTGCGCTTCCTCAGCGGGTTCTTTCTGGCCGGCGTGTATCCGCCCGCCATGAAGATGATCGCCACCTGGTTCCAGTCGGGGCGGGGGCTCGCCATCGGCACGGTCGTGGGCGCGCTCACGCTGGGGAAGGCGACGCCGTACCTGGTGCGCGCGCTGGAGGGCGGCGACTTCCGCACCGTGGTCCTCACCGCGTCGGCGGGCGGCGTGGCGGCGGCGGCGCTGGTCGCGGTGGGGTACCGCGACGGCCCCTACCCCTTCGCGCGCCGCCCCTTTTCCTGGGGCCTCGTCGGCGCCACCCTGCGCCACCGCCCCACTCGCCTGGCCATCGGCGGCTACCTCGGGCACATGTGGGAGCTCTACGCCATGTGGGCCTTCGTCGGCGTCTTCTTTTCGGAATTCTTTGCGCTCCGCGGCGCGTCCGGGGAGCGCGCCGGAGCGTTGGGCGGGCTCGTCGCTTTCGCGGTGATCGGCGTGGGCGCGGCGGGGGCGGTGCTGGCGGGGAAGTGGGCGGACCGGCTGGGGCGCGAGCGGGTGACCGTGTGGGCGATGGCGGCCAGCGGCGCGTGCGCACTGGGCATCGGCTGGCTTCTCCACGCCCCCGCCATTCTGGTGGTGGCCGTGGCCCTCGTCTGGGGCTTCACCGTCGTCGCGGACTCGGCCCAGTTCAGCGCAGTCGTCACCGAAGTCGCCCCTCCCCACTCCGTCGGCACCGCTCTCACGCTGCAGACCTCGCTCGGCTTCCTCCTCACCATGGTCACGCTCTCCGCCGTCCCCTCGCTCCGCGCCGCCGGCGGGTGGCCGCTGGCCTTCGGCGTGCTGGCCCTCGGCCCGGCGCTCGGCATCGCCGCCATGCGGCGGCTCGAACGCGCACGCGCAACCTGACAGCGGCTCACGCAGAGACACAGAGGCACAGAGGCGAAGTCGTCTCTGTGCCTCTGCTCTGTGTGAGCCAAGCAGTTCAGGGCTTCAACCGCCCGGTTGCGCGCGGCGCAGGGTGAGCACGGCGGCAACGCGCTCGCCCTCCGCGTCCAGCACGGGGCGCGCGTTCCCCACCACGAGCACCTCCGTGCCGTCCGGGCGCCGGATGCGCCAGCGCGCGCCGGCGACGGTCTCGCCGCGCAGGATGGCGCGGGCAAGGGGGAGCTCGGCTGTGGGATACGACTCGCCCTCGTCGGTGAAGAGGTGGTAGGCGGCGGCGTACTCGGCCGGGTCCACGTCCAGCCGCCCCACGCCGTGCAGCTCCTCCGCCGTCTGGTTGACGAATGTGATGCGCCCCTCGCGGTCGGTGACGATCACCCCCTCGGCGAGCTGCGCGAGGACGGCCTCCTGCTCGGCGGCGCGCCGTTCCACTCTCGCCCGCTCCGCCACCAGGCCGGTTACCTCCACGCTCACGCTGAGCACGCCGTTCACCTTGCCGCCCACGTCGAAGAGGGGCTGGTAGGTGAAGTCGAAGAACCCCTGGTGCATCACGCCGTTGCCCAGGCGGTCGTAGGTCACCGGCACCTCGCTCCCCTGGAAGGGCTCGCCGGTGGAGTACACGGCGTCCAGGATCTCGAACAGGCCCTGCCCCTCCAGCTCCGGGAGCGCGGAGCGCACCGTTTCTCCCTCCAGGTCGCGGCCGCCCAGCAACTGCCGCGAAAGCACGTTCATGATCTCCACGCGGTGGTCGGGGCCGCGCATCACGCTGATGGCCACGGGCGCCAGGTCGATCACTTCGCGCACGGCCTCGCGCACGTTCTCCTGCTGGCGCGCGCGGGTGATGTCGGTGATGTCGCGCATCACCATCAGCACCCCGTCGCCCGAGGGAACGGCGCGCACCTCGTGCCAGGAGTAGCGCGGCGGGTGGAACACCTTGAACTGCCGCGCCAGCCGCCCCGTGGCCACCGCGCGCAGCTCGCGCTCGGCGGGGGAGCCGGCCAGGTAGGGGAAGAGATCCCACCACCCCTGCCCCACCAGTTCGGCGCGCCGCTTGCCCAGCAGCAGCTCCGCGCGCCCGTTGGCGTACACCACGCGGAACTCCGCGTCCAGCCCCACCACGCCGTCGGACACGTGCTCCAGCGCGTCTTCGATCTTCATCCGTCCTCTCTCCTCCTCCGCCGTTTGCCCCGCACACCGGCCGCAAGGTGGCGCGCGCGCCGCAGGGGTGCAAGGGCGCGGCCGCCGTGCGGAGGCGTGCCGCCGGGCGGGCCCTCTACTTGCCACGTCCCGGCCCCGCGGCAACCGGCCGACGGAATCGACAACGGAGTGGACACGTGGACATCAAGGTATTGCCGGGCAGGCGTTCCCCCCTGGGCGCGACGTGGGACGGGCAGGGCGTCAACTTCGCCCTGTTCTCGGAGAACGCCACGGACGTGGAAGTCTGCCTCTTCGACATGGACGACCCCACAGTGGAGACGGCCCGCGTGCGGCTCCGCGACCGGACGGCGCACGTGTGGCACGGCTACATCCCGGGGCTCAAGCCGGGGCAGCCCTACGGCTTCCGCGTGGAGGGCCCGTACGAGCCGCGGTGGGGGCTGCGCTTCAACCCCACCAAGCTGCTGCTGGACCCCTACGCCCGCGCCGTCGCCGGCAAGGTGCAGTGGGCGCCGGAGGTGTTCGGCTACCCGCTGGGCGAGGAAGACCTGGTCAAGGACGAGCGCGACAGCGCCGCGGCCATGCCCCGCGGCATCGTGGTGGACGACCAGTTCGACTGGAAGGGCGACCGCCCGCTGCGCACCCCCTGGCACCGCACGGTCATCTACGAGGCGCACGTCAAGGGGCTCACGGCGCTGCACCCCGACGTGCCCGAGAAGCTGCGCGGCACCTACGCGGGGGTGGCGCACCCCGCCGTGGTGGAGCACCTCAAGTCCATCGGCGTCACGGCGCTGGAGCTGCTCCCCATCCACGACTTCGTGGACGACGGGTACCTGTCCGAGAAGGGGCTGACCAACTACTGGGGGTACAGCACCCTCAACTACTTCGCCCCGGACGCGCGCTACTCCGGGAGCGGGGACACGGGCGGGCAGGTGCGGGAGTTCAAGGAGATGGTGAGGGCGCTGCACGCGGCGGGGATCGAGGTGATCCTGGACGTGGTCTACAACCACACGGCCGAGGGGAACCACATGGGGCCCACCCTGTCGTTCAAGGGGATCGACAACCCCACGTACTACCGCCTGATGAAGGACGACCCGCGGTACTACATGGACTACACGGGCACGGGCAACACGCTGAACGCGCGCCATCCGCAGGTCATCAAGCTGATCAACGACTCGCTGCGCTACTGGGTGCAGGAGATGCACGTGGACGGCTTCCGCTTCGACCTGGCCTCCACCCTGGCGCGCGAGGAGCACGCGGTGGACCGGCTGTCGTCGTTCTTCGACGTGATCCACCAGGACCCCGTGCTCTCCGAGGTCAAGCTGATCGCGGAGCCGTGGGACATCGGCGAGGGCGGCTACCAGGTGGGGAACTTCCCCGTGCTGTGGACGGAGTGGAACGGCAAGTACCGCGACGACGTGCGCACATTCTGGCGCAGCGACCCGGGGACCATCAACGAGATGGCGTACCGCCTCACCGGCTCCAGCGACCTGTACGGCGACGACGGGCGCAAGGCGTACGCGAGCATCAACTTCATCACGGCGCACGACGGCTTCACGCTGCACGACCTGGTGTCGTACAACAAGAAGCACAACCAGGCCAACGGCGAAGAGAACCGCGACGGCCACGACCACAACATCTCGTACAACTTCGGCGCCGAGGGGCCCACCGGCGACCCGGCCATCCTGGCCGAGCGCGAGAAGCAGAAGCGCAACTTCCTGGCGACGCTCCTCCTTTCCCAGGGCGTGCCGATGCTCTGCGGCGGCGACGAGATGGGGCGCACCCAGGGGGGCAACAACAACGCGTACTGCCAGGACAACGAGATCTCGTGGCTGCACTGGGATGTGGACGAGCGCGGCCAGGACCTGCTGGAGTTCACGCGCCGCGCGGCCACCCTGCGCCGCGAGCACCCCGTGTTCCGCCGCCGCCACTTCTTCCAGGGCCGCAAGATCCGCGGCTCGGAGCTGGAGGACATCACCTGGCTGCGCCCCGGCGGCGACGAGATGACCGACGAGGAGTGGAACAGCGACGTGCGCTCCTTCGGCATGCTCCTGGGCGGCGACGCCATGCTGGAGTGGGACGAACAGGGCGAGCGGGTGGAGGACGACACCTTCCTCCTGCTCTTCAACGGCGCCCCCGAGCCGCAGGGCTTCACCCTTCCCGCGACCCCCACCCCCGCCCACTGGGAGGTGGTGCTCGACACCAGCCGCCCCGCCTCCGAGCAGGACGAGCGCAGGATGGACCCGCAGTCGTCGTTCGAGATGCCGGGACGCTCCATGGCGGTGCTGCGGAGGCGCTGAACAGAAGGGGTCACACAGAGACACAGAGGCACAGAGAAGAACCGATCTCTGTGCCTCTGTGTCTCTGCGTGACCCCTGCTGTTAATATGTTGGCGCGATGCAACCAACACTTACCGCGCGAGGAGTGATGAACCTGGAGATTGTGGGCGCCCTGATGGACTTCGGCGCCGGGCGCCGCGGCGTGGACATGGGGCCGAGCGCCATCCGCTACGCGGGGCTGGAGGAGCGGCTGAAAGGGCTTGGACACGAGGTGACGGACCGCGGCAACATCGGCGCGCCGCCCAGCGAGACGCTCAAGATCGAGGACCCCCGCCTCAAGTACCTGGACCCCATCCTCTCCGTGTGCCAGCGCCTGGCCAACCAGGTGGCCGAGAGCACCGCCGCCGGCTGCTTCAGCGTGGTGCTGGGGGGCGATCACTCCATCTCGCTGGGGAGCGTGTCCGGCGCGGCGCGGGGGCGCAACCTGGGGCTGATCTGGCTGGACGCGCACGGCGACTTCAACACGCACGAGACCACCCCGTCCGGCAACATCCACGGGATGCCGCTGGCCGCCCTCTGCGGCATCGGCGACGAGCGCCTGGTGACGCTGGGCGGCACCGCCGAGCAGACGCCCAAGATCCTCCCCAAGAACGTGGCCGTGGTGGGCGCGCGCGACCTGGACCCGGTCGAGCGCGACCTGATGCGGGAGGCCGGCGTCGCCGTCTATTCAATGGAGGCGGTGGACCGATACGGCATCGGCGAGGTGATCCGCCGCGCCATCGACAGCGCGTCGCTGGGCACGGACGGCATCTACGTGAGCCTGGACCTGGACGTCATCGACCCCATGTACGCCCCCGGCGTGGGCACCCCGGTGCCCGGCGGCCTCACCTACCGCGAGGCCCACCTGGCCGCCGAGATGCTCGCCGAGACCAACCAGATCGTCGGGCTGGACATCGTGGAGGTCAATCCCATCCTGGACCGCAGCAACGCCACCGCGGACCTGGCGGTGGAGCTCGCTCTTTCCGCACTGGGCAAGCGCGTCTGGGGGACGGTGTAGGACTCACACAGAGACACAGAGGCACGGAGAAAGATGCTTTTCTCCGTGCCTCCGTCGTTCGCGCGGCGCTCAACCCTGGTGCTTCGATTGCAGCAGCAGCACCAGCCTCGCCACGTCGTTGGGCGTCCAGGGGAGGTTGAAGCAGTATTCCTCGAACTCACCCGGCGTAAGCGCGGCCAGGGCACCCCCCGTCTGCAGCGCCTTGAAGACGACGGTGGAGCAATTCAGAGTGAGCAGGTTCCAGTGATTGCCGGGGTCGGCATCCAGGGGCGTCCACCATGACCTCACCGCGTCTTCGTCCAGGTTCCAGATTGGAAGGACGAGGCCGGGAGGTTTTCCCTCGCCGCTGTCCACGTCGACGTCGGCTTCATAGGACTGGGCGGGATTGTGGGGCGCGTCGTAGGCGAGGCCTTTCCATCCCAGGGTCTTCCGGTTCTCTCCAGAGGGCCACCAGCTGATGTACGTCGTGCCATCCGACAGCGCCAGCGAGGCGTGCCCCACGGCCGTGTCGGCGTCCGCAGCCCAGACGTAGACGTACGCCGGCTGCGGGGGCGATGATGTCTGTCCGGTGGAAGTGGGGAACACCGTCAGTGAGCCCGGACGATCCAGCTCGTTGGGGACGTCCTGGTTCACGTCGAAGAGGTAGTACGTGCCGCTCGTCAGGTCCCACGCCTTGATCGTGGCCAGTGACCAGTGGTCGGGCAGGAAATGCTTCTCGCCTTGCAGCACCAGGTAGGTGATCCTGGAAACCGACGCCTGCCCTTCGGGGAGCGGAACCATGTATGCGGCGCCACGATCGAAGTGGGTTCGTCCCAGCTTGTACTGGACTCGCCCTTCCATGACCATCTGCACCCAGCCTTCGTAGCCGGCGAAAGCCTGGTCCGCGGTCTTGAACTCGAACAGCCAGCGGTACCGGTTCTGCGGCGGGGTGACGGGATCGTTCCTGGTGGGCGCGCTCATGGAGCGCAGCTGCCGCGAAGCCGTATCCGGCATCTCGCCCAGCACGTGGGTGAGTATGCTCCCCCCGCTGACGCCGGCGATGTATCCCGAACCGGCGGCGATCGAGTCCGCGCCGGCCGCGATCGTCTGCCATTCGCCCGAAAGGTCGATCCGGTATTCCAGGACGCTGCTCCTGTCGGCGGCGATGGCGAAGAGGCGAACACCGTAGACCGCAAGCTGCAAGAACGGTCCGCCGATCGCCGTCCACTGCATGGGAACGCCCGTGTAGAGCGATACCGCGCCCGTGGAGCTGACGCCATACACGGCGTTGCCGGTGGCGTATACGCCACTCATCGCTCCCCCGATCTGAGTCCAGGCGGTCGTGCCGCACGGCGCCATGGACACGCTGCTTCCATCGGCCGCCGTAGCGAAGCAGTAGTCCTCGTTCGCGTCCAGGTCCAGGAAGGGCCCGCCGATGGGAGTCCACTGGTTGGGCGTGCCAGAATACATGAAGGCGTTGCCCGCGCCGTCCAGCCCGTGGAGCCGGTGGCGCGACGTGATGAGCTTGGCCATCGCGCCGCCGATGGGAGTCCAGGACAGACCCACGGGATCCCACTGCTGTACGGCGCTCATGTCCGCCGTGATCCGGTAGAGGGCGTCTTCGGAGCCCTCGTAGTCGTGCGCGGGTCCTCCAATCTGGGTCCACTGGCCTGCCGTTCCGGCGTACTGGGAGATGTTGCCGGTAGTCGCGTCGACCGCGAAGAGCGCGTTCCCCACGCTCAACACCGCGGCTCCGTTCGCTCCAGCCACATCCCACCCGGTCGTGACCGCGGCGGGCGAGCCCGGTTGCTGTGTCCACGAGCCCCAGCCGCCGCCGCCCTGGCCGATGCTCCAGAGCTGGCCGTTGGGCTGCAGGCCGAACAAGATCACCGATCCGGTGTTCTGGCCGGCCGCGGCGATGTCCTTCATGGGCACGGACTGGCCGCCGAACGCGGGACCCGACCAGGCGCTCCAGCTCGCGCCCGGTGACGTCTGCGAGAGGGTCCAGACCTCGGAGTTGGCGTCCGTGGCCCACAGCTGGCCGCCGCCGCTCCCCTGCACCACGGTGATGTCGGTGAACGGGCCGCCCGTGCCGCCGAACCCCGGGCCGCTCCACCCCCCCCAGTCTCCACCCGCGGCGTACTGCGATATGCCCCAGAGCGCGCCGCCCTGGTCCAGCGCGAACAGCACCACCATGCCGTTGCCCTGGTCCGCGGCGGCCAGCCGCTGCATGGGCACCGTCTGGCCCTTGAAGCCGGGCCCCTCCCACCCGCTCCACGCTCCTCCGGCGGTAAGCTGGTAGCAGGTCCATATCTGGCCATCGGTGTCTATGGCCCACAGCTCGACGCCGCGAGAACCGGCCTGTTGCGCGGCGGCGATGTGGACGAACTGTTCCGGCTGCCCGTTGAGGCCGGGGCCCGACCAGCCCGTCCAATCGCCGCCCGGCGCGTACTGGGCTACACTCCACACCCAGCCGTCGCGGTCCAGCGCGAACAGCATCAGCTCCCCGTTGTTCTGGCCTGCCGCAGCCACCTGCCAAACGGGAACCTGCTGGCCCTTGAAGCCGGGCCCTTCCCAGCCACTCCACGCGCCTCCGGGCGTAACCTGGTAGCTCGTCCAGATCAGACCGCCGGAGTCGATCCCCCATAGCTCGGCGCCGCGGTTTCCCCCTTGCCCAGCCGCAGCAATGGAGCCGATGGTGCCCGTGTCGTTTGGCATGTGCTACCCCTCTGGAGACGGAGAAACAGAGCTGGCGGATCGCGCCGCTCCGGCGATGACCAACCCTGGCACCCACGCCGTCCGCCCTCCGTATCCCGATCGGCCACCATGCGGTCCGGGGCGGCCCTTGCCCGGTGCCTCCGCTCGAGCCCCGCCGTTCATCCCTCCCGGATCTGGGAGATCTGCCGCTCTTCGCGGTGGGGCGGATCGGGGTAATGGGCCACCAGGGTGCGGACCCGGGCAGAGATCCTCATGTCGCGGCCGCTCTCCACCACCCTCATGGCGCCGTCGCCGGGATGGACGGTGACCGGCCAGGTGCGCGTGCTCCCGTCCGCCAGCCGGAAGTGCGCCTGCACGGCGCGGGGAGTGCGCCCCGAAAGGCCCTGCAGCAGGGTGACGAGGAACTTCATTGCCGGTTCCTGGCGGAGGGGGCGCGTTCAGGGGCTTTCCGCAACCTGCGCCCGTCCCGGCGCCCGCGCCGTGTCCGCATCGGCCACGCGGCGCTCCCGGCCGCCACCGGAGTGCCGAGTGCCGAGTGCCGAGTGCCGAGTGCCGAGTGCCGAGTGCCGAGTGCCGAGTGCCGAGTGCCGAGTGCCGAGTGCCGAGTGCCGAGTGCCGAGTGCCGAGTAACAGAAGTCCTTAGTCCTGAACCGCAGTTACTAGGCACTCGGCACTAGGCACTAGGCACTTTCCCCTTCATCACGCCGCCCGCAGCGCCTCGCCGCCGCAGCGGACTAAGAAAAGCGCGGCGACCCGGCGCACCCCCGCGGGGCCCGCGACGTCGCGCGGGCGGAGGCCGGTGAGCGCCTTCAGGCTCTTGCGCAGCGCGGAGCCGCTGGAAAAGCCGAGCGCGCGCGCTACGCTGTCCGCCGTGCGGCCGTCGCCCAGGAGACGGGCGGCGTGCAGCAGGCGGCGCCACGCCAGGAGCTGCTCCGGCGAGGGGAGGCCCGCGGCGCCCAGGGAGCGGCGCAGGGTACGCGGGCTGCAGCGGGCCGCGCGCGCCAGCTCGGGCACGGTGTTGGGGAGAGATGGATCCAGGAGGGCGGCGCCGAGCCAGCCGTGCACGCCGGGCGGGACCACTTCGGCGAGGGACTCCACCAGTTCGTCCAAGGGGCCGCGGTTGAGGTGCTGGTGAAGGATGCGGAGCCAGGCGGCCGGGCCCTCCGCGCCGTCCACCAGGGCGCGGACGCCGAGCAGGGCGAGGGAGAAGGCGTCGGCGGGGGGGCGGGCGGAGAAGTCCGCGCAGGCCACGATCTCCAGCGCCGGGGCCCGCTCGCGGAGGCGGCGGATCTCGGCGGCGGCGAACGCGCCCTCGCGGTACGGGTCCACGAAGGCCACCGCGCACGACGACACGCCGGCGAGCGCGGTGAGGTCGGCCCACCCGCGCGCCGGCCTCACCACGTGGTGCACGCCGCCGGCGGCCTCGCGCTGCACGGCTTCGCGGATGCGCCGCGCCACGGTGGGACAGGAGGAGAGGAAGAGGATCTCGGCCATGGTCGCGCGTCCCGGTGCGGGTCGGGCGGGACGCCGTCCGGCGGTCCCCGCCGCGGCCGGAAGCGGGCGTTTCCGCCTTGCTCCCGGCGCTGCGCGGGGTTATCTATCGACCATCCCTCAAGGTCATTTCCTGCCGTATCTCAAAGCTGTATTTGATTCCCTCCGTGCTCTGTCTCAAGGTCCTGGGTGACCCCGTGCTCATGGGCCCGTCCGGGCCCGTCACGGGACGCGCCGCCTACAAGCGGCGGATCGCGCTTCTCGCCGTGCTGGCGGTGGCGCGGGGCCGCCCCGTGGGGCGCGAGCGCATCATCGCCCTCCTCTGGCCGGAGCACGCGTCGGACGCGGCGCGCCACTCCCTCTCGGAGTCGCTCTACGTCCTCCGCAAGGAGCTGGGGGCGGGCCTCTTCGTGTCCGTGGGCGACGAGATCGGCCTCTCGCCGGAGGTGGTGAGGAGCGACGTGGCGGCGTTCGAGGAGGCGCTGGAAGGGGGGCGGCTGGAGGAGGCCATGGCCGAGTACAGCGGGCCGCTCCTGGACGGCTTCTACGTTTCCGACGCGCCGGAGTTCGAGCGCTGGGTGGACGGGGAGCGCGACCGGCTGGCCCGCGCCTGCGCCGGGGCGCTGGAGCGGCTCGCCACCGATGCCGAAGCGGCGGGGCGCAGGATGGACGCGGTGGAGTGGTGGCGGCGCGGCGCGGCGCACGATCCCTACTCGTCGCGCGTGGCGTTGCGGCTGGTGCAGTCGCTGGACGCGGCGGGCGAGCGCGCGGCCGCCCTGCGCGCAGCCGCCGCGCACGGCTCCCGCATGCGCCTGGAGCTGGGCGTGGAGCCCG
>CADCTW010000131.1 GCA_902805735.1 uncultured Gemmatimonadota bacterium | reverse complement strand
CGCCCGGAGCGGCGAGGAGGCGCCCCGCCAGCGCCGAAAGCTCCAGCGACGCCGCACGCGCCGGTCGCCGGCCCAGCTCCGCCGCGGCGCGGTCGAGGTCGGCCAGGAGCGGGCGGATGGAGGGGACGGCGGCTCCGGCGGAGCGCCCGGTCGGCGCCGCGTCGTCCAGCTTCCCTTCGCCCCGTGCCGCGGCGATGTCGATGGCATCCACCTTGACGCCGCCGCGGGGGAGGAGGCGGTCGGTCCTGCGCATCTCCTGGATCAGCTCCAGGGCGGCGTACTGGTGCGGGAGGGAGCCGGCTGGATCGGATTGGGCCAGTGCGCGCTCCGACGCCCACATGAGGTCATAGATGCGCGACAGCGTGCGGTTCACGTCCAGGATGGGATCGGCATCGTGCTTGTGGGTGACTTCATCCACCGTCCCGCGCCCCGTCGCCTCGGAGGCCTGCTCCAGGATCTCGGCCTCGCGCGATTGCGGGGTGGACGGCGCGGTCTCCTCCGCGTGGGAGTGGGGCGCCCCGGACGTTTCGGTGAAGCTGAGGTCGGCGAACGGGTCCTGCGCGCCGCCCGTGGCCCGGGTGAAGACCTGCTCGCCCACGCGCTCGCGCAGGCGCGCCTGCTCGTGCCCGATGTCCCCGCTCTCCTCGCGTAGCGCGGCGGCGGGCATCGCGCGCGCCCGGTTCCGCAGGCGCTCCGTGCGGATGATCAGCATCCGCTGGCTGAGCAGAGGGTTCTCCGGGAGCTCCGTGGGGAAGCCGACATCCGTGTTGACCTCGTCCATCTCCTCGGGCCGCGCCACGCGGATCACGCGCGTTCGCGAGACGCTCTCGCCCGGCCCCGTCACCCCGTTGTGGTCGCGCGCCACCGCGCGCACGTGGATCACGTCTCCCGCCTGGAGCTGCAGCGCCGCCAGATCCAGCGTCAGCGTCCCCGCCGCCGTCTTGCCGGAGCGCTTGACCCCGGCGAACGCCCACTGGCCGTCCACGTACTCAAAGGACTCGCCGCTGCCGCGCGTGCGGCTCCAGGTGAGGAGAAAGTCGCCCA
Source organism: uncultured Gemmatimonadota bacterium (assembly GCA_902805735.1). Lineage (GTDB taxonomy): Bacteria > Gemmatimonadota > Gemmatimonadetes > Longimicrobiales > Longimicrobiaceae > Longimicrobium. The sequence goes on along the minus strand of CADCTW010000131.1, from coordinate 15,677 downwards.
CGCCGTAATCGTCCGCCGCCGCCGCGCGGATGGTGACGCGGCCCGTACCCGTCGCGAGTACGAGGTCCGTTTCGGGCTGCGTGAGCGTCACGTCCGGCGGGTTGTCGGGGAGCACGGTGACGGGGAGGATGCGGCGCGCGGCCACCTCCCCCCCGGCCCGCGCCTCCAGGGCGATGCCACGCTCGGCGGGCGTCTGCGTCCACTCCACGACCCACTCGTCCCCGCGGCGGCGCACCGGGAGCGCTCCCGCGCCGATCCGCGCCGCCGCCACCCCGCTCCAGCGGTTGGAGAAGTGGCTCCAGAGGCGGATGCGGCTGCCGGGAAGGGCGGCGAGCGCCTCGTCGCCGCGACCGGTGGTGGCCGGGAGTCCGGAGTACGCGGGCGGCTGGATGCGCCAGCGCAGCTCGTCGAACGCCGGGACCGGCGTTTCCGCAGCGCGCGGAAGCGTTTCCGCGCGCACCTCCCTCCACCGCGTCTCATACGCGTCGCGCGGATCGGTCCAGCGCCGCCACGCCTCCGCCGTGGCGCGGGGCGCCAGGAGCGCAAAACCCGCCGCGAACGCCAACGACGCGCCGAGCACCCGTGCCGGCCCCCGCACGCGCACCGGCGCGATGCCGCGCAGATCCACCGACGCCAGCTCGCGCTCCGCCTCGTGCAGGAACGCGCGCCGCACCGGCCCGTCTGGTGCGCCCTCCATCTCCAGCGACGTCGCCAGCCGGTTGCCGAGCGCCGGGACGCGCTCCTCCGCCAGCAGCGCCAGCCGCGCATCCGCCGGCGGACGCGCCACCCTCCGCGCCGCCCATCCCAGCACCCCCGCCGCCAGCATCGGCGGCACCCAGCGAAGCAGCGTCCGCAACGACGCATTCATCGGCGCCACCAGGTCCAGCGCGACGAGCACGACCGCCGCCGCCACGAACCCCGCGGGCGCCAGCACCATCACGCGCACGAGCACGGAGCGTCGCCACGCGCGGCGCACCCCCGCCACCATCCGCTCCGCCACGGGGAGCACGGGCGCAGCTGCCCGTGCGGAATTCATCCGCGACCCCACAGGACCGCTCCCGCCGCGCGCGGGGAAAAATCCCCCCGCTGGACCCACGGGAAGCCCGCTGAAGCGGGCTCCAGATCCCGATCCATGCGAGCCCGCTTCAGCGGGCTTCCCGTCGTTCCAGCCGGGGGTTTCAACCCCCGGTGGTGGGGTGCGTGACGTACGATTCCGCCGCGAGGGAGCGCGCGACGTACAACCCCGCGACAACGTGGCGCGCGGCGTACAATCCCGCGACGCTCGGACGCGCACCGATCCACCGTTCGGGCCGGCGATCCCTGCCGCACGGTCATGTACCCCTCTGGCGGCGGTAAGCCAGGAACGTCTCCGCGAGGGCGACCAGGAGAGCGCCACCCATCAGCCATCGCCCGAACGCCACGCCACCCGCCCCTCCGCTCGCCGCCGCGCCCACGACAGGCGCGCCGCTGCCCGCGAGGACGGCGCGCGCGCCCGCGTCCAGCGGGAGATTGGCATCGGCCACCGAGGGAGCATCGCAGGCGCACGCCATCCGCTCCAGCGCGCGCGGAAAGGCGGCGGAGAGCGGGAGGTCGGCATCCTCCAGGCGCGTGCCGACGTACACCACGCATCCCCGCCCCAGGCGCGCCGCGACCACGGCGGGGCGTCCGTCGTCCCACGCGCCGATCACCCGGGCGCCGCGCTTGGGGCGCACGTCCGTGCGCTCGATGGCGCCGGGGAGGCGCAGGTCAGGGGCGAGCCAGAGATCGCCCGCGTCGTTGCGGAGGCGCGAAAGGGAGCCGCCCACGGGGAGCCAATCGGCCATCGCCGCACCCGCGCCGGCCGCATCCACCACCACGGTCGCACCCGCCTCGGCCCGCTCCCGCAGATAGGCCGCGTCACCGGTTGGCTCGATCGCGAAGATCAGCGGGGTCGAGGGAAGGATCCTGTACATGCCGCCACCCCGTACCTGCCACCCCACCGCCGCCAGCGCCGGCATCACGAAGCGCCCACCGCCCGCCGTGGCGATCACGTACGCGTCCTTCCGAGCCCCCGGCTCGCCCCCGACCGTGTTGAACCGCAGAACCCGGGTCTCAGGCAGGTCGATGGCGCCCGGCCAGGCCGCCCGGCGCAGCGCCGCCGTCCCCGGCCGCCACCCTCCCCAGCGCAGCGCCGACAGCATAGTCACGCGCACCGAATCCGCGCCGCGCAGCTCGCGCGCGACAGGGCCGATGGCGCGCAGGGCCGCGGAGTAGCTGACCGCCTGCGCCCCCGGACCCGCCGCGGCGAGAGAGTCGAACAGGGCCGCGGTGATGCGCGCGCCTGGGATGCGGACGGCGGCCGTGTCGAACAGGACCAGCTCGCCTCGCACGGTGCCGTCGGGGGCCAGGAGCGTGCGGCGCGCGGCCGCGACGCCCCGGCCCCACGCGTTGTCCTCGTTCATGGCGGCGCTGCGGTCCAGCAGCACCACCTCGCGCGTGCCCTGCGGGGCCGGAATCCAGCGCGGCTTCGCGAGCGCCGCGCCGGCCAGGAGCAGGAGGAGCATCCGCAGCGCCAGGAGCAGCCTGTCCGTGGGATGGCTCACCCGGATCGAGCTGCGCGCATCCTCCGCCAGGAAGCGCGCGGTGGGGAGCGGCGAGCGCGACGGCGGCCGCCTGCGGATCAGGTGCAGCGCGAGCGGCACCAGCGCCGCCAGGGCACCGGCGAGGAGGAAGAGGGGGGCGCCGAGGGTGAGCATCCGCCTACCCCCTCCGCCGCGCGACCCACGCCGCCAGCGCGGATTCCACCGGCTCCGCCGTCGTCAGCGGGACGTACTCCACGCCGCGCTCGCGCAGCCGGTCCGCGATCCCCTGGTAGTATGCCGCGACGCGCCCGGCGTACCCCGCGTCGTCCGCGGGCGCGGCGGCGACCTCGCGGGACGGGCGCTCGGGATCGAAGAAAAGCCCCGGCCCGGACGCCCGCTCCCCCGCCTCCGCGGGCGTCAGGACGCGCATCACGATCACCTCGTCGCCGCGCGAGCGGAGCCGTCCCGCCGCGGCCACGAGCGCGTCGCCACCGTCCTCCTCCAGCAGGTCGGAGATGAGGACGACGCGCCCGCCGCGCGGGAGCGAGGCGCCCACGCGGTCCAGCGCGTCGGCCGCGCAGCCGACACCGGCGGGGCGCATCCGCTCGAGCTGCAGGAGGAGCTCGTGGAGCTGCCCGCGGCGCGCGCGCGGCGGGAGGAGGAGGCGCGGCTCCGCGCCGAACGCGGCGAGGCCGACCGCGTCGCCCGCCCCCAGCATCAGGTGCGCGAGCGCGGCGGCCACGAACGACGCGTAGCGCAGCTTTCCAGGATCGTCGCCATCCGCGAACTCCATGGAGAGCGAGGCATCGACGACCAGGTACGCCGCCAGGTTGGAGTGCTCCTCGAACTCGCGCACGTGCAGCCGGTCGGTGCGCGCGAACAGCTTCCAGTCAAGGTAGCGCGTGTCGTCGCCCTGCTGGTAGTCGCGGTGCTTCGCGAAATCCTCCCCCGCGCCACGCCGCGCCGACCGGTGCGTCCCCGCCAGGAAGCCGCGCACCACCGTCCGCGCGACCACCTCCAGCCCCCCCAGCCGCTCCAGGAGCCGCGGGGGGAGGAAGTCCCCCTCTGTGTCTCTGTGTCTCTGTGTGAGATTCCTTTGCATCCGCCTACAGCCCGCTCTTCGGCGCCGGCACGCTCTCCAGCAGGCGCGCCACGATTGCGTCGGGGGTGATGCCCTCGGCCTCGGCGTGAAAGTTCACCAGGACGCGGTGGCGCAGCACCGGAAGGGCCACCCGGCGCACGTCCTCCGGGGTGGCGTGGAAACGGCCGGCGAGGAGGGCGCGCGCCTTGGCGCCCAGGATCAGCGCCTGGCCCGCGCGCGGCCCGGCGCCCCAGCGCACCCAGCGGCGCACGTCTTCGGCGGCGGCGGGGTCGCCGGGGCGGGTGGCGCGCACCAGGGAAGCGGCGTAGCGGAAGACGTTGTCCGCCACCGGCACCTCGCGCGTCCAGCGCTGCAGAGTGAGCACCCGCTCTGCGTCCAGGACGGGCTCCACCGCGGCATCGGCCACACCGGTGGTGGCGCGGAGGATGCGCACCTCTTCTTCCTCCGAGGGGTAGTCCAGGCGGATGTCCAGCATGAAGCGGTCGAGCTGCGCTTCGGGGAGGGGGTAGGTGCCCTCCTGCTCCAGCGGATTCTGCGTGGCCAGCACGAAGAAGGGGCGCGGGAGGATCATGTCCTCCCCGCCGGCCGTGACGCGGCCCTCCTGCATCGCCTCCAGGAGCGCGGCTTGGGTCTTGGGGGGCGTGCGGTTGATCTCGTCCGCCAGGAGCACCTGGGTGAAGACGGGGCCGCGGATGAAGCGCGCCGCGCGCCGGCCCGTGGTGCGGTCTTCCTCGATCACCTCGGTGCCGGTGATGTCGCCGGGCATCAGGTCCGGCGTGAACTGCACGCGGCGGAACTCCAGCTCCAGCGCCTCGGCGAGGGTTCGCACCAGGAGCGTCTTCGCCAGCCCCGGAACGCCCACCAGCAGCGCGTGCCCGCCCGCCAGCAGGCAGACCAGCACCTCGTCCAGCACGGCCTCCTGCCCCACGATCCGGCGCTGGAACTGCGCCCGCAGCCGGGCCGTGTCGCCGAGAAGCGCCTCGATCTCCATCCGTGCCGTAGCCAGGGGAGCCAACCTCGCGTCAAAAGGGGTGCCGCCGCGTACATGCTAAGATCCCAGCACCCCCGGCCCCGCGCAAGTGCCCGGGGCCGCCGCGGAACGCCGCGACTTCCCCCGGGAACGCTCTCCCCCGCTTCATGAACACAGCGCACCTCGAGCAGCGCGGAACATCCCAGGATTCTGCTCCTCTCTGTGTCTCTGTGCCTCTGTGTGAGCCCCGCGGCCCCCGGACGGTCCCGGCCTTGCGGAGTCCCGAAAGTACCGCGCGTCCTGAACTTTCGCCGCCGCCCATCTTGAACACCGCACTCCGCACCCGTCCCGCGATCCTCGACCTGCTGCGGGAGCAGACGCGCGCCGCGCACGAGCGCGCCGAGGAAACGCTGCCGCTCATGGACCCCGCGCTCGGCCTTGCCCGCTACCGCGAGATCGTGGCGGCTTTCTGGGGCTTCCACGCCGCGCTGGAGCCACGGCTGCGCGCGGTGGACGGGCTCGACGCGCTGGGGCTGGATGCGGGGCGCCGCAAGCTGCCACTCCTGGAGACGGACCTGCGCGCCCTGGGCGCAGACCCGGCGCGGCTCCCGGTCGCGGACGAGGTGCCGCGCGTGGACGGTCTGCCCGCGGCGCTGGGGGTGATGTACGTGCTGGAGGGCGCCACGCTCGGCGGGCGCGTGATCAGCCGCCACCTCGCGTCGCAGGGGATCGGGCCCGACACGGGCGGCGCCTTCTTCGCGGGATACGGCGACGCCACGGGGGAGATGTGGAAGGCGTTCGCGGCCGCCATCGGCGGGTACGCGGAGGCGCATCCGGAGAGCGCCGGGGCGATGGTGAGGGCCGCGGACGAGACGTTCACCCTGCTGGAGCGCTGGCTCGCCCGCGCGATGGAGACCGCGTGAGGGACACCGGCGTCGAGCTTACCGAGTGCGATCGCGAGCCGATCCACATCCCCGGCTCCATCCAGCCCCACGGCGCGCTGCTGGCGCTGGCCGGCGACGCCGTGGCGCAGGCCAGCGCCAACGCGCACGATTGGCTGGGCGCCGCTCCCGAAGCCCTCCTCGGCCGCTCGCTGGCCGAGGTGTTCGGCCCAGAAGGCGCGGCCCGCATCCGCCAGGCGCTGGAGCTGGACGACCCGCGCGCGGCCAATCCCGTGCGCCTGGAGGCGGGGGGACGCGCGCTGGACGGGCTCGTGCACCGCCACGACGGCGTCGACGTCATCGAAGTGGAGGCCGCCGCCGAGCAGACGCCGGACGAGGCCCGCGCCTCCCTCGCCGCCTTTCGCCATGGCCTGGTGGAGGTGCAGAAGGCGCGCAGCGTGCGCTCCCTCTGCGACTCGATAGCACGCTCCGTGCGCGAGCTGACCGGGTACGACCGCGTGCTCGTCTACCGCTTCCACGCGGACTGGCATGGGGAGGTGGTGGCGGAAGCGCGCGACGAGTCGCTGGAGCCCTTCCTGGAGCTCCACTACCCGGCGTCCGACATCCCGGCGCAGGCGCGCGCCCTCTACCGGCTCAACTGGCTGCGCAACATCCCGGACCGCGAGTACCGGCCGGTGCCGCTCGTCCCCGCCGCGCATCCGCGGACGGGGAGGCCGCTGGACATGGGGCTGGCGGCGCTGCGCAGCGTGGCGCCCGTCCACGTCCAGTACCTGCGCAACATGGGCGTGGCGGGCACCCTCACCATCTCGCTGCTGCGCGACGGCGAGCTGTGGGGCCTCATCGCCTGCCACCACAACACCCCGCGCGCCCTCCCCTACGAGCTGCGCGCCTCGTGCGAGCTGCTGGGCCAGCTCTTCTCCGCGCGCATCGGCGCCGCCGAGGCCGAGGAGCACCGCGACGCCGACCTGCGCCGCGCCGAGACCCTGGCCGCCCTCACCGACCGCCTGGCGGGGACGCGCGACTGGGCGGGCGAGCTGGCCCGCGACCCGGCACTCCTGCAGCTCGTGGGCGCCTCGGGTGCCGCCATCGTCGCCGAAGGCCGCGTGGAGACGGCCGGGGATGCGCCCACGCCCCGCGCGATCCAGGTGCTCGCCGCGCGCCTGGCGGGCCATCCGCTCCCCGGCGGCCTCGTGGCCACGGACCATGCGCGCGACGAGCTTCCCGGGGCCGAAGCGAGCGGCGTCCTGGCCGTCCCGCTCAGCGACACGCGCCTGCAGTGGATCGTCTGGTTCCGGCCGGAGGTGGTGCAGAGCGTCAACTGGGCGGGCGACCCGCGCAAGCCCATGGAGCCGGTGGCGGACGGCGCGATGGAGGTGCGCCTGACCCCGCGCGGCTCGTTCGCGCTGTGGAAGGAGACGGTGCGCGGCCACTCCGTCCCCTGGACGGCGGGCGACCGGCGCGCGGCGCTGGACCTGCGCCGCGTGGTGGCGGAGGTCGTGTTGCGGCACGCGGAGGAGATCGCGGCGCTGAACCGCGCGCTGGCCCGCTCCAACGCCGAGCTGGACGCCTTCACCTACATCGCCAGCCACGACCTGCGCGAGCCCCTGCGCGGCATCCGCAACTACGCGGACATGCTGCGCGAAGACTACGCCGGCCGCCTGGACGCGGAGGGCACGGGGATGCTCGACACCCTGACGCGGCTCACCATGCGCATGGACGGGCTGATCGAGTCGCTCTTCGAGTACTCGCGCGTGGGGCGCCTGGAGATGGAATTCGCCCCCACAGACCTGAACGCGGTGATCGACGACGTGCTCCACTCGCTCGCCCACCAGCTCCGCGAGGCGGGGGTGGAGATCCGCGTCCCGCGCCCCCTCCCCACCCTGCCCTGCGACCCGGTGCGCGTGGGACAGGTCTTCCAGAACCTGGTCCACAACGCGGTCAAGTACAACGACCGCCCCGATCGGTGGGTGGAGATCGGCTGGCGCGAGGGCACTCCGCCCGTGCTCTACGTGCGCGACAACGGCATCGGCATCCCCGCGCGCCACCATGAGGTCATCTTCCGCATCTACAAGCGCCTCCACGCGCGCGACCGGTTCGGCGGCGGCACGGGCGTGGGCCTCACCATCGTCCGCCGCATCGTGGAGCGCCACGGCGGCCGCGTCTGGCTCGAGTCCGCACCCGAGTCCGGCACGACCTTCTTCTTCACCCTGCAGCCCGACTGAACAGCGGTCTCACACAGAGACACAGAGGCACAGAGATGAACTTCTCTCTGTGCCTCTGTGGCATCAACTCACCGTCCGATCTCGGGTTGGCCCAGAGTGAGTGCGCTGCTCCTTCTCTCTTCAGATAACAACCGTGGATGCGAAGAAAGCGGAGCAGCGCGCCCGTCTTCATTCGATGGTGACGGTGGATCGAAGCGCCTCGCGGGGAAGCCCGCGCAACCCGTCTTCGCGGCGATCCTGCATGATGAGCTCGATCGCCGCGCCGAGGCTGTGGATCGCCTCGTCGCTGGATTTACCCTGCCCGTTCGCCCCGGGCACTTCCGGTGAGTACGCGATGAACCACTCGCCGTCGTGCTCCACGATCGCGGTGAACTCGTTACGCATGGTCTCCGCTCCAGAGAGGTTCCCCTACCCCTATAGATACCCCGGATCGGCCCAACCGGTGCCCGAACAGAGAAAAAGCTTGTCTCTGTGCCTCTGTGTCTCTGTGTGAGGCCAGCTTTTCAGAGGGGCAGCATCAGCGACGACGTCCGGTCCTGGATCGAGCGCACCTCGCGCGCGCCCGTGCGGAGCGCGCCGATGGCGTCGGCGGCGGCGCTGGCGGCGGACATGGTGGTGATGTACGGGACGCCGTACTGGATGGCGGCCCGGCGCGTGGCGTAGTCGTCGTACTGGCTCTGCTTGCCGAGGGGCGTGTTGATCAGCAGCGCCACGTCGCCCGAGATGATGTGGTCCGCCATGTTGGGGCGGTCCTCGTTCACCTTGAAGACGTGCTCGCACGGGATGCCTTGGGCGCGCAGGTACCGCGCCGTGCCGCCCGTTCCGGCGATGCGGAAGCCCATGTCGTAGAGCCGCCGCGCGATGGGGGTGACCGTCACCTTGTCGCGGTCGTTCACGGTGATGATCACCCGGCCCTCGTGCGGAAGGACCATCCCCGCCGAGATCTGGGCCTTGGCGAATGCCATCCCGAACGAGTCGTCGAACCCCATCGCCTCCCCGGTGGAGCGCATCTCGGGGCCCAGCAGCGGGTCCACCTCGGGGAGCTTGTTGAAGGGGAAGACGGCCTCCTTCACCGCCACCCCGCCCACCGGGATCTCGTCCGGAAGCCCGAAGCCGGCCAGCTTCTCCCCCACCATCAGCCGCGCCGCGATCCGCGCCAGCGGCACCCCGGTGGCCTTGGACACAAAGGGCACCGTGCGCGACGCGCGCGGGTTCACCTCGATCACGTACACCTCGCCGTTGTAGACGGCGTACTGCACGTTGATGAGCCCCACGACGCCCAGCTCCAGCGCGAAGCGGCGCGTCTGCGCGCGCATCTCCTCCACGTGGCGGTCCTTGAGCATGAAGGGCGGCAGCACGCACGCCGAGTCGCCGGAGTGGATCCCGGCCTCCTCGATGTGCTGCATCACCCCCCCGATCACCACCGTCTCGCCATCCGAGAGCGCGTCCACGTCGGCCTCGAAGGCGTCCTCCAGGAAGCGGTCGATCAGCACGGGGCGGTCGTGGCTCACCCGCACCGCCCGCTCGAAGTAGCCGCGCAGCGAGGGCTCGTCGTACACGATCTCCATCCCCCGCCCGCCCAGCACGTAGCTGGGGCGCAGGAGCACCGGGTATCCGATGCGCTCCGCGATCTCCGCCGCCTGGTCCACCGACACGGCCAGGCCGTTGGGGGGCTGCTTGATCCCCAGCCCGCGCGCCAGCGCCTCGAAGCGCTCGCGGTCCTCCGCGCGGTCGATGGCCTCCGTGGGAGTGCCGATGATGCGGACGCCCAGGCGCTCCAGGGGCTCCGCCAGCTTCAGCGGCGTCTGCCCGCCGAGCTGCACGATCACGCCGTCCGGCTGCTCCACCCGCACGATCTCCAGCACGTCCTCCAGCGTCAGCGGCTCGAAGTACAGCTTGTCGGACACGTCGAAGTCCGTGGACACCGTCTCCGGGTTGGAGTTGACCATGATGGTCTCCCACCCGGCGTCGCGCAGGGCGAGCGCGGCCTGCACGCAGCAGTAGTCGAACTCCACCCCCTGCCCGATGCGGTTGGGCCCCGAGCCCAGGATCATCACCTTGCGGCGCTCCCCGCGCTCCGCCTCGCTCTCCTCCGCGTAGGTGGAGTAGAGGTACGGAGTCATGGCCGGGAACTCGCCCGCGCAGGTGTCCACGCGGTTGTACACGGGGTGGATGCCCATCCCCCAGCGCCGCTCGCGCGCGGCCTCCTCCGTCTCGCCGCGCAGGCGGGCGAGCTGCACGTCGCTGAACCCCATCCGCTTCATGCGCAGCATCTCGCGCGGCGTGACCTCGTCCAGCGCCGCGTACCCCCGCTCGGCCTCCACGAGCTGCCCGAGCTGCGCCACGAACCACGGATCGACGCCCGTGAGCGACGCCACCTCCGCGTGCGCGAACCCGGCCTCCAGCGCGCGCTTCATCTGGTACGGCCGCTCGGGGGTCGGGCGGCGCAGCCCGCGGCGGATGGTCTCCGCGTCGTCGTCCGCCAGCCGGTCGTCGGCCAGCGTCCCCGTCTCCCACCCGCTGCGCCCCACCTCCAGCGCGCGGATCGCCTTCTGCCACGCCTGCTTGAAGGTGCGGCCGATGGCCATCGACTCGCCCACGGCCTTCATCTGCACCCCCAGCGTGGGGTCGGCCGCGGGGAACTTCTCGAACGCGAAGCGGGGGAACTTGACCACCACGTAGTCCAGCACCGGCTCGAAGGAGGCGGGGGTGGACCGGGTGATGGCGTTGGGCAGCTCGTCCAGTGTGTAGCCCACGGCCAGCTTGGCGCCGATGCGCGCGATGGGGTATCCCGTCGCCTTGGACGCCAGGGCCGACGAGCGCGACACGCGCGGGTTCATCTCCACCACGAGCAGCTCGCCGTCCGCGGGATTGACCGCGAACTGCACGTTGCACCCGCCCGCCTCCACGCCGATCTCGCGGATGATGGCGATGGCGGCGTCGCGCATCCGCTGGTACTCCACGTCGGTCAGCGTCTGCGCGGGGGCCACCGTCACCGAGTCGCCCGTGTGCACGCCCATGGCGTCGAAGTTCTCGATGGAGCAGATGATGACCACGTTGTCCGCCCCGTCGCGCATCACCTCCAGCTCGAACTCCTTCCACCCGATCACGGAACGGTCGATCAGCACCTCGCTCACCGGCGACAGGTCGATCCCGCGGCGCACCTGCTCCTCGAACTCCGCGCGGTTGTAGGCGATCCCGCCCCCCGTGCCGCCCATGGTGAACGACGGGCGGATGATGGCCGGGTAGCCGGTGTCCTCCACCAGCCGCAGCGCCTCCTCCAGCGACCGCGCGAACCCCCCGTGCGGCAGCCGCAGCCCGATGCGCCGCATGGCCTTGGCGAACTCGCTGCGGTCCTCCGCCATGCGGATGGCGCGCGCGTTGGCGCCGATCAGCTCCACGCCGTGGCGCGCCAGCGTCCCGCGGTCGTGCAGCTCCAGCGCCACGTTCAGCGCCGTCTGCCCGCCCATGGTGGGGAGGATGGCGTCCGGCTTCTCCTTTTCGATCACCCGCTCCACCCATTCGGGGGTGATGGGCTCGATGTAGGTGGCGTCGGCCAGGTCGGGGTCGGTCATGATCGTGGCCGGGTTGCTGTTGACCAGGATCACCCTGTACCCCTCCTCCCGCAGCGCCCTCACGGCCTGCGTCCCGCTGTAGTCGAACTCTGCGGCCTGCCCGATGATGATCGGCCCGGAGCCGAGGATCAGGATGCTCTGGAGGTCGGTGCGCTTGGGCATCTCGTCGCGCGTGCGTGTGCGAGCGCCGGCCCCGCGTGTGGCGCGGGGCCGGCGCGGGTAGCCGGCTGGGTTGTCGGTCGAGGCGAGAATATAGGACGCGCGGCGGCGCCGGGAAAGACGGACGGGCGCGGAACGCCAGCAACCGTGCCGGAAAGAGCAGAAATTGACATCACACAGAGACACGGAGGCACAGAGAAAACCCATCTTCCTCTGTGCCTCCATGTCTCTGTGCGAGCCCTGCTGTTCTTGGTTCCGCGCATGCGGATCACCCTCTTGCAAACGGGATGTTCTTTTCTCGATCCTTTCCGTCTCCCTGTCGACATGGTATCGTACGAACGGGATGCAACCGCAGCTCTGTTCCGCTTCGTACCGCCACCCGCAATCGGGCGGTATCCGCGCCACCCCGGCGCACACACACCAGGAGGTCACATGCTTCGTCGTACCTTGCTCATCGCACTTGCGTTCTTTTCGCTCGGCCTCTCGGCCTGCGGCGACTCCACCGGCTCGGACAACAGCATCACCGGGAACTACACGCTTCGCACGGTCAACGGCGTCGCCGTGCCGGCGACCCTGTTTCAACAGGGGGCGGACAAGCTCGAGGTCACGGGAGGAAACATCAACCTGAACCGGGACAACACGTTTAGCGGGAGTCTGTCCGTCCGCATCACCCAGTCGGGTACGGTTGCGACCGACAGCGAGCCCCTTTCGGGCACGTATACCCGCAACAACAACGCGCTCGTGTTGACCTTTTCCGGGGGCGACCAGGAGACGGCCACCATCAGCGGACGTGACCTGACGATCGCGGGGGAAGGTCTCGTGCTCGTGTTCCGCCGGTAAGGAGACGGCCGTGTGTCGACTCCACGACGATTCGCGCTCGGCTGGCCGCAACGGGTAGCCACCCTGATCGTGCGGGACATTGAGCGATCGAGTACACGGGTATGCGACGCGGCCACGATGCGCAGGGGCGCGCTCGTGGCCGCGCGGTAATTGCGGCGTTGCGTGCCACCCTCGCCCGGAGTAGCCTCGGTGGACGCAGATCGGGCGAGGTGTCCCTGATGCTTCGCCCACCGTCCATCGAACGAACGCGCTCCCGTGCGTGAGGTGTCCCTGACGCTTCGCCCGCCGTCCATCGAACGAACGCGCTCCCGTGCGTCCAGGGCACGCGTTCCCCCCAGATAGCGCGCGCCGCGGCAGATGCGCCATCCATCGCCGCGCCCCGTCCCTCCATGGCGTCAATCCTCTCCGGCCGCCCGCTCATGACCGACTCCGCCGTCCTCGAAGCACCCGCCGCGTTCCCCGCCGACCCCGATGCACCGCTGGGCCCGCTGTCGCTCTCGCTTTCCGGCGGGGGGTACCGGGCGGCGGGGTTTCACCTGGGGGTGGTAGGGCTGCTGGATGACGTGGGTCTGACCAGGAACGTGACCTCCGTTTCGACGGTATCGGGCGGGACGATCTTTGGGGCGGCGTGGCTGGTGAAGAAGATGGACGGGGCGGGGTTCGCGGAGTTCCGCGAGTGGTTTCGCGGGTGGATGTTGGAGACCAACGTGGTGCGGGATGCGCTGGCGGGGCTGGCGGCGAGCCAGGGCGGCGCGAGCCGGGCGCGCGCCAGCCTGATCCGCAGCGCGGCCCGCGTGTACGCCGCGCCGGGGTTCCTGGGCGACCGCAGGTTCGGGGAGGTGATGGAGGGGAGCGGGATACCGGCGGAGGTGGTGTTCAACGCCACGGAGTTCCGCAGCGGCGTGGCGTTCCGCTTCCGGCGCAGCGCCAACCCGCACGCGTACGTGGGGAACGGCACCTTCGTGGTGCCGCGCGAGGTGGCCGCGCAGGTGCGGCTGGCGGACGTGGTGGCGGCGTCGTCGTGCTTCCCGGGCGGCTTCGAGCCGATCTGCTTCCCGGACGAGTTCGAGTGGGGGCCCGGCGGCCTGGAGCGCGCCCGCGCGGCGCTGGGCGACAAGTTCGTCCCGGCGCTGCCGCTGATGGACGGGGGCGTGTACGACAACCAGGGCGTGGGCAGCTCCGTCCTCGCCAACCGCCACGGCGAGGCCGCCACGCTCCTCATCTCGGACACCAACACGCGGCAGGAGGCGCTCTACACCACACCCGACGCGCCGCGCCGCGGGTGGCTCACGCTGAACGGGGCCGCGTGGGTGGGGCGGATCCTATTCGCGCTGGCGGTGGCGTCCATCGTGGCCCTGGGGGTGCACGCCTGGCGCGAGCTGGAGCACGGCGGGTGGCAGTGGCAGGACATCCTGATCTACATCGTCCCCGGCGCGTTCTGCCTGGCCGGCGCGGCGGCGCTGACCACGGTGCGCCGGGTGTCGCTGGACGTGGGCGCGCGCCTGCGCGAGCGCGTGCAGATCGCGCGCGCCTGGAACGACGTGCGCCGCCTGACCATCCCCGAGGTGGTGAGCCTGGTGGAGCTGCGCGCCACCTCCCTGCTATCCCTCACCTCCAACGTGTTCATGAAGCGGGTGCGCGAGCTGGTGCTCGGCAGCGTGTACGCCGACGAGCGGTACGTGCAGCGGCGCGCCCCCGTCCTCCTCTACCAGCTGGACGAGCCCGAACCGGCGCTGTACCACAGGGTCCCCTGGCTGCGCCCCTCCGCGAACCTGGTGGCGCAGGTCCGCTGCGTGGACACCATGTCCACCACCCTCTGGTTCGACACGCGAGACCAGCTTGACACGCTGGAGCGGGTCGGCGGCGCCACCGCGGCCTATGCCCTCCTCAAGCTGATCGTGGAGCGCGACGGCCCTGAGGGCGGCGCCCCCGGCACCCCGGTCCGCGCCCTCTTCGACCGCCTCCGCGCCCGCTGGGACGCCTACAACGTCTGACCTCACACAAAGACACAGAGGCACAGAGAAGAACTGATCTCTGTGCCTCTGTGTCTCTGTGTGACCCCTTCTGTTCTCAGCCCCGCCCGGCGAGCGCCTCCGCGAGCCACGACGCGACCCGCGGCAGCATCGCCTCGTCCTTGGCGATCACGCTGCGGGCGCCGGCGTCGCGGGCGCGCGAGTGGAGCGCCGGGCAGGTGGTGCCGGTGACGAAGGCGATGGGCACCTCCTCGAACGCCGGGAGGGTGCGCAGCGCGCGGCAGCACTCCACCCCGTCGCGCCCGGGCATCTCGGCGTCCAGCAGGATGGCGTCCGCGGCGGCGGCCTCGCGCTCGGCCCAGCCCACCAGCGCGTCGCCGGTGGAGAAGGAGAGCGGCTGGAAACCCAGGTGCCGGAGCCAGGCCGTGAGCAGGTCTCCCTGCACCGGATCGTCGTCGGCGAATGCGATGCGAAGCGTTTGCGACATGGGCACGGAGGTCGTGGGGTAGGCCATCGATCCCGTGTATGGCAAACTCCGGCCCAATGGGGCGGACAGACGCAAACACCCCTCCCAGCAACACTTACGCGCGCCGCAACAGAAAACCGCGCGTTCCCGGTTGGGAACGCGCGGTTCCATTTGGGAACCGGCGCCGGTTCCCAACGGGTCACCCGCCGGTACTCGCGGACAGTTCGCGGAGCTGGTCCAGGAGCGCCGCCAGGGCCGGCGAGGCGGCCAGGTCGCCGCCGGCGCGCAGGGCTTCCTCGGCCGCGGCGGCGGCCTCCGCCAGCCCCATGAAGCCGTACCCGGCCGAGGTGCCGCGCAGCTTGTGGAGGTGCCGCGCCGCGGCCACCCGGTCTCCCGCCGCGACGGCGGCCTCCAGCTCCGCCAGGCGCCCGGGCACCCCCGCGCGGAAGCGGGCGCGCAGCGGGGCCCAGAACTCGTCCTCCCCGGCGTCCGCCGGCGCGGGGGCGGCCGGGGCACGGCGGCGCGATTCGGTGACCGCCTCGTCCACGCGGGCCAGGAGCGCCTCGGGGTCGATGGGCTTGGAGACGTGCCCGTCGAAGCCGGCCTCCGCGGCCCCGCTGCGGTCCTCCTCGGCGACGGCGGCGGTGAAGGCGAGCACCGTCACCGCGCCCATCCCCGGGCGCTCGCGCAGCTCGGCCAGCAGGTCGGCGCCGGAGCGCTCCTCCAGGTTCAGGTCCAGCAGCACCATCAGGGGGCGCGCGGCGGCGCTGCGCGCCGCCGCCCCGCGCGAGCCGTCGTCCGCGTGCACCGTGTAGCCCGCGCGCTGCAGCACCGCCGTGGCGTACGCGCGGATGTCGCCGTCGTCGTCCACCACCGCCACCCTGCCCGTGCGGGCCCGCGCGGGGGC
>CADCTW010000130.1 GCA_902805735.1 uncultured Gemmatimonadota bacterium | reverse complement strand
GGAGGCTCCTCCTAGCACAAACCCGCTCGGCCAAGCGCGGTCCTGACGGGCGGAGACCGGAACCGCGCTCGCCGCAAACGATCCTCTACAGGTTTGTCAGACAGGTTCAGAGGGGACTACTCTCGCAAGGGGCGAGCGGGGGCCGTTCGTCCGTCATAGGGGGGTGATTCATCACGCCCACGCCATGGGTGCGCTCCATCCCCTCGCTCGCCGCACCCGACCTGGTCCCCTCTCCCACGCAGTTTGTGGGAGAGGGTGGCGGCTCTCAGGCCGCCGGGTGAGGGCACATCGCCGCCATCAGCTCCAGCAGCAGGCGGGCGGCGAGCCGGGCGGTGCGGCCGTCCTGGTCGAAGGGCGGCGAGGTCTCCATGATGTCGGCGGCGACCAGGCGGGGGTCGGTGGCGAGGGTGCGCACGATGGCGATCATCTCGCGCGCGGAGAGGCCGCCGATGCCGGGGGCGCTGACGCCGGGGGCCACGGCGGCGTCGGCGGCGTCCATGTCGATGCTCAGGTACAGGGCCCCGGCGCCCGAGGTGGCGCGGTACAGGGCGGCCTTGGCCGCGCGCTCGGCGCCGTGCGTGGCGATCTCGTCCACCGTGGTCAGGTGGATGCCCCGCGCCCCGGCCCACTCCAGGTAGAAGCGCGAGTTGGCGAAGCGGCGCAGCCCCAGCATCGCCACGCGGCCCCCCTCCAGCACCGGCGTCTCCAGAGCGCGGCGGAACGGGGTGCCGCTGGAGAGCGAGGCTTCGTCCGCGTACTCGCGCACGTCCAGGTGGGCGTCCACCGTGGCCAGCGCCAGCGGCGTGTCCGGGCGCGCGGCGGCGAGGCCGCGGATGAGCGATCCCGTGATCCCGTGGTCACCGCCCAGGAAGATGGGCCGCGCGCCGGCGGCGAATACGCGCCGCGCCGCCTCTTCGATGGAGGCGTGCGCCGCCGCGCCATTCATCGACGGCGGCGACAGGTCGCCCAGGTCCAGCACCGGCGCCACCTCCCGCTCCCCGTCCCAGCTCCCGAACGCGAACAGCCCCTCGCGGATCGCCCGCGGCCCGAAGCGCGCGCCTGGGCGCGACGGGATCCCGCCGTCGTAGGGCACGCCCATCACGACGACGCGCCCGTCCAGCGCCTCCCCCTCGCGCCACGGGTGCAGGAGGGCGGGGGCGCGGGGGTCGCGCGGGTCCGGTTCGGCGCGCAGGCCGTGGAGCGGATCGGGCATGTCTGCTTGTCAGCGGTCGTGAGGGGCGGCTAAGTTAAGCCGCGAGCGGGCGGGATTGCCAGCCTCACCGGCCGCGAGGGGCTGAAGCCCCCTGCTGGGACGGCGGGAAGCACGCTGAAGCGCGCTCGCGTGGGTACGGCTCCCGAGCCCGCTTCAGCGGGCTTCCCGTACTTCCAGCCGGGGGCTTCAGCCCCCGGCGTTTCCGCGCCCGGCCGTTTCCGCCCCGGCGTTCGATCCCACGTTTCAGCGCCTGGCGCTCGCGTCCACAAACCACCGATGCACCCGGATCTGGCATGAAGCGCATCCTGACGGGGATCCAGCCCTCGGGCACTCTCCATATCGGCAACTACTTCGGCGCGATGAGGCCGATCCTGGACATGCAGGGGAGGGGCGAAGTGTTCGTCTTCCTGGCCGACCTCCACGCCCTCACCTCGCTTCGCGACGCGGACGCCATGCGGGCGAACGTGCACGAGGCCACCGTGGACTTCCTGGCCTGCGGGCTGGACCCGGAAAAGACGGTGTACTGGCGCCAGTCCGACATCCCGGCCCACGCGGAGCTGATGTGGATCCTCAGCACGCTCACGCCCAAGCCCATGCTGGAGCTGGCCGTGTCGTACAAGGACAAGGTGGAGCAGGGGATCGCCGCCAACGCCGGCCTCTTCACCTACCCCGTCCTCCAGGCGGCCGACATCCTCCTGTACGACTCCGACGTCGTCCCCGTGGGCCGCGACCAGCGGCAGCACCTGGAGATGACGCGCGACATCGCGGCCAAGTTCAACGCCGCGTACGGCGACACCTTCAAGCTCCCCGACGCGGAGATCAGCGACGAAGTGGCCGTCGTGCCGGGGCTGGACGGGCGCAAGATGAGCAAGAGCTACGGCAACACGCTGGAGCTCTTCCAGGACGAGAAGCCGATGCGCAAGAAGGTGATGAGCATCGTCACCGACTCCACGCCGCTGGAGGCGCCCAAGGACCCCGCGGGCTCCAACATCCTGGCCCTCTACCGCCTCGTGGCCTCGCCCGAGCAGGTGGCGAGGATGGAGGACGACTTCCGCGCCGGCGGCATCGGCTACGGCGACTTCAAGAAGCGCCTCTTCGAGTCGCTGCAGGAGTACTTCGCCCCCATGCGCGCCCGCCGCGCCGAGATCCTGGCGCGCCCCGGCTACGTGGACGAGGTGCTGGAAGAGGGCGCCCGCCGCGCCCGCGCCATCGCCGACGCCACCATGGACCGGGTGCGGAGCGCGGTCGGGCTCCGGTAATTGGCTCACAAAGAGACACAGAGGCACGGAGAAAAGCATCTTTCTCTGTGCCTCTGTGTCTCTGTGTGAGACTGGTCCGCCTTGTGCTACCGACGCGGCGTCACCCGCGCAGCATACCCGAGAGACGCAAGGAAGCGCATGCAAGACGAGAATCGCGACCCCAACCAGCACCTTCACAACGCGGAAGCCGCCACGTCGGACGACACGACGATCGCGGGGGCGAAGCAGGCGGCCGAGTCCCCGCGCGCCAATCCGGCCGGCGAGGCCCGCGCCTCGGTGCTCACGCTGGTGTGCGAGAACTGCGGCAAGGACTACTTCTTCGAAGACGAGCAGCCGGAGCCGGGGATGACCTGCGGGAAGTGCGGCGCCTCCGTGTTCCGCTCCTTCCACACCGAGGTCGGCGACGAGGCGGCGGACGACTTCCGCGACTCCACCGAGCGCGACCTGGACCCGGACGACCCCGAGGGCGACGTGCTCCCGGGCGACATCCTGGACCTCAACCGGCTGTAAGATGCCCGACACACCGAGGCCCGCCCGCGCCCTCTTCGTGGGGTCGGGCGTGGCGCTGGTCACGCCCTTCGGCGACGATGGAGTGGACGAGGGCGTGCTGCGCGAGCTGGTCCGCTTCCACCTGCGCGAGGGCAGCGACGCGCTGATCGTCAACGGCAGCACGGGCGAGGCCCCCGCCATGTCCGCCGCCGAGCAGCGCCGCGCCGTGGAGATCGTGGTGGACGAGGCCGCCCGGCGCGTCCCCGTGATCGCCGGGGCGGGCGGGAGCGACACGGCCGCCGTGGCCGGGCTGGCGCGCGGGGCCCGCGAGGCCGGCGCCGACGCCCTGCTGATCGCGCCGCCGCCGTACAGCAAGCCGCCGCAGAGGGGGATCGTGGCGCACTTCCGCAAGGTGATGGACGCGGGCGGCCTACCCGCCATCGCCTACAACGTCCCCGGCCGCACCGCGTGCAACATGCTGCCGGAAACGCTGGAGCTGCTGGCCGAGGACGAGCGCATCGTGGGGGTCAAGGAGGCGAGCGGCGACATCTCGCAGGTGGCCGAGATCTGCCGGCGCGTGGCGGACCGGGTGGCGATGTACAGCGGCAACGACGACCAGATCGTGCCGCTGATGGCGCTGGGCGGGGTGGGGGTGATCTCGGTGCTGGCCAACGTGGCCCCGCGCGACACCTCGCGCATGGCGCACGCCTTCCTGGAGGGGAGCGTGGCCGAGGCGCGCTCCCTCCAGCTCCGCTACCTCCCGCTGATCGCGGCCATCTTCCGCGAGGCCAATCCCATCCCCATCAAGGCGGCGGTGGAGATGCTGGGCTTCCGCGTGGGCCACCCGCGCCTCCCGCTGGTGGAGATCTCCGACGCGGCGCGCCAGGAGCTGCGCGGCGCCATGGACGCCATGGGGCTCGATGCCGCCGGGCGCTGAGCCGCTGCGCATCGTGCTCAGCGGGGCCACGGGGCGGATGGGCACCGTGCTGGCCGAGCTGATCCACCAGGAGGACGGGCTGGAGCTGGTGGCCGGCATCGGCCGCGTCCCCGAGCGCGGGTGCGACGTGGGGTGCCCCGTCGTGGAAACGCCCGAGACCGCCGGCTCCTGGATCCGCCAGGCCGACGTGGTCGTCGACTTCTCCTCCCCCGAGCTGCTGGCGCGCCTGGTGGAAGGGCAGGGAGCGGAGCTGGCCGGAAAGGCGCTCGTGGTGGGCACCACCGGGCTGGGCGGCGAGGGCGAGCGCGTGCTGGCCCATGCCGCCCAGCGCTCGCCCGTCCTGCTGGCCGCCAACTTCAGCGTGGGGGTCAACCTGCTGCTGGCCCTGGCCGAGCGCGCCGCCGCCGTCCTGGGCGACGACGTCGACGCCGAGGTCGTGGAAGCGCACCACCGCCGCAAGGCCGACGCCCCCAGCGGCACGGCGCTGGCCCTGGGCGAGGCGCTGGCCCGCGGCCGCGGCGTGTCCCTGGCCGACGTGCGGGTGGACGGGCGCAGCGGCCACCCCGGCGCGCGCCCGCGCGGCGAGATCGGCTTCCACGCCGTGCGCGGCGGCGACATCGTGGGCGAGCACCGGGTGATGCTCGTCGGCGACCGCGAGCGCATCGAGCTGGGCCACGTCGCGCAGGACCGCGCCCTGTTCGCCGAGGGCGCCCTGCGCGCCGCCCGCTGGCTCGCCGGCAAGCCCGCCGGCCGCTACACCATGCGCGACGTGCTCGGGCTGGGGTGAAACAGCGGGCTCACACAGAGGCACAGAGACACAGAGAGAGCGCTCCTCAGAGTTTCTCCACGACCACACGGTAGGCCCTACGGCGGAGCTGTCCGTTGGTCACCGTGAGAACCTCCCTGAGAGCCGCTTTCTGCGCTGCCGCGTCCACGAGGTAGAGGAACAGGCGCACGTCGTCTCCGCGGCTGTATCCGTGGATGTCGATCTCGCGACGCTCACCGGGGGGCACGAGACGTTCGGGTTGATCCGCGACCCGCAGTTCGGGGGCGGGGTCGATGCCGTAAGAATCATCCAGCTTCAACGCGTAGTACATGATCGTGCGGCCGGTACCGTTCTCCAGCGTTGGCGGGCCGCCGATCACGCTCCCGATGATCCCCTGCGCGCACGCGGAGAGCACGAGGGGGAGTGCCGCACACAGGAACCACGACCGCATTCGCCCTCCGGGGGTCAGGGGAGAGTCACTTCCACCGCATCAACGAACGAGCCACGGCATTTCAGACGGACAGAGCGACGAATGAGGCGCATGGTGGTGGACCTCAACGACCGGCGCCCGCTGGTCGCCATCCCGGACTGGTCGGTGCAGCGTATCCGCGCCGCCGTGCCGGACGACTGGGAGGTCGTGGTGGTCGATGAGGTGGCGGACGCCAGCGGCGACGGCGGCGAGCCGACGCCGGCCGCGCTGCAAGCCATCCGCGGCGCCGAGGTGTACATGGGGTACGGGATCCCCGCCGCGCTCTTCGCGGCGGCGGGCGATGGGCTGCGCTGGGCGCACTCCGGCTCGGCGGGGGTGGGCGGGTCGCTGCACGAGGCCATGCTCGCCTCCGACGTGGTGCTCACCAACTCCGCCGGCATCCACGCGGAGCCCATCGCGGACACGGTGCTCGCCTGCATCCTCCACTTCGCGAGGGGGCTGGACTGGGCGGTGCGGCAGCAGGCGGAGCGCCGCTGGGACAAGGGCCCGTGGGAGACGGCGGACGCGCCCGTGCGCGAGCTGTCGGAGCTGACGCTGGGCGTGCACGGGCTGGGCGGGATCGGCCGGGCCGTGGCCCGCCGCGGCACGGCGCTGGGGATGCGCGTGCTCGCCACCCGCCGCCGCCCCGGCGATGCCCCGCAGGGCGTCGAGCTCCTCACCGGCGACGGCGGGCTGGAGAAGCTGCTGGACGCCAGCGACGTGCTGGTGGTGACGGTGCCGCGCACGAGCGGGACGGAGGGGAGCATCGGCGCGGCGGAGCTGGCGAGGCTGCCGGATGGCGCCACGGTGGTGGTGATCTCGCGCGGGGGGGTGGTGGACGAGGAAGCGCTCGCGGAGGCGCTGCGGACGGGGCGCATCCGCGGGGCGGCGCTGGACGTGTTCGCGCGGGAGCCGCTGCCGCCGGAGTCGGCCCTGTGGGGCCTTCCCAACGCGCTTCTCACGCCGCACATTTCGGGCGCCTCTCACCTCTTCTGGCGCCGCGAGACGGAGCTGATCGCCGAGAACATCCGGCGGTACCTGGCGGGCGAGCCTCTCCTCAACACCGTCGACAAGCAGGCGGGATACTGAGCCGTGGACACCATGACGCAGGGCGCGCCGGCCGGCGACTTCCAGGAAGCCGTGGGGCGCATCATCCACACCGCGGTGCAGCGCGGGGCCAGCGACCTGCACATCAAGGCCGGCGACGTCTTCCGCGCGCGCATCCACGGGGCGCTCGTCCCGCTCACCAAGCAGCGCCTGAGCCCCGAGCAGACGCGCGCCATCGCCCTGCAGCTCATCCCGCGCGAGCGCGACCGCGCCAACATCGACGAGCTGAACGACTACGACTGCTCGTGGGGGATCCCCGGCGTGGGGCGCTTCCGCGTCAACATCCTCCGCCAGCGGGGGAGCTTCATGATCGTGATGCGGGTGATCCCCATCGAGATCCCCACCTTTGAAGAGCTGGGGCTCCCCCCGGTGCTGGCCAGGATCGCCTCCAACGAGCGGGGGATGGTGCTGGTGACGGGCGTCACGGGCTCCGGCAAGAGCTCCACGCAGGCGGCGATGCTGGGGCACATGAACCAGACCATGCGCCGCCACGTGGTCACGCTGGAGAACCCCATCGAGTTCCTCCACCGCGACGTCAACTGCTCCATCACGCAGCGCGACGTGGGGATCGACACCGACTCCTTCCGCGTGGGGCTGCGCGCGGCGCTGCGGCAGGACCCGGACGTCATCCAGATCGGCGAGATGCGCGACGCGGAAACCATCGACATCGCGCTGAAGGCCGCCGAAACGGGGCACCTGGTGATCTCCACCGTGCACACGCGCGACGCGGCGTCCACCATCTCGCGCCTGGTCGCCACCTTCCCCCCCGAAGAGCAGCCCATGGCCCGGCTGCGCCTGGCCGAGTCGCTGCAGGCCGTCGTCTCGCAGCGCCTCCTCCCGGCCAAGGACGGCAAGGGGCGCGTGCTGGCGGCGGAGGTGATGGTGGTGACGGGCACCATCCGCGACTGCATCGCCGACCCGGCGCGCGTGGAGGAGATCCGAGAGCACATCGCCGAGGGCCGCGCCACGTACGGGATGCAGACCTTCGACCAGTGCCTGATGGAGCTGGTGCAGGAAGACAAGGTGGACTTCGGCGTCGCCAAGGCCGCCGCCACCAACCCGGGCGACTTCGAACTGAAGATGAACATGCTGGACGGGCGCTCCGGGGCCACGACGCGCTCCTACTACTAGTCTCACACAGAGGCACGGAGACACCGGGAGAGGACTTTTGGGAGCAGAGATACGGGTCGCGCTGCTGGTGCTGGCGCAGGTGGCCGGGCTCCTGCTGATCCCGTTCGGGCTGCCGGGGATCTGGCTGCAGGTGGTGGCGCTGGGGGCGTTCGCGTGGGCGACGGGGTTCCAGGACGTGAGCCTGTTCACCGTGCTCTTCGCCGCGGCGCTCGCGGCGCTGGCGGAGGTGGCGGAGTTCGTGCTGGGCGGGCGCTACGCGGAGCGGTACGGCGGAAGCCGGCGGGCGGCGTGGGGTGCGATCCTGGGCGGGCTGGCGGGCGCCGTCCTGGGCGTGCCCATCCCCATCGTGGGAAGCGTGATCGGGGCGTTCGTGGGCTCGTTCGTGGGCGCGGCCGCGCTGGAGATGAGCCACCGCGGGGAGTGGCGCGGCTCCGTTCGCGTGGGTTGGGGCGCCTTCGTCGGCCGCCTGGTCGCCACCGCCGTGAAATCCGGGATCGGCGTGGCCGTGCTCGCCATCGCCCTGCTGGCCGCCGTCTTCTAGGTTCGCCCGTGCCGCCGCGAGGGGTTGAAACCCCCCGCTGGGACCACGGGAAGCCCGCTGAAGCGGGCTCGCATGGGTCAGGATCCGGAGCCCGCTTCAGCGGGCTTCCCGCTCCTCCAGCCGGGGGTTTCAACCCCCGGCGATGCGGTGCGTGGCGATGTGTGGCCGCCGTCCGTCTCGTGGTTCTCCGTGCCTCTGTGTCTCTGTGTGAGATTGCCGTTGATGCTCGTCGCCCTCCGCGAATACCTCAGCTCGCCGCCCAACCTGCTCACCGCGCTGCGGCTGGCCTCGATCCCGGTGCTCTGGGCCGTGGCCATGCAGGGGCACGACCGGCTCCTGGGGTACGGGCTGGCGGCGGCGTTCGCCACGGACCTGATCGACGGGCCGCTGGCGCGCCGCATGGGGTGCACCACCGAGGTCGGCAGCCGCACCGACTCGCTGGCCGACCACCTGCTGGCCACCTCCACCGTGGCGTGGCTCTTCATCCTGCGCCCCACGTTCTTCCAGGAGCACGCGGCGCCGCTGCTCGGCTGGGCGGCGCTGGCGCTCTTCACGCTGGGCGTGGCGTGGGTGCGCTTCCGGCGCTTCGTGGACCTTCACCTGTACTCGGCCAAGGTGGCGGTCTTCCTCGCCTACACCATGGCCGTGGTGCTGCTGGCCACGAGCCGCTTCCACGAGTGGCACTTCCGGGTGGCGTTCGCCGCGGCCGTCTTCGCGGCCCTGGAGTCGCTCGCCATCCTCCTGACGCGCGCCGATCCCGACGAGCACGGGGGCTCCATCTTCCTCCCGACCCGCCGCTGACCCCGCTGCCCTCGCGCAACGGGGTTCATCTTTGTAGGTTGTCGTCCGCCGGCACCGCCCCCTCCACCCCGCAAGGCGCCCATGATCCTCAAGCGCTTCTACGACGACAAGCTCGCCCAGGCGAGCTGGCTCGTCGGCTGCTCCGGCCAGGCGCTGGTGGTGGACCCCGCGCGCGACGTGGAGCCGTACCTCCGCGCCGCCGAGGAGGAGCGGGTGAAGATCACGCACGTCACCGAGACGCACATCCACGCGGACTTCGTCTCCGGCGCGCGCGAGCTCGCGGAAAGGACGGGCGCACGGCTCCTGCTTTCCGGTGAGGGCGGGGCGGATTGGAGCTACGGCTACGATGCCACCCTGCTCCACGACGGCGACCGCTTCGAAATCGGCAACGTGCGCGTGCAGGTGATGCACACGCCGGGTCACACCCCCGAGCACCTGTCGTTCGTGGTCACCGACAGCGGCGCCGACGCGCCGATGGGCGTCTTCACGGGCGACTTCGTGTTCGTGGGCGACGTGGGGCGGCCCGACCTGCTGGAGCGCGCCGCGAACCTGGCGGGGACGATGGAGGCGGGGGCGCGCACTCTCTTCCGCAGCCTGCGGCGCTTCAAGGCGGAGGTGCCGGATTTCGTGCAGCTCTGGCCGGGGCACGGGGCGGGGTCGGCGTGCGGCAAGGCGCTGAGCGCCATCCCCACCTCCACGCTGGGGTACGAGACGCGGTTCAACTGGGCCCTGCAGCACACGGACGAGGACGCCTTCGCCGCCGAGGTGCTCGCCGGCCAGCCCGAGCCGCCGATGTACTTCGCGCAGATGAAGCGCATCAACCGCGACGGGCCCCCGCTCCTGGGCGAGCACCGCCGGCCCCCGCGCCTCTCCGCGGAAAAGGTGGACGAGCTGCTGGCCGCAGGCGCGACGCTGGTGGACACGCGCCCCGCCGCCGAGTGGGCCCGCCAGCACATTCCCGGCACCCTGAGCGTGCCGCTGGGCAAGAGCTTCGCGACCTGGGCCGGCTCGGTGCTCCCTTACGACCAGCCCTTCTACCTCGTCGCGGAAGAATCCCACGTGGACGAAGCGGTCCGCGCGCTGGCCGCAATCGGGCTGGACGCCCCTGGCGGCTACGGCACCCCGGACGTGGTGGACGCCTGGGCGGACAAGCACCGCGCCGCCGGCATCCTGCACCGCGTCACTCCCGCGGAGGCCGACGAGCGCCGCGCGCAGGGGCTGGCGGAGGTGGTGGACGTGCGCAACGGCTCGGAGTGGGCCGCCGGCCACATCCCCGGGAGCCGCAACGTCCCCCTGGGCCGCCTCGCCGGGCGCCTCTCCGAGCTCCCCCGCGACCGTCCGCTCATCGTGCACTGCCAATCGGGCGCGCGCGCGGGCGTCGCCATCTCCCTCCTCCGCGCCCGCGGCTTCACCGACGTCCACCACCTCCAGGGCGACTGGGCCGAATGGAGCCGCTCCGGCCGCCCCTCGGCGGTCGGCGACACGGCGTCGGCGGGGTGAACGCGGGCGGGTGGATGGTGCGTCCGGCGGGCGCAACACGGATGGGGCGCGCGGGGCCGCAAGCCGCGAGCGGATTTGGGCGACGGGCGGGGCACGCGGGCCCCAAGCCCGGGACGATTGCGGGCGTCCAGCGCGGCGGGTTATTTGTGCGGCGTGGATGGACCCATTCCGGCGCACGTACGCCGGCCTGGGCGCAACACGGATGGTCCGGGCGGGTCGGCGGGGCACGCAAAAACGGGGGATGAATCCCGCGTCTGGAACGACGGGAAGCCCGCTGAAGCGGGCTCGCGTGCCGAAGGAGCCGAGCGACGCGCGGAGTCAGTCCGCGCGGCAGGCACGGGCAGCCAGGCGGGGTGCCCGCGACGGGCCGGCGCCGCGGTCAGCCATAAAGAGCGCGGGACGGGGTGGGCGCGAGCAATCGCGCCCCTACATCGTGCCTCCGCCGTGGGAACGATCCCGCAACGTCGCGCAGACACAGAAGATGCGCCCCCCTCTCCCGTTATCGGGAGAGTGGGGGTCGGGGGGGTGAGGGCCCCCTTCCGCGCCCCGCCAGCCGCCCGCCGGAGCGAGACCCATTCCGGCGAACGCCGGCGGTGCCCGCAACAGAAAGTCGGGATCTGAAAGTAGCCGTTCGCGACCGCGTTTCACGGGCCACCGCGAGCTTCTTCATCTACATTCCACGGCACGCCCCTTGCTCCGGGGGGCATGCAATTAGAGGCCCAATGGCGCAGGCACGGGCCTGGAGAGCGGTTCCCGATCAACACCAACCCCGCTCCGCATGCTGAGCTCACCTCCCCCGAACGAGGCCCCCGAGGCCGCGGCCCTGCGCGGCCGCATCTTCACCGACCTCGACCGCCTCGCCTTCGCGCTGGAGATGGAAGCCGCACAACAGCTGGACGCGGGAGAGGAAGAACGAGCCCGCTGCACGCACGAGCTGCGCCTTGGGGTGCGGCTCGCGCAGCGGCTGGTGGCCGGGGTGTACGCCGACGAGGTGGACAACCGCCTCGGCCGGTGGGCCGGGGAGTACGAAGCCCGCCTCTCGCCATCGGTCGGATGATCCCCCGGCGGCCGGGACGTTTCGGGCTCCTTCGCCGGGAACGGCAACAGCAGGCTCACACAGAGACACAGAGCCACAGAGAGAGGAAATGGCAAGGACTTCCCTTCGTCCTTCCCATCTCCCTCTGTGGCTCTGTGTCTCTGTGTGAGACCGTCTGTTCAGGGCGCCGGCGCGGCGACCGGAGCCCCGTAGCGCTCCGCCATCCGCACGGCGAAGTGGGCGAACTCGCCCACGTCGCGCGGGGGCGAGGTGTGGTCGGGGCGCAGCCCCACGCTGCCCGGGGTGAAGCACAGGGTGACGCACACGTCGAAGGGCTCCAGCGCGCGCATCACCCGGTCGAACCAGCGCTCGTAGCCGGGGATGTGGCTTTCGGCCCAGGAAAGGCCCGTGCGCACCTGGCGCACGCCCAGCCGCTCGAACCAGCGGACGGCCAGCTCCAGCGCGCGCTCGTCGTTGTACTGGAACCACTGGCAGATGCCGAACTCCGGGTTCCACGACTCCAGCGCCCGCTTGGGGGTGCCGTCCCAGCGCAGCAGGCCGAAGTGGAAGTGGCGGAAGTACGAGCTCCCCTCCGCGCGCTTGTGGCGCGTGGTGGCCTCGTACACGGGGGCCAGGTCCAGCAGCGTGTACCAGAACACCTGCTCCCCCGCCAGCAGGGTGCGCATGCGGCGCAGCCCCCACGAAGCCGTGGCCTCGCTGGCGAAGGAGGAGACGCCCGTCTCGGTGACCCACACGGGCTTGCCGAACTCGGCGCGGATGGCCTCGATGCGGGCCGGCCACTCCTCCACGGGCCACAGGTTCCAATCCAGCGGAAAGCCGTGCAGGGCCAGCACGTCCACCGCGTCCAGCGCCCCCAGCTCGCGCATGCGGCGCAGGAAGCCGGCGTCGATGGGTGAGATCCCGCCGAGCACCAGGGGGCGGTCCCACCCGGCGCCGCGCAGCGCGGCCGAGGTGCGGCGCACCATGTCGGCGTAGACCTCCCACCCGGGGTCCAGCAGGAAGTCCCAGTGGGAAAGGTTGTTGGGCTCGTTCCAGATCTTGATCGAGGTGATCACCGCTACCGGAGGTGTTGAGTGTCGGCTCGGACGACGTTGGTGACGGGAGGGGCGGGTTTCGTGGGGAGCCACCTGGTGGACGCGCTGCTGGCGCGCGGCCACCGGGTGCGCATCCTGGACAACCTGGATCCGCAGGTCCACGGACCGGAGCAGCGGCGCCCCGCCTGGGTCCCGGACGACGCCGAGTTCCGCCTGGGCGACATGCGCGACGCCGACGCGGTCCGCCGCGCGCTGGAAGGCGTGGAGGTGGTCTATCACCTTGCCGCGGCGGTCGGTGTGGGGCAGTCAATGTACCAGATCGCGGATTACACGGCAACGAACACCCTGGGCACCGCGCACCTCCTGCAGTCGCTGGTGGACGAGCGGGGCGGGGTGGAGCGGCTGGTGGTGGCCTCGTCCATGTCCATCTACGGCGAGGGCCGCTACCGCCGGCCGGACGGGTCGGACGGGCAGGCCCCCATCCGCACCGTGGAGCGGCTGCGCGCGCAGCAGTGGGAGCCGCTGGACGCGGACGGCACGCCGCTGGCCCCGGCGCCTACGGACGAGGGGAAGCCGCTGGACCCCACCTCCATCTACGCCCTCACCAAGGCGGACCAGGAGCGGATGGTGCTGCAGATCGGCGCCGCGTACAACATCCCCAGCGTGGCGCTGCGGTTCTTCAACATCTACGGCCCGCGCCAGGCGCTCTCCAACCCGTACACCGGGGTGGCCGCCATCTTCAGCGCGCGGCTGCTGAATGGCGAGCCGCCCATGATCTTCGAAGACGGCGAGCAGCGCCGCGACTTCGTGTCCGTGCACGACATCGTGCAGGGGCTGCTCCTGGCGGCGGAGGAGGAAGCCGCCGTGGGGAAGGCGTTCAACCTGGGGAGCGGGCGGGCCGTGTCGGTCCGCGAAGTGGCCGAGACGCTGGCGGGGGTGATGGGGGTGCGGGTGGAGCCGCAGCTCACGGGCAAGTACCGCGTGGGCGACATCCGCAACTGCTACGCGGACATCTCGCTGGCGCGCGAGGTGCTCGGCTACGAGCCCCGCGTGACCTTCGAGGCGGGAATGGAGGAGCTGGTGGAGTGGCTGAGGGAGCAGGAGCGGCCCGAAGACAAGGTGGAGAGCCACGCCGCCGAGCTCGCGGCGCGCGGACTGACGCTCTAGGGGAGGGGGATGATGAAGAAGGGTACGCGCGACTTCGTGCTGATCACCGGCGGGGCCGGTTTCGTGGGCTCCAACCTGGCCGACGCCCTCCTCCGCGACGGGGAGCGGGTGATCGTGGCCGACAACTTTTCCCGCGCGGGGGTGCGCCTGAACGCCGCCTGGCTGCAGGAGACGCACGGCGACCGGGTGCGCATCGAGAACGTGGACGTGGCGGACGCGGCGCGGATGCGCGCCCTGGTCCGCGAGAGCAAGCAGGTGTTCCACCTGGCGGCGCAGGTGGCGGTCACTACCTCGCTGCTGGACCCGGGGCTGGACCTGCGCACCAACATCATGGGCACCTTCAACGTGCTGGAGGCCGCCCGCACCATGCTCAACCCGCCGGCCATCCTCTTCACCTCCACCAACAAGGTGTACGGGGGGATGGACGAGGTGACGGTGGAGCTGGCCGACGGTGCTTACCGCTACGCCGACGGCCGCGCGGGCGTCACCGAGGACCAGCCGCTCGACTTCCACTCGCCGTACGGGTGCAGCAAGGGGGCGGCCGACCAGTACGTGCACGACTACGCCCGCATCTTCGGGCTGCGCACGGTGGTGTTCCGCATGAGCTGCATCTACGGGACGCGCCAGTTCGGCACGGAGGACCAGGGATGGGTGGCGCACTTCGCCCGCGCCATTCGCGCCGGCGAGGGGCTCACGATTTACGGCGATGGCCAGCAGGTGCGCGACATCCTGTGGATCGACGACCTGGTGCGGGCGATGCGCCTGGCCATGGACCGCATCGACGAGGTTACCGGCGAGGTGTTCAACGTGGGCGGCGGCAAGCGCAACGCCGTGTCGGTGCGCGGTGTCATCGACCGCCTGCACGAGATCAGCGGCACCGAGGTCCCGGTGACCATGGCCGACTGGCGCCCCGGCGACCAGCGCGTCTACGTGTCGGACACCTCCAAGCTGGAGCGCGTGCTCGGCTGGCGCCCGGAGACCTCGTGGAAGGCGGGGCTGGAGAAGCTGGTCGCCTGGCTGGACGAGGCGAAGCTGGACGTGTCGCTGGCGGAGGTGGAAGAGCCGGCGCTGGCCAAGCTCGCGAACTGATGAAAAGCGGTCTCACACAGAGGCACGGAGACACAGAGAGAGGATGACGGATACAGCGATCTCCACGATGCGTGCGGCGCGGCTGAGGGGGCCGGGGCAGATCGTGATGGAAGAGACCTCGATCCCGCACCCCGGGGCGGGGGAGGTGCGCATCCGGCTGGAGGGGTGCGGGGTCTGTGCGTCCAACCTCACGCCGTGGGCGGGGGCGGAGTGGATGCAGTACCCGCTGGAGCCCGGGGGGATGGGGCACGAGGGGTGGGGCTTGGTGGATGCGCTCGGCGAGGGTGTTTCGGGGGTGCGGGTGGGGGACCGCGTGGCGGCGCTGTCGTACAAGTCGTACGCGGAGTACGACGTGGCCGCGGCCGACGCCATCGTCCCGCTCCCGGCCGCGCTGGACGGGCAGCCGTTCCCCGGCGAGCCGCTGGGGTGCGCGATGAACATCTTCCGCCGCAGCGGCATCAGCGCGGGGCAGACGGTGGCCATCGTGGGCATCGGCTTCCTGGGCGCGCTCCTCACGCGCCTGGCCGCCGACGCGGGCGCCCGCGTCATCGCCATCTCCCGCCGCCCCTTCTCGCTGGACGTGGCAAAGGAGATGGGCGCGCACGAGCTGATCCCGATGGACGACCACTGGCGGATCATCGAGCGGGTGAAGGAGCTTACGGGCGGCGTCTTCGCGGACCGCGTGATCGAGGCCGTGGGCAAGCAGTGGCCGCTGGACCTCGCCGCGGAGATCACCAAGGAGCGCGGCCGCCTAATCGTGGCCGGCTACCACCAGGACGGCCCGCGCCAGGTGAACATGCAGCTGTGGAACTGGCGCGGCCTGGACGTGATCAACGCCCACGAGCGCGACCCCCAGGTCTACCTGGACGGCATCCGCGCCGCCGTGGACGCCGTCGCCTCCGGCCGCCTGGACCCATCGCCGCTCTACACGCACCGGTATTCCCTGGACGAGCTGGCCCGCGCCCTCGACGACACCCGCGACCGCCCCGACGGCTTCCTGAAGGCCCTGGTCAGGATGTAGGCGCAGGACCCATGTTGCTGGCGAGTAAACTCGCTGCAACAACTGCACGAAGTCCCCCTGCGGGGACTACACGGTTCCGGCTGATCTCGCGGAATCAGTCCGCGAAGGCGGACTTTGTGCTGTTGTTGCCGCGAGTTTACTCGCCAGGCCTGGGGGACTCGTTCAGAGCTTTGTAGCTCCTGTCCTTTTGCTTTGTAGATCCTGCTTTTTAGCTTTGTAGATCCTGGGAGAAGCAATTGACCGACGTACTCACGCAGTCGAGCACCGCCCGCCTGGGCTTCCTCGGCGTCGGCTGGATTGGGCGGCACCGCATGGAGGCCATCGCCCGCGCCGGCTTCGGGGAGGTGGCCGCCGTCTCCGATCCCTCGCCGGAGATGACGGCGGCGGCGCGCGAGACGGCGCCGGACGCGGAGGTGGTGGACGGGCTGGACGCGCTGCTGGAGATGGGGCTCGACGGGATCGTGATCGCCACGCCCAGCGCGCTGCACGCGGAGCAGTCCATCCGCGCGATGGAGGCGGGGGTGGCGGTGTTCTGCCAGAAGCCGCTGGGGCGCACGGCGGAGGAGGTGCGGGCGGTGGTGGATGCCGCGCGCGCCGCGGACCGCCTGCTCGCCGTGGACCTGTCGTACCGCTTCACCGGGGGGATGCGCCACATCCGCGAGCGCATGGGCGAGCTGGGGCGCGTGTACGCGGTGGACCTCACCTTCCACAACGCGTACGGGCCGGACAAGCCCTGGTTCTACGATCCCGCCCTCTCCGGCGGCGGGTGCGTGATGGACCTGGGGGTCCACCTGGTGGACCTGGCGCTCTGGACCCTGGGCTTCCCGGCCGTGCAGTCGGTGGATGGCAAGCTGTTCGCGGGCGGCGAACCTCTGCGGGACGCGGCGGCGCAGGTGGAAGACTACGCCGTCGCCACCATCGCCCTGGAAAACGGCACGGCGGTGCGGCTGGCCTGCTCGTGGCGCCTTTCGGCCGGGCAGGACGCGGTGATCGCGGCCGACTTCTACGGCACGGGCGGCGGCGCGGCGCTGAGAAACGTGAACGGCTCGTTCTACGACTTCACCGCCGAGCTCTTCCACGGCACCTCGCGCGAGACGCTGGCGACGCCCCCCGACGAGTGGGGCGGGCGCGCGGGGGTGGACTGGGCGCGCCGCCTGGCCGCCGGGGAGCGCTTCGATCCCGCCGCCGAGCGCCTGATCGACGTCGCGGAAGTGCTGGACCGCATCTACGGTCGATGAAGATCCTTCTCACGACCGACACGCTGGGCGGGGTGTGGGACCACACCGTGACACTGGCGTGCGAGCTGAACACCGCCGGGCACGACGTGCTGGTGGCCGCCATCGGCGAGGTGCGGGACGAGCGGCTGGCCCACCTCCCCAAGGGGGTGCAGGTGGCGTCGCGCCCCTACCGGCTGGAGTGGATGGCGGGCGCGGCGGACGACGTGCGCGCGGCGGCGGGGTGGCTGCGCGGGCTGGCGGAGGTGTGGAGCGCGGACGTCGTGCACCTCAACCAGATGGCGTACGCGGCGTTCGGCTTTCCCGTGCCGGTGGTGGCGGCGGTGCACAGCGACGTGCTCTCCTGGTGGGCGCACGTGCTGGGGGGCGACGCGCCCATGGAGGAGTGGGGTGAGTACGCGCGCTGGGTGCGCGAGGGGCTGCGCGCCGCGGACGCGCTGGTGACGCCCACGCAGTACCAGGCCACCCTGCTGGTGCGCCACTACGACGTGCGCGGCGCCCGCGTCATCCACAACGGCGTGGACTTCCCGCGCGAGGAGCCCCAGCCGCGCACCGGCTTCGCCGCGCTGAGCGTGGGGCGCCTCTGGGACCGCGGCAAGGGCGTGGACCTGCTGGACGACGCGGCCGGGCTGCTGGGCGCGGACTTCCCCGCCATCCACGTGCTGGGCGAGACGGTCTCGCCGCACGGCGAGCGCTACGAGCCGCGCCACCTCCACTCGCATGGGCGCGTGGAGCGCGCGGAGGTGGACGCGTGGATGCGGCGCGCCTCCGTGTACGTGGCGCCGTCGCGCTACGAGCCGTTCGGGCTGGCGCCGCTGGAGGCGGCGCTGCACGGGTGCGCGCTGGTGCTGGCGGACATCGGCACCTTTCGCGAGCTGTGGCATGGGTGCGCGGAGTTCGTCCCCGCCGGCGACGCCGGGGCGCTGGCGGAGGTGCTGCGCCGGCTGCACGACGACCCCGCGCGCGTGGCGCGGCTGGCGGCGGGGGCCCGCAAGCGCGCCCTGCGCCGCTACACGTCCGGCCGCATGGCAGAGGAGTACGCGGCACTTTATCGGCAGCTCGCGCAGCGGCACGCCCTCCGCGACCGCGCGCAGGCCGCCACGGCAGCGGCACCATGAGATTCGTCTTCTTCGTACACAGCGCGGCGTCGGACTGGAACCACGGCAACGCGCACTTCCTCCGCGGGCTGATGAGCTCGCTGGCGCGGGGCGGCCACACCGTGGTCTCGTACGAGCCGCGGGGCGCCTGGTCGCTGGAGAACCTGCTGGCCGACCACGGCATCGGCCCCGTGGTGGAGTTCGCCCGCGCGTACCCCGAGATCGACGTCCGCACCTACGACCCCGCAGAGCCGCGGCTGGACGAGGCGGTGGCGGGCGCGGACGTGGTGCTGGTGCACGAGTGGAACGATCCCGCCATCGCCAACGCCATCCCGGCGGCGGCGCGCGGGGCGGGCGCGGCGGTCCTCTTCCACGACACGCACCACCGCCCCTGGAGCCAGCCGGAGGCCATCGCCCGCTTCGACCTGGCGGCGTTCGACGGCGTGCTGGCGTTTGGGGACGTGCTGCGAGAGATCTACCGCCAGTGCTTCGGCGTGCGGCGCGCGTGGACGCTGCACGAAGCGGCCGACGTGGTCCGCTTCCGCCCGCTGGACCTCCCCAGGACGCACGACGTGGTGTGGATCGGCAACTGGGGCGACGAGGAGCGCACGCAGGAGCTGCGCGACTTCTGGCTCGCCCCGGCGTCGCGCAACCGCGACCTGCGCTGGTCGGCGCACGGCGTCCGCTACCCCGAGTACGCCCTGGCGGAGCTGCGCGAGGCGGGGGTGGAGTTTCGCGGGTGGGCGCCCTCGCTGCGCGTGCCGGAGGCGTTCTCGTCCGCGCGCGCCACGCTGCACGTCCCCCGGCGCGCGTACGTGCAGGCGCTGGCGGGGATCCCCACCATCCGCGTCTTCGAGGCGCTGGCGTGCGGCATCCCCCTGGTCTGCGCGCCCTGGAGCGACGCGGAGGGCCTCTTCCGCCCCGGCGACTACGCCGTCGCCGAGACCCCGGCGGAGATGGAGGCCACCCTCCTGCGCCTGGTGCACGGCGGCGACGAAGTGCTGCGCCAGGCCGAACAGGGGCTGGAGACGATCCTGGTGCGCCACACCTGCGACCACCGCGCGGACGAGCTGCTCGACATCGTGCGCTCCCTCGGCGCCGCCGGGAGCGAGGGAACCGCCATCACCCACGTGGAAGCCGCATGAACCTGACCTTCTTCGGCTCGTCTCTGGTCTCGTCGTACTGGAACGGCGCGGCCACCTACTACCGCGGCCTCCTGCGCGCGCTGCACGAGCGCGGGCACCGGGTCACCTTTTGCGAGCCGGACGCGTATGGGCGCCAGCAGAAGCGCGACCTGGCCGAAGACCCGCCCTACGCCCGCGTCGTCGTCTACCACTCCGAAGCCGAACGAGACGCGCTGGTGGAGCGCGCCTTCGCGGAGAGCGACTGGGTGATCAAGTGCAGCGGCGTGGGCGTGTGGGACGCGGAGCTGGAGGCCGCCGTCGCCGCGCGCGCCGGGGGCGAGGTGATGGCCGCCTTCCTGGACGTGGACGCCCCCGCCACCCTGGGCCGCATCGCCGCGGACGCGGCGGACCCGTTCCGCGCGCACGTCCCCAGGTACGACCACGTCTTCACCTACGGCGGCGGTCCGCCGGTGGTGGCCGAGTACGAGCGGTGGGGCGCCCGCGCCTGCACCCCCATCTACAACGGCCTGGACCCCGACGAGCACCGCCCCCTCCCGCGCGGCGGCGCGCCGAAGTGGGACCTGCTCTTCATGGGCAACCGCCTCCCCGACCGCGAGGCGCGGGTGGACGAGTTCTTCTTCCGCGCGGCCTCGCTGTGCCCCGAAGCCCGCTTCGCCCTGGGCGGCGAGGGGTGGGGCGACCGGGGGATGCCGGCCAACGTGGAGTACCTGGGGCACGTCCCCACGGCGCGCCACAACGAGGTGAACGCGGCGGCGCGGCTGGTCCTCAACGTCCACCGCGACAGCATGGTGAGCAACGGGTTCTCCCCCGCCACGCGCATGTTCGAGGCGGCGGGCGCCGCGGCGTGCCAGGTGACGGACGAGTGGGTGGGGATCGAGGAGTTCTTTGCGCCGGGCGAGGAGATCCTCGTCGCGTCCGGCGCCGAGGACGTGGCCGCGCTGGTGCGCACCACGAGCGACGACGACGCGCGGCGCATCGGCGAGGCGGCGCGGCTGCGGGCGGTGGCGGAGCACAGCTACGCGCAGCGCGCGGCGCTGCTCGACTCCATCCTGCGGGCCCCCGTCGGGAGCGTGGCATGAAGCTCGTCGTCTTCGGCCTCTCCATCTCGTCCAGCTGGGGAAACGGCCACGCCACCACCTACCGCGCGCTGCTGAAGGCGTTCGCGCGGCGCGGCCACGAGATCGTCTTCTACGAGTGGGACGCGCCCTGGTACGGCGGCGGCCATCGCGACCTCCCGGACCCGGGCTACTGCCGCCTGGTGCTCTACCCGCGGTGGGATGAAGTTGCCGCCGACGCCATCGCCGAGGCGCGCGAGGCGGACGCGGTGATCGTGGGCTCGTACGTCAACGAGGGGCCGCGGGTGATCGACGCGCTGGCCGGCGCCGGCGTGGACCCGCTCTTCTTCTACGACATCGACACCCCCGTCACCGTGGCCGCCCTGCGCACGGGCGGCGCCGAGTACCTGCGCGCGGACCAGGTGCCGCTCTTCACCCGCTACCTGTCGTTCACGGGCGGGCCCTTTCTGCACGAGGTGCTGGAGGGGGAGCTGGGGGCCCGCGAGGCCCGCCCGCTCTACTGT
Source organism: uncultured Gemmatimonadota bacterium (assembly GCA_902805735.1). Classification (GTDB taxonomy): domain Bacteria; phylum Gemmatimonadota; class Gemmatimonadetes; order Longimicrobiales; family Longimicrobiaceae; genus Longimicrobium. Next base: position 30,631 of record CADCTW010000130.1, on the reverse strand, counting down.
TCGGTGGATGAAGCCCGCTACCGTCCCGCGCGGCCGGACGCGGAGCTGGAGTGCGACCTGGCGTACATGGGCACCTACGCCGCCGACCGCCAGCCCGTCCTGGACCGCTTCCTGGCGGACGTGGCGCGCCAGCTCCCGTCGCGGCGGTTCATCGTGGCGGGCCCGCAGTACCCGGAGGAGATCCGCTGGCCCGCGAACGTGCGCCACATCCACCACCTGGGGCCGGCGCAGCACCCGGCCTTCTACTCCAGCGCGGCGTGGCAGCTCAACGCCACCCGCGCGGACATGGTGGCGGCCGGCTGGTCCCCCTCCGTCCGTCTCTTCGAGGCCGCCGCCTGCGGCGCCGCCATGATCTCCGACCGCTGGCCGGGCATCGAAGCGTTCTTCACCCCCGGCCGCGAGATCCTCCTCCCCGAGAGCACGGAGGAGGTGGCCGGCATCATCGCCGGCACCCACGACGACGACCGGCGCGCCATCGGCCTCGCCGCCCGCGAGCGCATCCTGGCCGAGCACACCGCCCAGCGCCGCGCGGAAGAGCTGGAGACGGCTCTCCGCGTCTCCGTGCCCCTGTGAGCCCAGCCTTGTTCCGCGGGCGCGCCGGGGCTTACGTTCAACGGGCACTCACACGATCCACCCTCGCCACCCGCACGATCATGCACCCCAATCTCCGTGCCGCCCTCGCCGGGGCGCTCCTGCTGGCCGCCGGGTGCGGCGGCCCCGCGCGCACCGCGGGCCCCGCGCCGCACCCCACCGCGCGCCTGGCCCCCGCCACGTGGACCCGCGCTTCGTCGCCGGACTCGATCGCGGCGTGGGCGCTCAGGGGGTGCCGCGACACCGGGGCGGGGAAGCAGGCGTGCTACGAGCACGCGCTCGTCTCCTCCATCGCGCCCGCGGGGGTGGACAGGGTGATGGCGGCGCTGGACCGCCTCTCGGCCGCGGACCCGGCGGTGAACCCGCAGGGGCACGTGTACGCGCACGGCATCGGCATCGCGGCGTACACGGGGGCCGCCACGGTGGGCGAGACCTTCGCCAGGTGCACGCCGGGGTACCAGTCGGGATGCTACCACGGGGTGATCCAGGCCTTCTTCGCGGACGCGGGCGCGGGCGGCGCCACGGCCGAGCGCCTCAACACGCTCTGCGCGGACTATCGCAAGCCGGAGGGGCGCTGGCTGCAGTTCCAGTGCGCGCACGGGGCGGGGCACGGGCTGATGGCGGTGCACGGCCAGCACCTGCTGCGCGCGCTGGAAGGGTGCGACCTGTTCGCCAACGCGGCGGAGCGGGAGGGGTGCTACGGCGGCGCGTTCATGGAGAACATCGTCAACGCGACCGTTCCCCATCACACCACCACGACCCAGCTCGGGGCCAAGCCGTCCGGGGGGCACGACGAGCACGCCAACCACGGCGGGGGCGGCCACGCGCACGGCCCGCCCGCGCAGCAGGAGGCGTTCAAGGCGCTGGACAAGGCGCAGCCGCTGTACCCGTGCACGGTCGTGCAGGCGCGGCACCGCTACTCGTGCTACGCCATGCAGACCTCGCCCATCCTCTTCTTCAACGGCGGCGACTTCGCGGACGCGGGGAAGCAGTGCGAGAGCGCGCCGGAAGAGATGCGCCGCACCTGCTTCGTGAGCCTGGGCCGCGACGCCGCCGCGTACGCGGGCAAGGATGACGCGCGCGCCGTGGCGCTCTGCCAGAACGTCCCCGAGGGCCGCCTCCCCTGGTGCGTCATCGGCACCGCCAAGAACCGGGTGGACGTGACCGCCGACCCCGCGGACGGCATGGCGTACTGCCGCGCCGTCCCCACCGCCGACGCCAAGCGCACCTGCTACCGCGCCGTGGGCGAGGAGCTCGCGGCCCTCCACGGAGCCCTCCCCCAGCGCGAGCGCGCCTGCACCACCGCCGAGCCCGCCTTCATCGCGGAGTGCCGGGCCGGGGCGCAGGTCCCCTGAAAAGAAGACTCACACAGAGACACAGAGGCACAGAGGTAAGTTCACCTCTGTGCCTCTGTGTCTCTGTGTGAGTTCAGGCTTCCGAGGGGAGGTTGGAGCCGGCGATGCGGGGGAGGACGCCGCGCACCAGCGCCGCCAGGCGGTCGCGCACGCGGGCGCCCACCTCCATCACCTCGTCGTGCGAAAGGTGGGTGCCGCCCAGGCCGGCGGCCAGGTTGGTGATGCACGAGATGCCGAAGCAGCGGATGCCCAGCGCCCGCGCCACGATCACCTCCGGAACGGTGGACATCCCCACGGCGTCGGCGCCCAGGCGGGCCAGCATGCGGATCTCGGCCGGGGTCTCGTAGCTGGGGCCCAGCAGCCCCGCGTACACGCCCTGGCTTACCGGGATGCGCAGCTCCAGCGCGACCTCCTCCGCGATGCGGCGGAAGCCGGCGTCGTAGGGGTCGCTCATGTCCGGGAAGCGCTGCTCGCCCGGCACCACCGCGCCGATCAGCGGGTTGGTGCCCATCAGGTTGATGTGGTCCGCGATGATCATCAGGTCGCCGGGCGTCATCCCGGGGCGCACGCCGCCGGCGGCGTTGGTCAGCAGCATCACCTCGGCGCCCAGCGCCGCCAGCGCGCGGATGGGGAGCGCCACGTCCTGCGGGCGCCACCCCTCGTACAGGTGGAAGCGGCCCTGCATGGTGGCCACCTCCACCCCGTTCCAGCGCCCCGCCACCAGCGCGCCCGCGTGCCCCGCCAGCTCCTGCGTGCGCCGCGGAAAGCCCGGGATTTTCTCGAAGGGGATGCGGACCGCGTCCTCGATCTCGTCCGCCAGCCCGCCCAGCCCCGAACCCAGCACCAGGATGGCGTGGGGCGCACGCGTCACCCGCTCGCGCAGAAACGAGATCGTCTCGTGGATGTCGTAGCCCGTCATCGATTCTCCGGAAAAAGGTAGGCGGGCAACTTGGGCGGGACGCCGCGCCGCGTCAACGTACCCGCTCGCGCTCCACGAACCGCACCGGCCCCTCCGTTCGCGGCACCTGCACGATGGAGAGCGGCACGGTGCTGGTCACCCCTCCCGGCTCCGGCCGGCTGGTGCGGCTCTGCAGGATCACCGCGGCCACCGTGTCCCCGCGGAAATAGACCGAGTCGATGGAAACGTACCCGCCCGGCAGCGCGCCTTTCGTCGCCAGCAGCACCAGGCGCGTCCCGAAGTCCACCGGCCGCACCGCGCGCTCCGGCAGCCCCGCGTACGCCCGCAGCGCCGCCCACTGCTCCGCCGTGCGCGCCACGCACCTGAGCGGCACCTGAAACCGGGTGCCCCCCCGCGCATACCCGCTCCACGCCAGCGCCGGCTGCGGCCGCGTCCACCGGTACTCGCGCAGCGCGTACAGCCCCGTGGGCGCCGCCCCCGCCCGCTCCCCCTGGCACACCCCCCGCAGCTCCCCCGGCACCGCCTCGTCCCCCGCATCCGGCGCGAACTCCACCACCCTGGGCGGCTCCGGCGGGGCCTCCCGCGGCGGCGGGGTACAGCCATTGATCACACAGAGACACAGAGGCACAGAGAAAAGCCCCCTTCCTCTGTGTCTCTGTGTCTCTGTGTGAGGAATCTTTTTCACGCGGCAGACTTGCCCCGTACGCTCGGCGGACTCACGAGCCGATCGCGATACTGCTCCTGGAATTCCATGAGGTATTCGATCAGACGCACGGGATCGTGCCCGAAACGCGCTGACATCTCGCGGCGGATCTGGCGCACCTCGTCCACGATCGGGTCAGAGTCGGTCGTCGCTTCCGGGTTGCTCATCGGCTGCTCCTAGCAGTTCGAGTGGGGTGACCAGCGACGGAACGTACAATCCCAGCAGAGTGTTGATCCGCCGGATATGGCCAAACTTGTTCGCGTTGGCCAGGTGCTGGCAATTCCAGGTGACCAGGAAGTCGCACTTGTAGTAAGACGCCAGCGCGAGATGAAGCGCGTCGCCCCCGGGATCCGCCGGCATCAGCTTGTGGCGTATGTACGCCTGGACGATCTCCAACACCGGGCTGTCGATCACCAGGAGCGGCAGAGGATGCACAAGCGCTACGCGCTCAGTCGCGCGCTCCGAACGTCCCGCTATCAATTCGGCGATGACTGCCGGACTCGTGAACAGCTCGTAGCGTGCCGCGGCAATGCCCCACCACTGCCGCGTCCATTCCCTCCGCGCGACCACGGTGGCGGCAGTGCGCATCTCGAAGTACGCACTGGGAATGGTGGTCTCGACGTACACCCTGGGTCTGATCATCCCACGAAGATACATCAGCCCGCCCCCGACCGCACTCCACACGGTGCGCCACAATGGCCGAGCAGCCCGCGATCTCTGCCAAAAACACAGGAAAACCACCCTTTTGCGCGGCACGGGCGTTGCCTTTCCCAGGGGCAACTCCGCGCTCCGCAGTGCGCCGCACTCCGGGCGGGGCGCCGGCTTCAATCAAACACCAACTACTGTCAGGAGAGCCCATGGCGAAGGTCATCGGGATCGATCTTGGGACCACCAACTCCGTCGTCGCCGTGATGGAAGGCGGCGACCCGGTGGTCATTCCCAACGCCGAAGGCGGGCGCACCACCCCGTCGGTGGTCGCGTTCACCAAGGACGGGGAGCGCCTGGTGGGCCAGGTTGCCCGTCGCCAGGCGATCACCAACCCCACCAACACCGTCTTCTCCATCAAGCGCTTCGTGGGCCGCAAGGCCGGCGAGGTGAGCGAGGAGCAGAAGAAGGTGCCGTACAAGGTCAGCTCCGGGGCCAACGGGATGGCGCAGGTCGAGATCCCCAACACGGGGAAGACCTACACGCCGCCCGAGATCTCGGCGATGATCCTCCAGAAGATGAAGCAGACCGCGGAGGACTACCTCGGCCAGCAGGTGACGCAGGCCGTGATCACCGTTCCCGCGTACTTCAACGACGCGCAGCGGCAGGCCACCAAGGACGCCGGCAAGGTGGCGGGGCTGGAAGTGCTGCGCATCATCAACGAGCCCACCGCCGCCGCCCTGGCGTACGGGCTGGACAAGAAGAAGGACGAGAAGATCGCCGTGTACGACCTGGGCGGCGGCACCTACGACATCTCGGTGCTGGAGCTGGGCGAGGGCGTCTTCGAGGTGAAGGCCACCAACGGCGACACCCACCTGGGCGGCGACGACTTCGACCAGCGCGTGATCGACTGGCTGGTGGAAGAGTTCCGCAAGGACCAGGGGATCGACCTTTCCAAGGACCCCATGGCGCTGCAGCGCCTCAAGGAAGCCGCGGAAAAGGCCAAGATGGAGCTGTCGACCACCATGTCGACGGACATCAACCTTCCCTTCATCACCGCGACGCAGGAAGGCCCCAAGCACCTCAACGTGACGCTGAGCCGCGCCAAGTTCGAGTCGCTGGTGGACGACCTGGTGCAGCGCACCATCGGGCCGATGGAGAAGGCGCTCAAGGACGCCGGGCTGAAGCCGGGCGAGATCGACGAGGTGATCCTGGTGGGCGGCTCCACCCGCATCCCCAAGATCCAGGAAGTGGTCAAGAGCTTCTTCGGCAAGGACCCGCACCGCGGCGTGAACCCGGACGAGGTGGTGGCCGTGGGCGCCGCCATCCAGGGCGGCGTGCTGGCCGGCGAGGTCAAGGACGTGCTGCTGCTGGACGTGATCCCGCTGTCGCTGGGGATCGAGACGCTGGGTGGCGTGTTCACCAAGCTGATCGAGCGCAACACGACCATCCCCACCAAGAAGTCGGAGACGTTCTCGACGGCCGAGGACAGCCAGACCACGGTGGAGATCCACGTGCTGCAGGGTGAGCGCGAGATGGCGATGTACAACAAGACCATCGGCAAATTCCAGCTCACGGGGATTCCGCCGGCACCGCGCGGCATGCCGCAGGTGGAGGTCACCTTCGACATCGACGCCAACGGCATCCTGCACGTGTCGGCCAAGGACCGGGCCACCGGCAAGGAGCAGAAGATCCGCATCGAGGCCAGCAGCGGGATGAGCGAGGCGGAGATCGAGCGGATGGTCAAGGACGCGGAGAGCCACGCCAGCGAGGACAAGCAGCGCCGCGAGGCGGTGGAGGCCCGCAACCAGCTGGACTCCATGGTGTACCGCGTGGAGAAGGACTCGCAGGAGTGGCAGGACAAGCTGGAAGAGTCCGCCAAGACGGCGCTCAACGACGCCCTGGAGCGCGCCCGCAAGGCGCTGAAGCAGGACGACCTGGGCGAGGTGCGCGGCGCCACCGAGGCGCTGCAGGGTGCCTTTGCGGCGGCCGGCGCCTCCATCTACGCGGCCCAGCAGGCCACCGCGGACGTGGGCGCGGACGCCGGCTTCTCCGGCGGCGCCACCGGCGGGGCGGGCTTCGACGACGACGCCACCGCCCGCGCCACGGCCGCCAACGACGACGTGATCGAGGCCGATTACGAGATCGTGGAGGACGACAAGAAGTAAAAGCCGGGCTCACACAGAGACACAGAGGCACAGAGAAGAACTTCATCTCTGTGCCTCTGTGTCTCTGTGTGACACCTGTTCTGGAACCCGGCGGGCACCGCGGGTTATCCCTTGGGGAGCACTCGCACCCCCCTTCGCTCGAGCGTGACCATGCCCCTCTCCAAGCCCCACGTGGCGGGCCTCACCGCCGGCGCCTTCGTCGGCGGAGTCCTGCTGGCCTCCGGACTCCAGTTCACCCCCGGCACGCAGGCTACTTCGTTCCTGCAGACGACGGGGACGCCGTCGCGGCAGGAGGTGCGGCCGGTGGCCGAGCTGAGCCAGGCGTTCATCACCATCGCAGAGTCGGTGACGCCCGCCGTGGTGGCCATCGAGACGGAGCGCACGGGGCGCCGCGCCATGTCGCGGGAAAACATCCCGGAGGAGCTGCGGGAGATGCTCCCCTTCGACATCCCGGAGCGCGGGGGCGGGGGGCGGGGGCCGCAGCAGGCCAGCGGGTCCGGCTTCATCATCTCGCCGGACGGGTACATCGTCACCAACAACCACGTGATCGAGGGGACCACCAAGATCACGGTGGTGCTCAGCGACAACCGCCAGCTCGCCGCGCGGCTGGTGGGGCGCGACCCCAACACCGACGTGGCGGTGATCAAGGTGGAGGGGAGCAACTTCCCCTCCGTGCGGCTGGGGACCAGCGACGGCACGCGCATCGGCGAGTGGGTGGTGGCCATCGGCAACCCGCTGGACCTGGGGACCACGGTGACCTCCGGGATCATCAGCGCCAAGGGGCGCCCCATCCGCGTGCTGGGCGAGGGGGGAACCGGCGGGCGCTGGGCCATCGAGGACTTCATCCAGACGGACGCGCCCATCAACCCCGGCAACTCCGGCGGGCCGCTGGTGAACCTGCGCGGCGAGGTGGTGGGGGTGAACTCGGCCATCGCGTCGCCCACGGGGTTCTACGCGGGGTACGGCTTCGCGGTGCCCATCGACCTGGCGCGCAAGATCGCGGACGACCTGGTGCGGTACGGCAAGGTGCGCCGCCCCGTGCTGGGGATCACCCTTAAGGACGTGCGCCCCGAAGACGCCGAGGTCTTCCGCCTCCCCCGCATCGCCGGGGTGGTGGTGAACGACTTCGCGCAGGGCACTCCCAGCGCCGCCCGCGAGGCCGGCATCCGGCAGGGCGACGTGATCGTGGGGGTGGACGGCACGCCGGTGGAGCGCACCGGGCAGCTCCAGCGCATGGTGGCCACCCGCCGCCCGGGCGAGACGGTGACGCTGGACGTGATCCGCGCAGGCCAGCGCCGCCAGGTGCGCGTGCGCCTGGCCGAGGCACCGGCCGACGCCGAGCCCCGCGCCCAGCGCGAGGAAGCCGCACCGGCGAACCCGGCGCTGCGCAACGACCTGGCGCGCCGCCGCCTGGGGATCACCGTGGAGCCGCTGACCCCGGTGCTGGCCAAGCAGTACGGCCTCCGCTCCACGCAGGGCGTCATCGTGGCCGAGGCGGACCGCTTCGGCCCCGCGGGCCGCCAGGGGATCGGCCGCGGCGTGCGCATCGTGACCGTGGACGGCGAGCCGGTGAACGACGTGGCCGCCTTCCGCCGCCTGGTGGAGCGCAAGCGGGCGGGCCAGGTGGTCTCCCTCGTCCTGGAGTTCAACGGCGGCAGCCAGGGGATCGAGAACGTGCGGCTGGCCGAGTAAAAGAAGAAAGCCTCACACAGAGACACAGAGGCACAGAGATGAAGTCCTTCTCTGTGCCTCTGTGTCTTGTCGTTGTCCATCGGGTCCTTTGCGCCACGTGCTTGCGGCCACCTGACGAATCAACTGAGTGCGAGGGCTTGGCGGGGTAAATGGGGTGCCGGTAGAGTGTGGTCTCAGGCCTCCTCACCCACTCAGACTGCTTGCGTGGCTCGCCGAACCGACATCCCGGAGCGCCGGGGCGAGATCGAAAGGTGGATCGCGGAGGGACGCTCCAAGGCGTTCATCTGCGCGCGTCTGTGTTGCAAGCCCGCCACGCTGGAGACGGCGCTGCGCAGGATGGGGATCCTCTACGCGGGGAACCGGGGTGGAAAGGGGTTCGCGGTCCCGGCGCAGAGGAAGCCGGTGGAAGCGTACCTGGTGCGGGGCTCCCTTATCAAGTCGCACCCGCTGAAGCTGAAGCTCCTCGGCGCCGGGATGCTGGAGCCGCGGTGCGCCGGGTGCGCCCGCACGCGCTGGCGGGGTGTGCCCATTCCGCTCGAGCTTCACCACGGGGACGGGGACCGCACCAACCACACCTTCGGCAATCTGGAGCTGAACTGTCCCAACTGCCATGCGCTCACTCCCAACTTCGCGGGACGCGCGCTTGCGACCGCCGCGCGTACCCGAAAGGTTGAGCGTGCGGCTGAGGCGGGTTATCTTGGGGCCCTTATCCGCGCGCGTGGCGTAATTGGTAGCCGCACCACGCTTAGGACGTGGCGCCTTCGGGCATGTGGGTTCGAGTCCCTCCGCGCGCATCGCCGGAAATTGCTGGGACACAGCGCCGCCCCGCGGGGAGTGGCGCGAGTGCTGGAGATCGGTACGCTGCGCAGGTGGACGGCCCGCCAGCCGGTGGAGCCGGGGCAGCAGTGCATGGAGTTCGAGTGCCCACGCGGGCATTAGGGGCCGGGTGGAGGCCCCGCATAGCGTTTTAGTGGTCCACAAGCGCTGCCACTGGCGAGTGGCAGGGCCGGGCGAGCCGATGGGCCTCCCGCTTCGTCGCCGAATTCAACCCGTTTGCCGGATAGAGAGCGCGGAATGGCCGCACAACATACTTCTGACCTTCGCATCGACGTCCAGGAGCCCGCTTCCTGGAGCCGCCGCCTCGCGGTGACCGTGCCGCAGGAGCGGGTGAAGCGCACCCGCCAGAGCGTGGCTTCGCAGATCACCCGCAACGTGCGGCTCCCGGGCTTCCGCAAGGGCAACATCCCCCACTCGCTGGTGGAAAAGCAGTTCGGCCCCGCCATCGAGCAGGAGACGGTGGACCGGGTGATACAGGAGAGCTACAAGGAAGTCCTGGAGACGGGCGACTTCCAGCCCATCACCCAGGGCGTGGTGGAGAACGTCCACTACCACCCGGGGCAGGACCTCACCTTCGAGGTGCACTTCGAGGTGCATCCCAGGGTGGAGATCGCCAGCACCGGCGGCTTCACCGTGCAGCGCCCCGCCGCCGACGTGGGCGACGAGGACGTGGAGAGCGTGCTCGAGCGCATCCGCAGCGAGCGGGGGACGGTGCGGGTGCTGGAAGAGGGCGTGGCGGACTACAACGACGAGGTCACGGTGGAGCTCACCGACCTCGACGCCGAAGAGGGGAGCGAGGAGGCCGGCGCGCGCCCCTTCCGCTTCACCCTGGGCGAGGGGCAGGCCATCCCCGACATCGAAGAGGCCATCCGCACCCTGGCGCCCGGCGCCGAGGGCGAGTTCACCGTGCGCTACCCGGACGACTTCCCGGACGAGGAGCTGCGGGGGAAGGAGCAGCGCCTGCGCATCCGGCTCACCGAGCTGAGCCGCCGCGACCTCCCCGCCCTGGACGACGCGTTCGCGCAGTCGCTGGGCGAGTTCGAGACGATGGACGCCCTGCGCGAGCGCGTCCGCGCGGACCTGCAGAAGGAGAACGAGAATCGCGCGGAGGCCGAGGTGCGCGCGGGGCTGGTGCAGCAGGTGATCGAGGCCAACCCCTTCGAAGTGCCGCCGTCGATGATCGACCGGTACCTGGGGTTCATGACCGGTGAAGCACAGCAGGAAGGGCGCGCCGCCCAGCCGCGCACGCCGGAACAGGAGGAACGCTTCTCGCAGGTGCGGCAGATGCTGCGCCCGCAGGCCGAGGCCGCGCTGAAGCGGATGCTGGTGGTGGAGCACCTGGCGGACCGGGAGGGCCTTCGCGCCACGGCCGACGAGGTGGACGCCCGGGTGGAGAAGCTCGCCGAGGAACACGGCATCTCCCCCAGCGACGCGTGGATCCAGCTGGAGAAGGGCGGCCAGATCCAGGCGCTGGAGAGCGAGATCACCGAGGACAAGGTGTTCGAGTACCTCCGCTCGCAGAACACCGTCGCCTGAAGCGGCGGGCGCACGCAGGGGCCGCCCACCGGGGCGGCCCCCCAGTTCACCCTCCGTACTCCACCAGCGCAAGGGCCATGGCCATCTATCCGCCGTACGTGATCGAACGCTCCAGCCGGGGCGAGCGGAGCTACGACATCTTCTCCCGCCTCCTGATGGACCGCATCGTGTTCCTGGGGAGCGGGATCAACGACGACGTAGCCAACATCATCATCGCCCAGTTGCTCTTCCTCCAGGCGGACAACCCTGAGAAGGACATCCACGTCTACATCAACTCGCCGGGCGGCTCGGTGTACGCGGGGCTGGCGATCTACGACACGATGAAGTTCATGTCGTGCGACGTGAACACGTACTGCATGGGGCTGGCGGCCAGCATGGGCTCGTTCCTCCTGGCGGCGGGCACCAAGGGGAAGCGCTACTCCCTCCCCAATTCGCGGATCATGCTGCACCAGCCCTCCGGCGGAAGCCAGGGGACGGCGGCGGACATCGAGATCCAGGCGCGCGAGATCCTCTTCGTGCGCGAGCGGATGAACCAGATCTACGCCGAGAACACGGGCCAGACGGTGGAGCGCATCGCCGAGGACCTGGACCGCGACCGCTTCATGTCGCCGGAAGAGGCGCTGGCGTACGGGCTGATCGACCACGTGATCGCCCACGCCACCGAGGTGGCCGACCCGCCGGTGCACGTGGAAGCGGTGGGCGGCGGCCTCTGAGGCCGCGCCCGCAGTGTCTCGCCCCCGCCGCGCCCAACGGCGGCGGGGGCCCTGGAAGTATCTCTGAACCCCCGTGTTTCGGCCACCATGCCTAGCGACAAGCATCTCCGCTGCTCTTTCTGCGGCAAGTCCAAAGACTCGGTGAAGCGCTTCATCTCCGGGCCTTCGGTCTACATCTGCAACGAGTGCATCTCGCTCTGCAACGAGATCCTCGCGGAAGAGGAGATCAAGGAGGCCACCAGCGCGGCCACCCCGGTCCCCACGCCGCTGGAGATCAAGGAGGTGCTGGACCAGTACGTGGTGGGGCAGGACCGGGCGAAGAAGGCCCTTTCCGTCTCGGTGTACAACCACTACAAGCGGGTGAACCACCAGGGGGTGATGGACGAGGTGGAGCTGGACAAGTCCAACATCCTCCTCGTGGGCTCCACCGGGGTGGGGAAGACGCTGCTGGCGCAGACGCTGGCCCGCGTCCTCCACGTCCCCTTCACCATCGTCGACGCCACCACGCTCACCGAAGCCGGGTACGTGGGCGAGGACGTGGAGAACATCCTGGTTCGCCTGCTCCAGGCCGCGGACTTCAACGTGGCCGAGTGCGAGCGGGGGATCATCTACATCGACGAGATCGACAAGATCGCCCGCAAGAGCGAGAACCCGTCGATCACGCGCGACGTCTCCGGCGAGGGGGTGCAGCAGGCGCTCCTCAAGATCCTGGAAGGGACCACCGCATCGGTGCCCCCCCAGGGCGGGAGGAAGCACCCGCAGCAGGAGTACATCCAGATCAACACGCGCCACATCCTCTTCATCTGCGGCGGCGCCTTCGACGGGCTGGAGAAGATCATCGAGGCCCGCACCGGCAAGCGGCAGATCGGCTTCGGCGGGGTGGACGACGTGAAGCGGATCGGCGGGGCCAACCCGTTCGAGGAGGTGGAGCCGGAGGACCTGCTGCGCTTCGGCCTGATCCCCGAGCTGGTGGGCCGCCTCCCCGTGTCGGTGACGCTGGACGACCTGGACGAGAGCGCGCTGGTGCGCATCCTCACCGAGCCCAAGAACGCCCTGGTGAAGCAGTACCAGAAGGTGTTCCAGATGGACGGCGTGGGGATCACCTTCGACCCCGGGGCCATCCGCGCCATCGCCAAGCAGGCCATCGAGCGCGGCACCGGCGCCCGCGGCCTCCGCGCCGTGATCGAGAACCTGATGCGCGACATCATGTTCGACATCCCCTCGCGCCAGGACGTCCGCGAAGTCGTGGTGACGCCGGAGTGTGTCACCGACGGCGTGCCGCCGCTGCTGATCCTTTCCGCCGAGCCGCGTCGGAAGAAAGAAGCATAAAAACGGGGGTCACACAGAGACACAGAGGCACAGAGACGACTTCTTCTCTGTGCCTCTGTGTCTCTGTGTGAGTCCGCTTTTCAAGGAGATAGGGATGAGAATCTTGTCGGTGGAGTTCGCGGGGGCGATCGGGCAGATCGGGCAGGCGCCGCCGGAGAGCGCGGTGGGGGCGCTGCAGGTGGCGTTCGCGGGGCGGTCCAACGTGGGGAAGTCGTCGCTCATCAACCGCCTGCTCGGGAGGACGCGCACGGCCATCGCGCGCGTCTCCGCGGAGCCGGGGAAGACGCAGGAGATCAACTTCTACGACGTGCGGTCGGACCTGGGGAGCTTCTTCCTGGTGGACCTGCCGGGGTATGGATACGCCAAGGTGCCTCACGGGCTGCGCGACAAGTGGCGCCCCCTGATCCACGGCTTCATCTCCAGGAACCCCGACCTGCGCGGGGTGGTGCAGCTCGTGGACGTGCGCAACGGCCCCAGCGACGAGGACGTGCGCTCGGTGGATTACCTGGCCGAGCTGGGCGTTCCCGTGCTCTTCGTGCTCACCAAGGTGGACAAGCTCAACGCCCGCGAGCGCGAAAAGCTGATCCCCAAGGCCATCCAGACGCTGGGCGTGGACAAGGACCAGGTGATCCTCTTCTCGTCCACCAAGGGCACCGGGCGTGACGAGCTGATGGAGGCGCTGGCGTCGCTTCTGTTTCCGGGGGAAGCGGAAGAAGAATAGTCAGCGCCAGAAGGGGATCACGTACGGCGGGCGCGGCGGGCGGGTGCTGCCGGCCGTGCGCTGGATCGCGGCCACCTCCAGCACGTTCTCGCCGGCCGGCATCCCGGCGGTGGGGATGTAGGCGATGACCCCGCGCAGCCCCGTCCGCGGGTGCGTGTAGAAGCGGAAGGCGGGGCGGAAAGGCTTGCCGTTCAGCTTCACGGGCTGCACCTGCGCCCAGCACGCGAGTACGCGCTCCTGCTCGCCATCGGTGATGTCGCGGGCGCCCAGCATGGGCATGCGCAGCCCCCCGCCGCCCAGCACCGGCAGGCCGGGGCAGCGCTCGCGGAGCGCGGCGTTCAGGCGCACCGGCGGGTAGGGGATGAACAGCTTGAGGTACGGCCCGCTCACCACGTCCGCGTGGATAGAGGGGGTGTACTCGTAGTCGCCGGCCGCGGGGCGCAGGTTCTCGTAGGTGGAGTGCAGCATGGAGCGCGACGTGGCCGTCTCCGGCAGGTACGCGTAGCTGTCGGTGGTGATCGCGCCCTTGCGCAGCAGGATGTCGTTGACGATGAAGAATCCGAAGAGCCCCACCAGGACCGCCGTCAGCACGGTGGAGATGGTGCGGCGGCGGATGTTGCTGAACAGGATCAGCCACACCGCGCCCGTGGCCGCCGTGCCGCTCGTGTAGAACCCCAGCACCGCCCCCCGCCGCAGCCAGCGCCGCGCGCGCGACCCCTCCGGCAGCCGCCCGCCGAAGTGCCGGTCCAGCATCGCCACCAGCATCGCCGGGACGATCAGCGAAAAGAGCACCACGTTGAAGAGGGTGAACTGGTGCCGGCCGCCCAGGAACAGGTTGGAGATGGCGAACGCGACCGCGCCCGCCACCATCGCCATCACCAGGGCGTACAGGGAGGTCACCACCATGGCGAACGAGGTGGAGAAGATGATGCTCCCCAGCCGGTCCGCGCGGTCGATCATGGGCTGCAGCGACCCCACGCGCTCCCGCTGCACCTCCTTGGTGAGCGGCCCGTACTTCAGCTCGTCCCAGCGGATCCCTCGCGGAAAGACGGCCTCCATCCCGATCAGCCCCACCCAGTACGCCCGCACCGACAGGTGAAGGAGGAACGCCGCGATCATCAGGTAGAGCGGCAGCTTCACCGCCTGGTAGCCGATGATGGACAGCATCCGCATCCCCCCGTCCAGCCGCGGCTCCATCCCCATGAAGACCGCGTCCACCTTGCCCGGGAGCTGGAGGAGCGCAAAGGTCACCGAGAGGGAGATGAGCAGCTCCAGCTCCCAGGGGCGGACGGCGGGCTCGTGCGCGGAGCTCTCCTGCGCGGGCGGCGGAGGCGGGTCGGTCGCCATGATGGGGCGGGGAAGGGGACGGCGGGAGGGCGGGCGCGCGAAAGGTATACAGCGGGCGTGCTTGCGCCAACCCCGGGGAACTGGGGGGCTCACATGGAGGCACGGAGACACAGAGAGGGGATTTACGCGAAGATGGCGGTGCGTCTTCGCGTGAAGTCGTGCTCGGCCAGCACCTGCTCGATGGCGGCGACCATCTTCTCGCCGCCGCGCACGGAAGGCTCGATGGGGTTGGCGAAGTCTTCGTCGCTGCCGCAGATGGAGCGCAACTCCAGCACGGGGACGCCCGCGGCGACGGCGACGCGCAGGATGGCGTCGTTGAAGACGGCCAGGCCCAGCGCGGCGTAGCGGCGCTCTTCCGGGTCGGGGAAGACCGGGTTGTAGACCGTGCACACGGCCGTGGGGAGGCCGCGGGCGAGGACCTCGTCCAGCATCACGCGGTAGCGCGCCTCGAAGGGCGCGACCACGTCGCCGAGCATCGCCAGGGCGGCGCCCACGGAGTGCGCGCCGCGATAGAGGACGTCCACGCTCCCCAGCGCGTCGTTGCCCCCGGCGCTCACCACCAGGTGCGTCGCGTCGCCGGGGATGCGGGCGACCTGGCGGCGCACCCCCTCGGTGACGGCCCCGTCCACCGCGACCAGCGTGGCCTGCCAGCCCTGCGGGCCCAGACGGTCGCGGGCCTGGCGCACCACGTCGGGCCCGCCGCGCACGTACGCGGCGTTGTCGAACACCGAGTCGCCCATCAGCACCAGGTGCGGCATCAGTCCAGAGGGGGTGCGTAGGGATGGAGGGCGTACGACCCGCCCTCCTCGTCCGGCTCCTCCAGCAGCCCCAGGAGCTGCAGGTGGCGGCGGCGCAGGCGGTTGGCGGCGAGGCGGGCCTCTTCCTCGGTTGCGCCGAAGCCTTCCCAAGCCCACTCCTTCTCGTGCGGCGCCGCCGTTACCCACGGCGACCCGGCTCCGTGGATGCGCGGCGACCGCCAGGGGTGCCCAAAAGGGTCCAGGTACGTGCCGAGCACGGCGCCGCCGCGGTCCAGCACCACGCCCCACGCGCCGCCCTGGCTTGCCCGCCGCCGGCGGATGGCCGCCCACGCGCGCGGCACGTAGTCGAAGAGCACGACCACCGACGAGAGCAGGGCCAGCCCGACCGTCACTCCGAAGATGAGATCACGCATCCCGCAGATCCTGTTCGCACATCCGGTGAGGGCGCACGCCGCGCCCCGGCTTCGGGGAAAACCCCCGTCTCACGATCCGTTCCCGCCGGGTCGCACGGGCTTACGGGGTAGACGGGTGGCGGGTTGCAGGGGTCACGGAGGGGAGCGGGAAACGGAACAGGAGGGGCGGGCTCGTGCTGACAGGGCCCTCACCCCCCCAACCCCCGCTCTCCCGATAACGGGAGAGGGGGGCGCACTCCAGCCATCCAGCCGCGCCCACGCGTTGCAGGGGCCGCGGGTTGGCAGGGGCCGCTTCGTCGGGCTCGCGCGGGGAAATCGCCCCCTCTCCCGTTATCGGGAGAGGGGGTCGGGGGGTGAGGGCCCTTTCAGCGCGCTCCGTTCCCCGTCCCCGCGGCTCCCCCTACCTCGGCCCGCCCTCCGCATCCGCCCCCGGCAGGTCGCTCGTGCGCGAGTGGTCGACCACGTCGTCCGCGCCGTGCTGGCGTGCGCAGTGGGCGCAGCAGTACAGGTCGTTGTTCGCGTCCACGCCGTGGCCGATCACCTTGACGCCGCAGTTGGCGCAGACGGGGGCCAGGCGGTGGATGGCGCACTCAAAGGAGTCGAAGACGTGGCGGTTGCCCGCGGCGATCACCTCGAACGCCAGGTAGTAGTCGTTCCCGCACACCTCGCACTTCGCCATCGTCCACCTCCTCGCCGGGTGAGCCCCCCCGGCACCGCGCCGGGGATGGGGTGCGGGCGCCGTCGCGGCTTCCGTGCCAGCCACGCGGCACGCCCGTTGCCCGCACTGCCGGGCTCGCGCACGGAGACGACGAGAAGGCCTCCGTGTGAGGAACGAGCGGTGCCCTCCATCTCTGACGCACGAGGAAGATGACCGGGATCGACGCGGCGGCCGCGGACGCGCACCCGTGGTGGAAGCACGGGGTGATCTACCAGATCTATCCGCGCTCCTTCCAGGACTCGGATGGCGACGGAGTGGGGGACCTGCGCGGCATCCGCGCGCGGCTGGGACACCTGGAGTGGCTGGGGATCGACGCGGTGTGGATCTCGCCCTTCTATCCGTCGCCCATGGTGGACTTCGGGTACGACGTGACCGACCATCGCGGGGTGGACCCGCGCTTCGGGACGCTGGACGACTTCGACGCGCTGGTAGAGGATGCGCACGCGCGCGGCATCCGCGTGATCCTGGACTACATCCCCAACCACACCTCGGACCAGCACCCCTGGTTCCGCGAGTCCCGCCGCTCGCGCGACGACCCGCGGCGCGATTGGTACATCTGGCGCGACCCGGCGCCGGACGGGGGGCCGCCCAACAACTGGCTGAGCGCGTTCGGGGGGAGCGCGTGGACGCTGGACGAGGCCACGGGGCAGTACTACCTGCACTCCTTCCTCCGCGAGCAGCCCGACCTCAACTGGCGCAACCCGGCGGTGGAGGCGGAGATGCTGGAGGTGATCCGCTTCTGGATGGAGCGCGGCGCGGACGGCGTGCGCGTGGACGCCGTGCAGAAGGTCATCAAAGACGAAGCACTCCGCGACGACCCGCCCAACCCCGACTACCACCCGGGCGTGGACGATCCGTACGACGCGCAGCTCCGCATCCTCTCCGGGGACCGGCCGGAGGTGCACGACGTGATCGCGCGGATGCGCCGCTTGACCGACGCGTATCCCGACCGCGTGCTCATCGGCGAGATCTACAACGCCATCGAGCGGCTGATGGCGTACTACGGGCACGACGGCGCCGGCTGCCACTTCCCCTACAACTTCCAGCTGATCAAGCTCCCCTGGGACGCGCGCACCATCGACGAGGCGGTGCGCGGCTACGAGTCGCTGCTGCCGCCCGGCGCGTGGCCCAACTGGGTGCTGGGCAACCACGACCGCCACCGCGTGGCAAGCCGCGTGGGGCCGGCGCAGGCGCGCGTCGCGGCGATGCTCCTCTTCACCCTGCGCGGCACCCCGACGCTGTACTACGGCGACGAGATCGGGATGCGCGACGTGCCCATTCCCCCCGAGCTCGTGCAGGACCCGTGGGAAAAGAACCTGCCGGGGCAGGGGCTGGGGCGCGACCCCGAGCGCACGCCCATGCAGTGGGATGCGTCGCCGAGCGCCGGCTTCACCACCGGCGAGCCCTGGCTCCCCGTCGCCGAGGACTTCGCGCGGGTCAACGTCGCCGCCCAGCGGGAGGATCCGGCGTCCCTCCTCACCCTGCACCGCCGCCTGATCGCGCTGCGGCAGGCGGAGCCCGCCCTCGCCCTGGGCAGGTGGGCGCCGGTGGACGCGGAGGGCGCCGTGCTGGCGTACCTGCGGGAGGGGGAGGAGAGCCGCTTCCTGGTGGCGCTCAACCTGGGAGAAGCGCCCGCGCGGCTGGCGGGCGACTGGGCGGGGGAGGTGGCGATCTCCACGCACGGGGAGCGCGAAGGCGAGGCGGTGCGGGGGACTCTGGAGCTGCGTGGCGCGGAAGGAGTGGTTGTTCGGCTGCGGGCGTAGATTCTGCGAAATCCCGCCCTCCCCGAACAACCAAGCACCCGGCGAGACGGAGAATCGATGTCCACGCAGGATCTGGTCGACGCGGTGGGGCGCCTTGCCCGGCCGCTGCGCGACGACGCGGACCTGGACCCGCTGATGGAGCGGATCGGCGACGCGCGCGTCGTGCTGCTGGGCGAGGCATCGCACGGCACCTCGGAGTTCTACACCTGGCGCCACCGCATCAGCCGCCGCCTCGTGGAGGAGAAGGGCTTCCATTTCATCGCGGTGGAGGGCGACTGGCCGGACTGCTACCTCGTCAACCGCTACGCCAAGGGCCTCCCCTCCGGCGGCGGCACGGCGCGCGAGGTGCTCCAGGCCTACTCTCGCTGGCCCACCTGGATGTGGGCCAACGAAGAGGTGGTGGAGCTGGCCGAGTGGCTGCGCGCGCACAACGCCAGGGTGCCGGAGGAGCGGCGGGCCGGCTTCTACGGGCTGGACGTGTACTCGCTGTGGGACTCCATGGACGTGGTCACCCGCTACCTGGAGCGCGTGGACCCCGCCCTGGCCGAGCGCGCGCGAAATTCATACGGCTGCTTCGATCCCTACCAGCAGGACGTGCAGGAGTACGCCATGGCCACCGCCATCGTCCCCACGGACTGCGAGGAGGAGGTGGTGCAGATCCTCCGCGAGATGCGCGCGAAGGGCCCCGACTACGAGGACACCGGCCGCGAAGCCTTCTTCAACGCCGAGCAGAACGCGCTGGTGGCCCTCAACGCGGAGCGCTACTACCGCACCATGGTGCGCGGCGGCGCGGCATCGTGGAACGTGCGCGACACCCACATGATCGACACGCTGGAGCGCCTGCTGGAGCACCACGGCCCGGACTCCAAAGCGATCGTGTGGGAGCACAACACGCACGTGGGCGACGCCCGCGCCACGGACATGGCGCGCGCCGGGATGGTGAACGTGGGCCAGCTCGCGCGCGAGCGCTGGGGCGAACAGGTGGTGATCGCCGGCTTCTCGTCCTACGCGGGCTCCGTGATCGCCGGGCGCTCGTGGGGCGCCCCCATGCAACGCATGCCCGTGCCCGAGGCGCGCGAGGGGAGCTGGGAGCAGATCTTCCACGCCGCGGGCGCGGCGGACAAGCTCGTCATGGTGGAGGAGCTGGACGAGGCGGAGGGCGGCCTGGACCCGCGCGGCCACCGCGCCATCGGCGTCGTCTACAACCCCGAAGCCGAGCGCTTCGGCAACTACGTCTCCACGGTGATGCCCTACCGTTACGACGCCATGCTCTACATCGACCGTTCCAGCGCCCTGCGCCCCCTCCACATGAGGGCACGCGACCACCGCGAGCCGGCCGACACGTTTCCGTCCGGCATGTGAAGGGGCCCTCACCCGGCAGCTTACAGCTGCCACCCTCTCCCACAAACCGCGTGGAAGAGGGGACCACTTCGGGTGCGGCGAGCCGGCGGTCGTGCGGACCGAGAGGGGGGCGCGATGAATCGCGCCCCTACCGGGTCGTTTTCAAGGATGGATCCATGCAGCAGCGCGTGCGAAGTAGTCCCCTCTCCCATGGTGTTTATGGGAGAGGGTGGCAGCTGTAAGCTGCCGGGTGAGGGCCAAACGACGAGGCACAGAGAAAAGCGCTTTTCTCTGTGCCTCTGTGCCTCTGTGTCTCTGTGTGAGACTTCTTTCAAGCGGGCGTGCGCCTGAGATGCTGGGCGATGGTGCGCAGGAGGGCGTGGGTGTTGATGGGCTTGATGATGTACTCCACGCACCCCGCTTCCATGCACGCCCGTCGGCTTCCGGAGTCATCGCGGCCGGTGAGGGCGATGACGGGGATGTCCGCGGTGAGGGGCTGGGCCTTGAGGGTGCGCACCACCTCCAGGCCGTCCATGCCGGGGAGGCCCATGTCCAGGAGGACCAGGTCCGGGGCGTGCTCGGCGGCGGCGTCCAGGGCCTCCGGGCCGTCCTCGGCGGCGTGCACCACGTAGCCGGTCTCTTCCAGCAGGATGGTGAAGGCGGTGCGGATGGGCTCGCTGTCTTCCACCAGCAGCACCGAGGGGAGCGCCGCGCTCACGAGGGCTCGTCTCCGTTGGAGGAGGGCGGCTCGGGGGCCTCGGCGCTGGGAAGGGTGAAGAAGAAGCGGCTCCCCTGGCCCAGCTCGCTGTGCACGCGGATGTCGCCCCCGTGGAGCTGCACGAACTGGCGGGCGATGGCCAGCCCCAGCCCCGTGCCGTGGTGGCTCCGCGCGCGCGAAGTGTCCACCTGGGCGAACTCCTGGAAGATCAGGTCGTGATACTGCGGGTCGATGCCGATGCCGGTATCCGTCACGGCGATCTCCACCCAGTCCGGACGCTCGGGGGCGCGGCGGGCCTCCACCACCAGGCAGCCGGCCTCGGGGGTGAACTTGATGGCGTTGCCGATCAGGTTCCCCAGCACGTGCGCCACCTTGTCCCGGTCCGCCCGCACCAGCGGCAGGCCGGGCTCGGAGCGCACGTCGAAGCCCAGGTGCTTGCGCGCCAGCAGGGAGGCGTTCATCCCGTGCACCCCCTTCACCACCTCTTCCACGGGAAACTCGGTGGTCTGCAGCGTGATGGCCTGCGCGTTGGTGCGGGCGTAGGTGAGGATCTCCTCGATCATCCCCAGCAGCTGCCGGCACGCGCCGATCATGGACTCGATCGCCTCCGTCTGCCGCGGGGTGAGCTCGCCCAGCAGCCCGTCGCGCAGGATCTCGCCGTAGGTGACGATGGCGGTGAGCGGGGTGCGCAGCTCGTGGGAGACGTTGGTCAGGAACTGGCTTTTGGCCACGTCCAGGTTGCGCAGCTCCAGCACCAGGCGCTCCAGCTCCTCGATGCGCTGCGCGGGGGTGCGGAGCGAGGCGTCCACCTCCAGCACGAGGGAGTCGCGGTCCGCGGGGCCGGAACGCGGCGGCTCCACGACGCGGAACCCCTCGCGGGCCAGGACCTCGCGCAGCCGCGCCGCCTCCCTGTCGCCCTGGATGGATAGCCGGAGATCGTTCATGCCCGCCGGGAAGTGAAACGTTTGTGGAACCGCAATCTAGGCCTCTCCTCCAGCGGCGGCAAGGAGATCGCCGCCGTCCAGGTCTTCCGCCAGGAGCTGCCGCCGCTGCAGCGCCGCGTACACCCCGCCGCGCCGCAGCAGCTCCGCGTGCGTCCCCTGCTCGGCCAGGCGCCCGTCGTCCAGCACCAGGATCAGGTCCGCGTGCATCACGGCGGTCACCCGGTGGCTCACGATGACGCTGGTGCGGCCCGCCAGCACGCCGCGCAGCCCTTCCAGGATCTCGTACTCCGTGTGCGTGTCCACGGCCGAGAGGGCGTCGTCCAGCACCAGCACCTCGGCGTCGCGGGCGATGGCGCGGGCCAGTGCCGCGCGCTGCTTCTGCCCGCCGGACAGGTTGATGCCGCGCTCGCCCAGCAGCGTGCCGTACCCCGCCGGGAGCTCCGCCACCGTGTCGTGCAGGCGGGCCACGCGGGCGGCGGCGCGCACCCGCTCCCCGCGGCGGTCCGCGTCCGGCTCGTGGAAGCCCAGCGAGAGGTTCTCCTCGATGGTGGTGGAGAAGAGGAAGGTGTCCTGCGGCACCACCGCCACCGCCGCGCGCAGCCGCTCCAGCGGCCACAGGCTCACCGGGATCCCGTCCACC
Organism: uncultured Gemmatimonadota bacterium; assembly: GCA_902805735.1. Lineage (GTDB taxonomy): Bacteria > Gemmatimonadota > Gemmatimonadetes > Longimicrobiales > Longimicrobiaceae > Longimicrobium. Next base: position 8,780 of record CADCTW010000130.1, on the reverse strand, counting down.
CGCACCTCGCCCCGCGTGGGGTCGTAGGTGCGCGTGAGAAGCTGCACCACCGTGCTCTTGCCGCTACCCGTGGGCCCCACGACGGCCACGGTGGACCCCGCCGGCACCCGGAACGACACGCAGTGCAGCACCTCGCGCTCGGTGCCCGGGTAGCGGAAGCTCACGTCGCGGAACTCGATCTCGCCGCGCACCCGTTCGGGGGCGGCCGCGCCCGGCGCGTCGGCCACGGCCGGGACGGCGGAGAGCACGCGCGACACGCGGCCCATGGAGGCGGCGCCGCGCTGGAACAGGTTCACCACCCATCCCAGGGCGATCATGGGCCAGGTGAGGATGCCCAGGTACAGGATGAAGACCACGAAGTCGCCGTTGGTCACCTCGCCGCGCATGATGGCGCGCCCGCCGATCCACAGCGCCACCACCATCGCCACGCCGGAGAGGAGGCCCAGCGTGGGGTAGAAGAGCCCGGAGGTGCGCGCCAGGTCCACGTTGCGGCGCAGGTAGTCGCGCGAGATCTCGCGGAAGCGGCGGCTCTGGTACTCTTCCTGGCCGTACGCCTTCACGATGCGCTGCCCGGCCAGGTTCTCCTGCGCCATGGTGGCCATCACGCCCTGCTGCTCCTGGATCCCCTCGAAGCGGTCGTGGATCACCTTGCCGAACCAGAGGGTGACGGGGGGCAGCAGGAGCATGGGGACCAGCGACGCCACCGTCATCCACGGGTCGATCCACACCATGCGCGTGACGGCGAACACGGAGAAGATGATGGTGTCCACGAGGTACATGTACGCCGGCCCGGCCACCATCCTCACGGCGGCGATGTCGCTGGTGGCGCGGCTCATGATGTCGCCCGTCGGGTGCCGCGCGTAGAACCCCGCGTCCAGCCGCAGGAGCTGGGCGAAGAAGTCGTCGCGCAGGTCCAGCTCCACCCTGCGCGACACGCCGTTGAGGATCTCGCGCATCCCGTAGCGCCCCGCCCCGGACAGGATCGCCGCCCCCAGCGAGAGCGCCGCGTACTGGAAGACGAGGGTCCGCGTGGTCCCCGGCCGCCCGAGGGCGTCCACGCCGTACTTGACGTACTCCAGCGAGAGCACGCGCAGCGCGTTGGCGATCAGCACCATCACGATCCCCCACGCGATCAGCGCCCGGTAGCGGCGCAGGTAGGGGAGCAGCGCTCTCAACTCCTTCAATCGGCCTCGTGGCGTGGGCACAAAAACGGCGGGCGCCCCAGCAGATTACGCGGGGCGCCCGTCACATACAAGGTCTGCCTAAGCTGCTACGAAACACGGGCACAGAGGAGGTTCTCCTCTGTGGCCGTGCGAGCCCGCCGTTCAGAACCCGTAGCGGCCCTCGTTGCCGCCCCAGGTCCACACGATGGGCATGCCGTGCGAGGAGCGGCCGTCGGCCGACTCCACCCGCTCGAAACCCGCCACGTCGCCCCAGCTGTTGATGGAGGTCGCCTCGCACCCCAGGCGGCTCGTGGTGAGGCGGGGAAGGTCCAGCACGCCGTACCCCTTGTAGTAGACGGCGCACCGCCCGAAGAAGTAGTTCTGCCCCGCCACCTCGCCCCAGTGGTTCACGTCCGCCGGGAGGAAGTACTGGGGCAGGGCCGTGGACCCTTCCGCGCGCGTCCAGATGAAGCCGCCGAACAGGCCCTGCCGGGCGGTGCTGCTGGAGCTGTAGCCCACCACGATGCTCGTCTCGCTGATGGCCACCGCGATGCTGTGATCGTAGCTCCCGGGAAGGATGCCGAGGTCGGTGGCCGTGCCATCCGGGGCCCACAGCGTGGCGCGCTTGACCCCACCCACGGTGGAGTAGCCCACCACCTCGCCCTTGAAGTTCACGTCGTTGGCGGCGCTCCCGGGGCCGGAGAGCCAGCGGAAGCCCTCCTTGTAGTGGGTGCGGAACGCGCGGTCGCCGCTCACCCCCACGATCACCGAGTTGTCGTTGATGGCGCGCGCCTCGCCCACCAGCGGCTGTCCGTAGGGACGGTCGGAAAGCACGATGGGCGTGCCGTTCGGCTCCCACACGGTGGCCGCGTTCGCCGCGCCGAACGAGTATCCCGCCACCTGGCCCCACCCGTTCTGCGTCCGGGCGACCGCCTCCGAGTAGCCGGCCGCGCGGGCCAGCGTCCTGCTCCCCCGGGCCAGCGTCCAGCGGACGGGGGCGCCGCCGCCCAGCAGGAGGACTCCCGCGTCTTCGGTGATGCTCGCCGCCTCCTGGGCCGCGGGCTGGCCCGCCCGCTGGCCGATGGGGAAGGCGCACCGCTGCGGGCAGTCGCGCGCGGCGCTGGCCGCCCGCGCCGCCGTCGGGCTCACGCCGCTGATGCCGCCGGCCTGCCCCTTCCCTCCCTCGATCCCCGTCTGCCCATCCCCATCGACGCCGGGGTTGGTGCCCGTGTCGCCGCACGCGGCGGCTCCGATCAGCAGGAGCGCCGCTACAATTTTTCCACGCACAGGCCCACCTCGCGTCCAGGGGAGAGGTTCTTGGAACGTCCCCCTGGAGGGCAAGGAACATACCGGAACTGCTACGGATTCCCGATTAGTTCACCCCGTGTTTTCCGAGCTGCTACCCCGCTTTCCGCCCCCCCGCCATCCGAGGATGTTCCCCCCCTCTACCAACTCCTAAGTGACCCTGCAATGACGCCGTGCGGGGCCCGTTCGGTGCTCTCATTGGCTGGAGGCGACACGCGTGACGAAACTGCTGGCCAGCTCACCACAAGCGATCAAAAATGAAGCGAAACAGGATTCCGGCGATCAGCGCCAATGCGCAGCTCGCTAGCGTGCCCACGAGGAAATATTCGGCGTAGTCGCGATCCTCGAACTCCTTCGCGCGCACTAGCCCTTTCGCCGTTAGAACAAACGCGATTGCTGGATAACTGCCCAAGCTGGCGAGGATGGCAACCACCAATCGCTCTATATTCCCGATGAGCTTGCCTCGGCGATACTCCTTGGGATCGGGGGCACCGATTCCACTCTGAGTGGCGTCATCCGCTGTTCTGGGGTCCTGCGCGTCCTCCTTTATCTGCTCAACAGAAATGACCCACCGATCTATGAAGCCCAGGTGATCTGCGGTAGCTATCCATCCGCGGTCCTTGGTCTTGGCATCAGAATCAAACCGCGGCATCGTTCCAGCCTGTTCTAGAATCCCTCTAACAACGTAAGTCGCCCCCTTGCCGAGATATAGGAGCATGGCTGCAGCTGTGAGCAGCACCGCGATCCGCTCGTCAGGGGTAGCGTATCGGACCACCAAGAATCGGAAGTCAAGTTTCGTATGAGTGATGGCAAGGCCAGTGATGACGAGCAGGGCCATATTCCCCACGATCTCGGTGGTCAGGAGTGCATACCCCTTTGCTCCCGCTCGGACCCAGATCCACACACCGACGCCGGCGCCGATAAACAATCCGAGGAGAGCCGAATAGGCGAACGGCCTCAGGATGACACTCAAGATGATTGCTACACACGCCGAGCGCGCAAGCAGCGTATACATGAAGTTTTTCGGATTATCCCACCATTTGCTTATCCCCGCCGCTTCCGATCCATTTTGGGTGTCGCTCTGAACCGCGGGCTGGCGCCCGAAGTTCATTCGGTCCGTGGTGAGTCCATAATGAGTCAGGAAAACGATGGTGATGCACGTCGTCCAGACAACGAGTGCTCTCCCTTCACTCGGGAAGCTAATTGTAAGGGCGCTCACTACTGTATCCATTGATGGGTAGTGTCGAACATCGTCAGAGACTCCTGCCAGCCCCGTTCGGCGGCTTTATAGGGTTCCCAACCCGCGCCTCGTGCTCGTTGGCTGATGGCCTGCTGCGTGACGTCCAGGGCCTCCGATACATCTGTCTGTTTTAGCCCCGTGCGGAGCAAGGACACCGCTTGCCGCTGGGCGGGCGACCACTTGCTACGGTGATACCACAACAGGCGTGCGAATCCATTCAGAATCATGTCCGAATTCCCGAAGCCACGGAAAACACCGCCCAGCTGTTTGTTGGCCTTTGCCTCCCCTATTGCCGATCGCGCAAGATGGAAAGCAGGCCCGTCCATCCCTACAGCTTCTGCCCTCATGGCGGTAGTCAGGGTGCCGAAGCCAACACCTACCCTTACCGAGACTTCGTGGAGGTCGGACTCAATCTGCCACAGCAGATCTGGGATGATCTGGGGTGCTCTGATGAGTCCTTGGAACTCGTCTCCGATCGTCAGCACGAATTTCGAGATGATATGGCCTCTGAACTCCCGGTTGTAGCTTTGTAGCTTCTTCCCAATGCGGGATTGTAGATCCCTGCGCTCACCTTCAACTAACTTGCGTGAGTTGACGATGTCTGCTATGACGGCGGTGCACCGCCTATGGGCATTCAGCTTCGCCTGCATATGTCAGATTTTCGGTGTAGCGTGGTTCCGTTTTGAAGCCCTACGCTCCGCACAACAGATAAGCCTTGTGTGCCCTTCACACAAGGCTTATCTCTTGTTATGGTGACGTTACAGCACCCGTGCAGCTTTACTGAACCACGCCCGTCGCCACCTCCGCCACCCCGACCGCAGCGCCGCCGCGACGCGGGTCGGCGACGGCGGTCATGGCGCCGTTGGTGACCAGGATGGACTGCACGTCGCCCTGGAAGCCCTGGCGCTCGGCCATGGCGTGGCCCATGGCGCGGAGGCGCGACACCGTAGCCGGGTCCAGCCCGCGGCGCTCGAAGCGCAGCGAGTCGGGGAGGTGCTGGTGGTGGAGGCGCGGCGCGGAGGTGGCCGTCGCCACGTCCATCCCGAAGTCCACCACGTTGGAGACCTGCTGCACGATGGAGGTGATGATGGTGGAGCCGCCCGGCGTCCCCGTCACCAGCTTCACGCGGCCCGAGGGGTCCAGCACGATGGTGGGGGTCATGGCCGAGAGCATCCGCTTCCCCGGGGCGATGGCGTTGGCCGCGCCCTGCACCAGCCCGAACTGGTTGGGGACACCGGGCTTGGAGGTGAAGTCGTCCATCTCGTTGTTGAGCAGGAAGCCCGCCCCCGCCACGGTCACCAGGTTGCCGTACAGCGAGTTGATGGTGGTGGTGACGGCCACCGCGTTCCCCCGCGCGTCCATGATGGAGTAGTGCGTGGTCTCCGTGCCCTCCGTGGGCGGTGCGCCCAGCCCCGGCGCCACCTGCGCGGACGGCGTGGCGCGGTCGCGCCGGATGGTGGCGCGGCGGGCCGCGGCGTGCGCGTCCGAGACCATGCGCGCCGTGGGCTGCGGCACGAAGTCGGGATCGGCCAGGTACGCGTTGCGGTCCGCGTACGCGCGCCGCGACGCCTCGGCGAAGAGGTGCACGTGCTCCGGCCCCAGGTAGCGCATCCGCGGCAGGTCGTACCCTTCCAGGATCTTGAGCATCGCCCCCATCGTGGGGCCTCCCGACGACGGAGGGGGCATGGAGATCACCTCGTGGCCGCGGTAGCGGACGCGCACGGGGTCGCGCCAAACGGCCTTGTAGGCCGCCATGTCCCGCTGCGTGATCAGCCCGCCGCCGCGCCGCATCTCCGCCTCCACCAGCTCGGCGGTGCGGCCGGCGTAGAAGCCGTCCTTGCCGCTGGACGCGATGCGCTGCAGCGTGGCGGCGAGGTCGGCCTGCACCAGCCGGTCGCCCACGCGCAGCGGCTCGCCGCGGCGGGTGAAGATGCGCATGGTCTCCGCGTTCTTGACCAGCGCCTTGCGATTGCGGTAGAACGACTCGGCCAGGCGCTGGTGCACCACGACCCCCTCGGCCAGGTGCACGGCGGGGAGCACCAGCTCGGCCCACGGCAGGCGGCCGAAGCGCCGGTGCGCCTCCCACATCCCCGCCACGGAGCCGGGGACGCCGGCGGCCAGGTGCCCCTCCACGGACCGCTCTGTGACGTTGCCCGCCGCGTCCAGGAACATGTCGCGGGTGGCGCGGCCCGGCGCCATCTCGCGGAAGTCCAGCGCGGCGGTGGTGCCGTCCGCCATCCTCACCACCATGAAGCCGCCGCCGCCGATGTTGCCGGCCTCGGGGTTCACCACGGCGAGGGCGAAGTGCGTGGCGACGGCCGCGTCCACCGCGTTGCCGCCGCGGCGCAGGATCTCGGCGCCCACCTCGCTGGCCACGCGGTCGGTGGTCGCCACCATCCCGGCGGTGGAGCGCACGGGCGCGATGCTCCCGCGCGGGTACTCCCACGCCGGCGCGAAGAGGCGCGTGGTATCCTGCCCGGCCGGCGCGGCGGCGGGAGCGGCGCCCCCCCCGCTCACGAGCACGGCCGTCAGGGGAACGAGCGGGATCAGTGCGGCGAGGCGTAAATTCATGTTCCTCTCTGTGTCTCCGTGCCTCTGTGTGAGATTGCCGTTCAATCGTAGTGCCCGCCGCCTCCCGGCAACAGTCCTCGGCGGCGGAAACAGAAGACGCGGCGGCTGCGCTCTTGCATCCGGCGGGCTCACCGCCCACGTTGGGGCGTGCGAGCGCGGGGCCGCCCGCGCCTTCCCCAGTTGCCACGATGACCCAGAGACCCCCGCTCGACCCGCGGCTCACCGAGCAGCGCAATCCCGCCACCACGGAGATCGACCGGCTTTCGGCGCTGGAGATCGTCCGGGTGATCAACGAAGAAGACCACAAGATCGCCCCGGCGGTCGCCACCCAGCTCGAGCAGATCGCCGAAGCCGTGGAGATCGCCGCCGACTGCTTCCGCAGGGGAGGGCGCCTGGTGTACTTCGGCGCCGGCACGTCGGGGCGGCTGGGGGTGCTGGACGCGTCGGAGATGCCCCCCACGTACGGCACCGACCCGCGCATGGTGCGCGGCGTGATCGCCGGCGGTCCGGACGCCCTCACCAACGCCATCGAGGGCGCCGAGGACAGCCGCGAAGAGGGCGGCCGCGCCGCCGACGAGCTGGAGCTGGGGCCGGACGACTTCGCCTTCGGCATCGCCGCCTCCGGCACCACGCCCTACGTGCACGGCGCCCTCACGCGGGCCAAGCAGCGCGGCTCCCGCACCGGCTTCCTGCTCTGCACCGAGCCCGCGCAGTGGATGCTGGAGGTGTACGACGTGGTGATCGCGCCGCTGGCGGGCCCCGAGGTGGTGACGGGCTCCACGCGGATGAAGGCGGGGACGGCCACCAAGCTGGTGCTCAACACCCTCACCACGGGCGCCATGATCCGCCTGGGCAAGGTGTTCGGCAACCTGATGGTGGACCTGCGCGCCACCAACGAGAAGCTGCGCGACCGCAGCGAGCGCATCCTCATGGAAACGCTGGACCTGGAGCGCGACGCCGCCCGCGACCTCCTGTCCAGCGCCGGGGGGAGCGTCAAGACGGCCATGGTGATGAACTGGTGCGGCACGGACCGCGACGAGTCCACCCGCGTCCTGCTGCGCGCGGGCGGGCGCCTGGGCGACGTGCTCAAGAGCGACGCCCGGTGAGCGAGGTCCCGTTCAACTTCGCCGCCCGTCCGCCCTCCGAAGTGGAGTGGGAGGAGCTGCTGGTGCGCCTGGAGATCACCCCGCGCGCCCTGCGCCTGGCCGTCGAAGACGCCGGCGGCGACTCGCCCGAGCTGCGCGCGCTGCTGCGGGACGCGTTCGGCGCGGAGATGTGGTGGAGCGAGGCGCTTCAGCAGCTTCGCGAGTCGCGTCCGGTGCAGATGAACGCGGCGGTGCCGCTGTTCGACGTGGGCGGGCGCGAGCCGGATGCGGGCGAGCTGGCGCAGGGCTTCACGGAGCTCAGGGAGCGCAACTTCGCCCAGGTGCAGCGGCGCGGACTGCAGGTGTGGGACTGGCAGTCGGGCGTGGCGGGGCGCGAGGAGACGCTGACCGCGTACCAGCTGCTCCAGTGGATCGCGCGGAGAGACGGCGAGCTGCTCGCGCCGCTGCGCGCGGCGCGGAAGGGTGCGCCATGAGAATCGTGGGCCTGATGTCCGGCACCTCGCTGGACGGGGTGGACGCCGCGCTGGTGGACGTGACGGGGGAGGGGATCGACGACGTGAAGGCCAGCGTCGTCCACGCCATCACCCTGCCGTACGACGACGCCCGGCGCGCCGCCATCCACGACGGCATCCTGGCCGGCACCGCCGAGGCGCTCTGCGGCCTGCACGCCGATCTCGGCGAGTGGATGGCGGAGGCGGTTGTGCGGGTTTGCCGGGAGGCGGACGTTGATCTATCCACCGTCGACGCCGTGGGGTCGCACGGGCAGAAGGTGTGGCACCGGCCGCCCGCCGACGGACGCCGCGGGGCCACGCTCCAGCTGGGCGACGCCGCAACCATCGCCGAGCGCACGGGCATCGCGGTCGTCTCCGACTTCCGCACGCGCGACATCGCGGCGGGGGGGCAGGGCGCGCCCCTGGTGCCGTGGGTGGACCAGCTCCTCTTCTCGCTCCCCGACCGCGCCCGCGCGCTGCAGAACATCGGCGGCATCGGCAACGTGACGCGCGTGCCGCCGCGGGGCTCGGGCGAGGCGGTGTTCGCGTTCGACACGGGGCCGGGGAACGCGCTGATCGACGCGGCGGTGGAGATCGCGACGGGCGGCAAGCTGACCTTCGACCGCGACGGGCGGCTGGCGGCGCGCGGCACGGTGGACGAGCCGCTCCTGGCCGACCTGCTGCGCCACCCGTACATCCCCGCGGAGCCGCCCAAGAGCACGGGGCGCGAGGAGTTCGGGCGCCCGTTCGTGATGCGGCTGGTGGAGCTGCTGGAGCCGGAAGGTGACCAGGACTGGATGGACCTCGTCGCTACCCTGACGGAGCTGACCGCCCGCACGATCGCGGACGCGTACGGGCGCTGGCTCGTTCCGCTCGGGCTGGACGAGGTGATCCTGACCGGCGG
>CADCTW010000129.1 GCA_902805735.1 uncultured Gemmatimonadota bacterium | reverse complement strand
GCTGCCGCGGTCGTGCTCCTGGTGGCGGGGGCGGCCACCGCCGTGCGGCGTACGCCGGAGCTGGCGGCGGACGGGAGCACCCTGCTGCTCTCGCCCGCCGCGCCGCGCGCCGGGGAGCGGGTGCGGGTGGAGTACCGCGCCGCCGGGAAGCTCGCCGGGGCGAAGCGGCTGGTGCTGCGCGCCCGCCTCTTCGGGAGCTCCATGGACCGCGGGGGGGGGACACATGCCGTGGTCGCCGAGCTGGCTCCGGCGCGCGACGGGAGCTACCGGGGTACCTTCCGCCTCCCCGACACGGTGACGTACGCGGCGCTGGCCGTGGAAGACGGGCGGGGAGACCGGGTGGACCACAACCCCTCCGACTGGGAGGTGGTGGTGCACGGCGCCGGCGGGAAGCCGCTCCTGGTGTCGCTGGAGCGCAAGTTCGAGAACCGGCGCGGGTGGGACTCCGGCCTCGCGCTGGAGACCGCCCGCGAGATGGCGCGCCTCTACCCGGACAGCACGCAGAGCTGGACGATGCGCTACGTGGCGGAGCGGGAGATGCTGGACCGCGCGCGCGGCGACAGCCTGAACGCCGCGTACCGGGAGCGGTTCCGCGCGATCGAGGCGCGCCGCGTGCGTGACGGCGGGGTGGCGCCGGAGGAGCTGTCGCGGCTCGCGTCCCTGGCGTCCGTGCTGGACGACAGCGCCGGCGAGGCGCGCTGGACCGATCGCCTGGTCACGGAGGCCTCGGCGCACCCCCACGCTTTGGGCGTGCGCGCGCAGCGCGCGCGGGCCGCGCACCGGGCCGACCCGGCGGCTTTCCTGGCCGTCATGGAGCGCCTGTGGGCCGAAGCGGCGGGTGCCGCGCCCGACCTGGCGCTCGCCGGGTTCATGGCCGTGCGCACCTCCGGCGATCCGGCCGCGATCCTCCGCTGGGGCGAGCGCCTGGAGCGGGCCGATCCGGGCTGGGACCCGTTCGTGGCGCGCACGCTGTCCGAAACGCCGCCGCTGCGGGCCGCGGCCGCCGTCCGGCTGCGCCGGCAGATCCGGCGGCTGGACGCGAACGGCGACGAGAGCCGGCCCCTGGGCTACACCCGGGCGGACTACCGCGTGGAGCGCAACCGCGGGCGGGCGTACTTCCTGGGCCAGCTCGGCCGCTCGCTGATCGCGGAGGGGCGGACCCCCGCCGCCCTGGACACCCTCGCCCGCGCGGTGGAGGCCGGGTGGAACGTAGATCTCTTTCGCACCATCGCGGACACCAAGCTCGCGGCTGGCGACACCGCCGGAGCGCTCCCGGTCCTGGCCCGCGTGGCGGCCGACCCCTCCACCGGTGCGGCGTTCACGGATTCGGTGCGGGCGCGCGCCGGCCGGCGGTTCAGCGCCGCGAGGTGGCCGGCGATGGTGCAGGCGGGGAGGGAGGCGCTGGACGCGTACGTCTGGTCGCAGGCCGAGAACCGCGGCGTGCGCGGAGCGGTGCGCCTCACCGACCTGGAGGGGCGGCGATCCGATTTCCAGGGAGCAGGCGACGCACCGACGCTGGTCGCCTTCTGGTCGCGCAACTGCCAGCCGTCCGTGGCGCATCTGAAGCAGCTCGACAGGCTGGCCGCGCAACTGAAGGCGCAGGGCGTGCGCGTGCTCGCGGTCACCGACGATTCGCCCGCCGAGGCGGGGCGGTACGTGCGCGAGGCCGGCTACTCCTTCCCCGTGTTCCTGGACGCGGACGGGGACGCCGCGCGCGGCTTCGACAACCGCGTCACCCCGCGCTACTTCGTGCTCGACGCGCGGGGGCGGATCCGCTTCGACAACCACGCGCCGGACGACGTGATCCGGCAAGTGGCGGCGCTCCGCGGCGCGCGCTGACCCGCGGGTGCGGACGACGCCCGCACGGGGTGGCTCGCCGAGCCATTCCGTGCGGGTTTTCCGCGCCTTACCGCCCAGGTGCTACGGCCCTTCGGAGCACCTGCGAGCGCTTCGTTGCCGCGCGTTTCGGCGCCCTTGCGCGCCGCCTGGGGAGGGTCAAGATTCCCCGTCGCGGGGCACTCCCGGGTCCCCTCCCGCATCACTTCCGAAGGCAGGATCCCCGTGTCATCGAAGCACCGCTACTCCGCCCTCGCCGAGGCGGAGCGAGCCGCGTATGGCCTGGTCGAAGCGACCGGCCGCCACCACGTCGTCTGGCGCTCCGGGCGCGGATGGCGCGTCGTCCGCCTCCACAGCTTCGCGGACCGCTGGCTCCGCGCCACGCGCCCCGAGCCGGGTTGGCGCGTCCTCGCCACCCGCGAGCAGCGGGAGCGCGTCCGCCGCCCGCGCCTGCTCGCCCTCTTCTCGCGCCGCGCCCGCATCGAAGCCGCCCGGGGGTGAAGAAAAAAGGAGGCACGGAGATCCGTTCTCCGTGCCTCCGTGCCTCTGTGTGAGACCCATTCCCCTACCATCTCCGGAAGTTCATCCTCCGCAAGATGTCCCGGCGGTACTCGCCCGTGTTGCGCGGGGTGCGCTCGCGCGGGTTGGGGAGAAGGGCGGCGAGCCCCGCCGCCTGGGTGCGGGTGAGGCGGCGGGCGCTGACGTCGTAGTGCTCCTTCGCCGCCGCGCCGATGCCATAGACCCCTTCGCCCCACTCCACCTCGTTGAGGTAGATCTCCAGGATGCGCTCCTTGCCCAGGATCAGCTCGGCCGCGGGGGTGAGCGCGAGGTCGTACATCTTGCGGACCGGGTTGCGGCAGGTGCAGCCGAACAGGTTCTTCATCAACTGCTGGGTGATGGTGGATGCGCCGCGGAACCGCACGCCCTCCGCGGCCTCGCGCTGGGCCGCCCGCATGGCCTCGAAATCGAACCCCCAGTGGTCCCAGAACCTGCCGTCCTCGGCGGACACCACGGCGCGCGGCACGTGGCGCGGGAGGTCGTCCAGCGCGACGTACTCGCGGGTGGCCTCGTACTCGCGCCCGGCGGCCCAGGCCTGGATGCGCCGCTCGATGCGCACGCCCGTGGTGGGCGGCCCGGCGAAGCGGTAGACCACCAGCAGCAGCACGCAGAAGACGTAGTACGCGGCCAGGATGCCCAGCACCCACTTCGCCACGCGCACCCAGCGGCGGCCGCGGGCCGGCTTCGGCGCGGGGGGCGGCGGGGCCGTGGCCGCGCGGCGGGCCTCGGCGGGGTCCCAGAGCAGCGTTTCGTCGGGGTCCTGGAACGGGCGGTCGCGGTCGGTCATCTGGTTGCACCCTCGGGCGGTGGGCGGCTGCGTGTGCAACAAGGTGCACGCGATGCGGGTCCCGGGGCAACCGCGCGCGCCGGGAACGGAGGCAGGAATTGCCGCGCCCCGTGGCGGGGGCTAGCTTTCGGGGAGGTGCCGCCGCGTGCGGCCACGGTTTCCCTCCGCGCAGCGCCCCATGACCTCCCAGGAACGCCGGGTCGGCAAAACCGAGCGCTCGCCGTACGCCGTGCTCACCGCGGCGGTGTTCGCGGTGCTCCTGCTGCTGTTCGTGTACAGCGTGGCGGAGGTGCTGCTGCTGGTGTTCCTGGCGGCGCTCTTCGGCGTGTATCTCAGCGCCATCTCCGAGCTGCTGGAGGAGCGCTTCCGCATCCGCCCGGCACTGGGGCTGCCGCTGGGGCTGCTCTTCACGGGGATCGTCTTCACCGGGATCGTGTGGCTGGTGGTGCCGCCGGTGCTGGAGCAGACGCAGGAGCTGCTCACCGCGCTTCCGCAGCTCGTTTCGCAGGGCGTCAACGGGCTCAGCCAGTTCGTGAGCCGGTACCCCATCCTGGCCGCCGCGCTCCCCGAAGCCGAGCTGCAGCACCAGATCTCGGCACTGATGTCCAGCGCGGGCGGGTACTTCGCGGGGCTGGTGCCGTACCTGCTGGGCGGGCTGCACGTGCTGATCAACGCCATCAGCGTGCTGGTGATGGGGATCTACATGGCGCTGCGCCCCGACGTGTACCGCGAGGGGATCATCCTGCTGACCCCGCCCGTGCACCGCGAGCTGGTGCGCGACATCCTGTCGGACCTGGGGCAGAGCATGCGCGCGTGGATCGGCGGGCAGATCCTGGCGATGTTCTTTTTGGGCGCGCTCACCTACATCGGCCTGCTGCTGCTGGACGTGCCGTACGCGCTTGCCTTCGGCGTGTTCACGGGGGTGGTGGTGATGATCCCGTTCTTCGGGACGCTGGTCTCCACCCTCCTCCCCGCGCTCTTCGTGCTGGGCTCCGGGGGGCTGGGGCGGGCCTTCCTCGTGGTGCTGCTGGGCGTGCTGATCCACCTGGTGGAGGCCAACTTCATCCACCCGCTCATCATGGAGCGGCGGGTGCACCTCCCCCCCGTGCTCTCCATCCTCAGCGTGCTGATCATGGCCGAGCTTATGGGGATGGTGGGCCTCCTGGTGGCCGTCCCCGTGCTGGCGACGCTGATGGTGATCATCCGCCGCATCTACGTCCACCGCCTCCTGGAGGGGAAGGGCTTCCGCCGCTTCGTCCGCGACGCCCCCGCCGAGGTCCGCCTGCCGGAGTCGGTACTGCGTGTGGCGCCCGGCGCCGTCAGCATCCCCGCGATCCTGGAAGAGGCCGGGGCCGCCCCGAGATAGCACTCCTCTGTGCCTCTGTGTGAGCCCCGCTGTTCGCACCTGTCCCGATTCCCGAAACCCGTCTCATGCCCGAAACGCTCGCCACCCACCGCTACCTCGTCCTGGCCGAAGGGCACTTCGGCCCGCTCACCAGCAAGACCGCCAACAGCGCCGTCCGCTACCTGCCGGAGCGGGTGCTGGCGGTGCTCGACTCGGCGCAGGCGGGGCGCACGGTGCAGGACGTGCTCGGCTTCGGCGGGGCCATCCCGGTGGTGGGGACGCTGGAGGAAGGGCTGCGCGGCGGCCCCACGGCACTCCTGGTGGGGATCGCGCCGCAGGGGGGGCAGCTCCCGGACGCGTGGCGCGCCGTGCTGGCCGCGGCCATCGCGGCGGGGCTCGACCTGGTGAGCGGGCTGCACTTCCACCTGGGCGACGACGCGGAGCTGGCGGCGCTCGCGGCGCGCGCCGGCGTGGCCATTCACGACCTGCGCAAGCCGCCCGCCTCGCTCCCCGTGTCGCACGGCCGCGCGCGCGACGTGGACGCGCTCACGGTGCTCACCGTGGGCACGGACTGCAACATCGGGAAGATGACCTCCGCGCTGCAGGTGCGCGACGCGCTGCGGGCCCGCGGCGAGCGGGTGGGCTTCGCCGCCACGGGGCAGACGGGGATCCTGATCGAGGGGTGGGGGATCGCGGTGGACGCCGTGGTGGCGGACTTCATCGCCGGGGCGGCGGAGCGCCTCGTGCTGCAGGCGGCGGAGGGGAACGACATCGTGCTGGTGGAAGGGCAGGGCTCGCTGGTGCACCCCGGCTACTCCGGCGTCACCATGGGGCTGCTGCACGGCTCGCTCCCGGACGCCATGATCCTGTGCGGCCTCCCCTCGCGCACCAGCCCCTACGGCGGCAACGGCGCGTACTCGTGGATGCGCCTCCCCTCGCTCTCCGACACCATCCGGCTGTGCGAGGCGGCGGTGGCCCCGCTGAAGCCGTCGCGCGTGATCGCCGTGTCGCTGAACACGTGGGACCTGTCGGACGCGGAAGCGCGCGACGCCGTGGCCCGCGCCGAGGACGAGACGGGCCTCCCCGCCACCGATCCGGTTCGCTTCGATCCCGCGCCGCTGGTGGATGCCGTGCTGGCCGCGCGGAAAAGCTGATCTCACACAGAGACACGGAGGCACAGAGACGGGTTCATCTCCGTGCCTCCGTGCCTCCGTGCCTCCGTGGGAGACCTGCTACCACTGGATGGTGCCCTGCTTGCTGGTGTCCACCTGCTCGGCGTCGCCGGAGAAGAGGAACTTCTCGGTGTTCTCCAGCAGCAGCTTGCGGGCGTCCGGGTCGCGCAGGTTCAGGCCGTAGTGGTTGATGAGCATCGTCTGGTGCTTCAGCCACTGGGCCCAGCACTCCTGGCAGATCTCCGCCTGGATGCGCTTGCCGAAGTCGTTGTTGAACGGCGCGAAGGGAAGCGCCGGCTTGGTCTGTCCGCAGCGGACGCAGGAAATCTCGGCCATGGTCGTCCTCAAGTCGTGTCGGGGGCACTCCGCGTGGTGCGGAGTGCCCCCGGAATCTAGCTTTTGCGCGCTTGCGCGTCCATCCGAGCCCCGCCCGCCATGCCCGAGCCGATCCCCGCGCGCCTCTCCGACGAGGGCCGCACCGCCACCTGGAACCCCGCCCTCACCCGCGCCGCGCACGTCGTGCTGGAGGTCACCCTGGCGGACGGCAGGCGCGAGGAGCGGCGCTCCATGAACAGCGGCCGCGCGCGGGTGCGCGAGGGCGAGCGCATCGGGGCCGTGCGCCCGCTGGGGTGACTCAGCGCCGCGCCGTGGCGGCGCGGTACACGGCGCGGGAGATGTCGCGTCCCGTGGCCGCGGCCACGTCCGCGTCCACGAAGCCGCGGGTGAGCACCACCAGCACGTACGGCTCGCGCCCCTGGGGGAACACCACCGCCGCGTCGTGGGCGATGCGGGTGATGTTCCCCGTCTTGTTGGCGGAGCGCACCCCGGCCGGCAGCCCGGCGGGGATCATCTCGCGGAACTCCTGCCGCCCCAGCACCGCCAGCATCTCCCGCGTGGCGGCGGGCGACGCGGCGCGCCCGGCGGCGATGGCCTCCATCAGGCGCATCAGCCCGTAGGCCGTCGCCGAGTTGTTCATCCCGGCGCGGAAGGCGGGGCCGTCTTCCACCCCGCGCAGCACGCGGATCTGCCCCGCGCCCAGGCCGCCTAGCGTGGTGGCGATGCGGGACGGCTGGGCGTGGTCGATCAGGAGGTTGGTGGCCAGGTTGCTGGAGCGCGTGATCATCCGCTCCACCAGCTCGCGCATGGGCACGGCCTGGCCCACGCGCGCGTAGAGCGTGGTGTCCCCGTCGTCCCCGCGGCTGAGCTGGTAGCTGCTCCCGTCGGCGATGCTGCGGAACTCGTTGCGCACGGGCACCGCCTCGTCCATGCGCAGCTCGCCCGCGTCGGCGCGGCGGAAGAGCTCCAGCATCACCGGCACCTTCATGGTGCTGGCCGCGTGCATCGGCTTGTGCGCGTCGATCAGCAGCGAGTCCCCCGTCGCCAGGTCCCGGAACGCCACCGAGACCTCCGCCGTGTCCCCCGCCGCGCGCCGGATGATCGATCTGACCTCCGCCTCCAGCGCCGGCGCGACAGGAGCGGGCCCCGCCGGTGCGCAGGCGGAGAGGGCCAGGAGGAGCGCGAGAGAGTGTCTGAGCATCGTCATTCCTCCAACGTACTCGGGTCGCCCCCCAACAGCAAATCTCACACAGAGACACAGAGACACAGAGGAAAACAGATCTCTGTGTCTCTGTGTCTCTGTGTGAGATTTAGCGGGCGGGGCTTACGCCGACGGGCGGTTTGATCTTAGCTTTGCCGGGGCAGGTCGGTATCCCTTCCAGTCTTCCAAAGAGCCATGTCTGAAGCCACGGTCGTGGACGCGGGGCGCAGGACGACCCGCGTCGAAGCGCTCAAGCGCGCCATCGACGACCACATCAAGTATACGCTGGCCCGCGACCGCGCGTCGGCCACCGAGCGGGACGTGTACATGAGCGCCGCGTGGGCGCTGCGCGACCGCATGGCCGGGCACTGGGCCGACACGCAGGCGCGCTACCAGCGGGAAAACGCCAAGCGCGTCTACTACCTGTCGCTGGAGTTCCTGATGGGGCGCACCTTTGGGAACGCGCTCCTCAACCTGGGGCTGGAAGGGGCCGCCGGCGAGGCGCTCAGCGAGGTGGGGTACCGCATCGAAGACCTGGAAGAGGTGGAGCCGGACGCCGGGCTGGGGAACGGCGGCCTGGGGCGCCTGGCCGCCTGCTACCTGGACTCCATGGCCACCCTCGCCCTCCCGGGCTACGGCTACGGCATCCGCTACCAGCACGGCATCTTCAAGCAGGCCATCAACAACGGCCGCCAGGTGGAGAAGCCGGACCACTGGCTGCGCGACGACAACCCGTGGGAGATCGCCCGCCCGGACCGCACGTACCCCGTGAAGTTCTACGGGCGCGTGGTGGGAGAGAGGGACGCCGAGGGGCGCGTGCACTTCCGCTGGGTGGACACCCAGGACGTGCTGGCGATGGCGTACGACACCCCCATCCCGGGCTACCAGAACGGGACGGTGAACACGCTGCGCCTGTGGGCCGCCAAGGCCACCGAGGAGTTCGACCTGGAAGACTTCATCCGCGGCAACTACATCGCCGCCGTGGAGGCGAAGACGCAGACGGAGACGATCTCCAAGGTCCTGTACCCGCCCGACGACACGGGGCAGGGGAAGGAGCTGCGGCTGAAGCAGCAGTACTTCTTCGTGTCGGCCACGCTGCAGGACATCATCCGGCGCTACCGCAGCGAGCGCCGCACCTTCACCGACTTCACGGAGAAGGTGCAGGTGCAGCTCAACGACACCCACCCCGCCGTGGCCATCCCGGAGCTGATGCGGCTGCTGATGGACGAGCACGGGATGGAGTGGGACAAGTCGTTCGACCTGGCGCGCCAGACCTTCGCGTACACCAACCACACGGTGCTCCCCGAGGCGCTGGAGACGTGGAGCGAGGATCTCTTCGGGCGCCTGCTGCCGCGGCACCTGGAGATCGTGCGCGAAATCGACCGGCGCTTCCGCGCCCGCGTGCGCGAGGCGTTTCCCGCCGACCCGGGGCGCGAAGAGCGGATGGCGATCCTCTCGGGCGGCACGGTGAAGATGGCGCACCTGGCCATCGTGGGGAGCCACACGGTGAACGGCGTGGCGGAGCTGCACACGCAGATCCTGCAGGAGCGCATCTTCCGCGACTTCGCGGAGCTGTGGCCGGCGCGCTTCACCTCGGTGACCAACGGGATCACGCAGCGGCGCTGGCTGCGCAAGGCCAATCCGGGGCAGTCCGCGCTGATCACGGAGGCAATCGGGGAGGCGTGGATCACGGACCTGCCGGAGCTCGCCGCGCTGGAGCCCTTCGCCGACGACGCGGACTTCCGCGGGCGCTGGCGGGCCGCCAAGTCGCGCAACCGCCACCGCCTCGCGCAGCTCGTGCAGGACGAGGCGGGGATCCGCATCGACCCGCACGCGCTGATGGACGTGCACGTGAAGCGGATGCACGAGTACAAGCGCCAGCTCCTCAACGCCCTGCGCGTGGCCGACCAGTACCTGCAGCTCCGTGACGAAGACAGGCCGGACGCGGTGCCGCGCGCGGTGCTCTTCGGCGGCAAGGCGGCGCCCACGTACTGGACGGCGAAGCTCATCATCCAGCTCATCACCGCGCTGGCCGAGCAGGTGAACGCGGACCGGCGGGTGAGCAAGGTGCTGCAGGTGGCCTTCATCCCCGACTACCGGGTGTCGCTGGCCGAGGGCATCTTCCCCGGCAGCGACCTGTCCGAGCAGATCTCCACGGCGGGCTTCGAGGCGTCGGGGACGGGGAACATGAAGTTCGCCCTGAACGGCGCGCTCACCATCGGCACGCTGGACGGCGCCAACGTGGAGCTGGCGGAGGCGGTGGGGCGCGAGAACATCTTCATCTTCGGCCTCACGGCCGACGAGGTGTCGAAGCGCAAGGCCGAGGGGTACAACCCGCGCGCCGTGTACGAGGGGAGCCCACGCCTGCGCCGCGTGCTGGAGTTCGTGGCGAGCGGCGCCCTGTCGCCCGAGGAGCCGGGCCGCTTCCGGCCGCTGGTGGACAGCCTGCTCCACCACGACGAGTACATGCTGCTGGCCGATTTCGACGCCTACCTGGCCGCGCAGGACGAGGTGGACCTGGCCTTCCAGGACCCCGAGAAGTGGACGCGGATGGCCATCCTGAACGTGGCGCGCTGCGGCTTCTTCAGCAGCGACCGCTCGGTGCGCGAGTACGCCAACCGGATCTGGAAGCTGTAAAAAACGCCACAGGGGCTCACACAGAGGCACGGAGGGAGCAATCCTCCGTGCCTCTGCTGTTTCCGGAATGAGCAAGGTTCATCTTGTGGACGGTGGCGCCCCTGTGTATTGTTTGGAATCTCCAGAAAAGGGAAAGTGCGCGAAGTGCTCTCCCGCCGCGGCAGCAGCGCGCGGACCCGCCGGTCTCGATCCCGAATCCAGAATCGCCACGTTGAGCACAGGGGCCCCCCGCGGCCCGCGTCCACCCGCACCCGGAGGAGATCCACCGTACCTGCGTCGTCTTGCTTCTGCAGTCCAACCCAACAGAATGAACACTCTCAGGAGGGATGTGATGGGCTTTCCCACGCAACGGAAGGGCTGGCTGCGGCTGGCGCTGGCCGTGGGGCTCCTGGCATCCGGCGCGCCGTCGCTGGCCGCGCAGGGTACCGGCACGATCCGCGGCACCATCGTCGAAACCGCCAACCGCCGGCCGCTCAGCGGGGCGCAGGTCGTCGTCGTCGGCACCGACCGGCGCACGATCACCGACGCCCGGGGCGAGTACACGCTGCAGGACGTGGGCACCGGGCGGGTGCGCATCCGCGCGTCGCTGATCGGCTACGAGAACGCCGAGAACACGCTGGGCGTGGCCGCGGGCCAGGTGGCGCGCGGCGACTTCGCGCTCGCCGCTTCCGCCGTGTCGCTGGACGCCATCGTGGTGACCGGCACGCCGGGCGCCACCAGCCGCCGGCAGGTTCCCAACGCCATCACCAAGCTGGACGCCGAGGAGATCACCGAGAAGACCACGGTGAGCGACGTCACCGAGATCCTGCAGTCGCGGACCCCCGGCGTGCAGATCCTGTCGAACGCCGGCACCCCCGGCGCGGCGGCGGACATCCGCATCCGCGGCGCCGGGTCGCTCACCGGAGTCCGTCCCATCGTGTACGTGGACGGCATCCGCTACAACGACTCGGAGCTGGGCAACTTCGGCGCGTCCGGCGCGGGCGCCACCTCGTTCAGCACGCAGGTGACCTCCGCGCTCTCCTTCATCAACCCGGAGGACATCGAGTCCATCGAGGTGATCAAGGGGCCGGCGGCGTCCACCCTGTACGGCGCCGAGGCGGCCGCCGGGGTGATCCAGATCATCACCAAGAAGGGCGCCCGCGGCGCGCAGCGCACGCGCTGGAGCCTGAAGTACGAGTACGGGCGGAACGAGATGACGGCGGACCTCCCGAACAACTTCACCACCTGCGACTCGGCCCGCATCGCCTCGCGGGTCACGGCCACGGGAGAGCCCGTCTTCCCCGGCTGCCAGAACGTGGCGCGCGGGACGGTGCTGAGCGAGAGCAGCCCCATTCTGCGTGACCCGTTCGGGCTGCGGGACGGGGACGTGTCGCGCCTGAACCTTTCGGTTCGCGGCGGGGGCGACCGCTTCTCCTACTACGTTGGCGGCGACATGGACAACGAGGAGGGGGTGTTCTTCAACAGCTTCAACAACCGGCGCTCCTTCCGCGGCAACTTCACGGTGAACGCCACCCCCCGGCTGGACTTCCAGATCACCACCAACTACGTGCGCAACCACCTGCGGCTCCCCATCGGCGACGAGTCGGCGCAGGGGCTGCTGCTGGGGTCGGTGCGCGGGCTGGTCGGGCGGGTGCCGGCGGCTCCCGGCGTGTTCCCGGGGTACGCCTTCTCGGTGGACGGCGCGCGGGCCAACGGCTACAACAACCAGACGCGCTCCGACCGCACCACGCTGGGCGGCACGGTGAACTACCGGCCGCTGGAGTGGTTCCGCAACCGGCTTACGCTGGGGCTGGACCTCACCAACACCCAGGCGCAGATCATCTCGCCGGCCGGCTCCACCGACGCCGACTTCGCGGGAACGCCCGAGGGGCTGAGCGCGCTGCGCGTGCCGCGCAGCCGCTTCTACACGATGGACTACGTGGGCAACGTGGAGGCCCAGCCCAGCGAGTGGCTGCGCGCGACCACCTCGTTCGGCACGCAGTTCATCGCGCGACGCACCGAGACGCTGTTCGGGATCGGGACCGGCCTGGGCGCGCCGGACATCACCACCATCCAGAACGCGGCGACCACCACCGGCTCCAACAGCTTCTTCGAGAACAACTCGCTGGGCTACTACGTCCAGCAGGAGCTCGCGTTCAACAACCGGATCTTCCTGACCGGCGCGCTGCGGGCGGACGACAACTCCAGCTTCGGCGAACGGTTCGACGCGATCGTGTACCCCAAGGCGGGGCTCTCGTGGGTGCTTTCGGAAGAGCCCTCGCTGACGCGCCTCTTCGAGCCGCTGCGCACGGACCAGTTCAAGTTCCGCGCGGCGTACGGCCAGGCCGGCCGCGCGCCGGACCCGTACTCGGCCAACCAGACGTTCACGGTGGTGAAGGTGGCGGGCCCGGGCGGCACCGTGTCGGGCGTGCGCACGGTGGCCTTCGGCAACCCCAACCTGGAGCCGGAGCGCGGTGAAGAGTACGAGCTGGGCTTCGAGGCCGGGTTCCTGGACAACCGGCTGGGGCTGGACTTCACGTACTACAACAAGCGCACGGACAACCTCCTGCAGTCCATCTCGGTGGGCCCGTCCACCGGCTTCATCAGCGGACAGCTCACCAACCTGGGCGAGATCAGCAACAGCGGCGTGGAGCTGCTGCTGAGCCTGGTGCCGGTGCGCCGCAGCGGGTTCACCTGGGAGAGCCGGTTCAACGTTTCCACGAACCGCAACGAGCTGGTCTCGCTGAACGACGAGGGGCTGCAGAGCACCGGCGCCGCGTTCCAGGCCTACTTCCCCGGCCTGCAGGTGCAGCGCGTGGGCTACCCGCTCGCCTCGTTCTTCGCCCCGGTGGCGCTGCCCGACAGCTTCATCGTGCGCAGCGGGATCACCTTCCCCGCGCTGGACTCCGCGCAGTACCTGGGGAGCCCGACCCCCACGCGCGAGATCGGCTTCGGGAACACCTTCACGATGTTCGGCAACGTGACCCTCTTCGCCCAGCTCGACTACAAGGGGGGGCACAAGGTGTTCAATTACAAGGAGTACCATCGCTGCCGCTTCGCGGGGAACTGCGAGCGCGTCAACGACCCGCGCAACCAGACGGACCCGGAGTTCGCGCGCGAGACCTCGGTGTTCGCGGGCCGCGGCATCCAGGGCACCACGATCACCAGCTTCGCGGCGCCGTACGTGGAAGACGCCGACTTCCTGAAGCTGCGCGACGTGTCGGTGAGCTTCGCCATCCCGCAGCGGCTGCTGGGACGCACCGGCGCCACGGGGGCCACGCTGACGCTGGCGGGGCGCAACCTGGCGACGCTGTGGACCCGGTACTCGGGGGTCGACCCCGAGGTGAACACCTACGGCAACCGGTCGCTCGTGCGTGTTGACGCCTACGCGGCGCCGCAGAACCGGCGCCTCACGGCGGCGATCAACCTCAACTTCTGACCCGGAGCGAGCATTGATGAAGCACCAATTTTCTTCTCCGGGACGCTGGAGCCGGAAGGCTCTGTTGGGCCTCGCGCTGGCCGCGGCGGGCGCGCTCGGCGCCTGCGACAGCCTGCTGGACGTGGAGAACCCGCAGGCCATCGACCCCGAACAGCTCAACGAGCCGTTCTACCTGGGCCTGCTGACCAACGGCGTGGTGGGCGACTTCCAGCGCGCGTTCGACGACGTGGTGCTGTTCTCGGGCGTGTTCAGCGACGAGCTGCGCAACCACGCCACCTTCGAGGAGGAGCCGCGCATCGACCAGCGCGACGTGACGTCGGGCAACGGCACGGCGGCGCTGGTGTACACGCAGCTGCAGCGCACGCGGGGGCTGGCCGACAGCACCGCCAGCCGCTTCCGCACGCTGCGGGGCGACTCGGCGAACTCCGACCTGCGGCTGGCGCGGGTGCAGGCGTACGGCGGGATGACGTACGTGCTGATGGCCGAGGTGCTGTGCGAGGCGCCGGTGAACCTCAGCCGGCCCTACACGCCCACGGAGCTCCTGGACAGCTTCGCCATCCCGCGCTTCGAGGACGCGATCCGGGTGGCGACCGCGGCCCGCGCGGCGGCGGCGGCGGCCAACCCGGTGGGAACGCGGACGATCGCCGGGGCCGACTCCATCATCAACCTGGCCCGGGTGGGCGCAGCCCGCGCGAGCCTCAACCTGCTGGGGCTCACCAAGAACGAGCGCCACCGGCAGCGCGCGATCGACTTCGCGACCCCGGTGCCCGCGGGCTTCCTGTTCCTCTCGTACTACTCGGAGCCCGCGGCGGAGCTCAACAACTTCGTGTGGTCGCGGCTCACCAACAGCATCTCGGCGTCGGTGAGCAACACCCCGTTCGAGGCGCTGCGGGGGCTGGAGCCGCGCGTCCCGATTCCCACCACCCTGGAAACGGCGACGGGCGGGCTGCGCGTGTACGTGCCCAACTCGCCGGCCGCGTACTCCACGTACAGGGACTCGCTGCCGGGCGCGGAGTTCTCGAAGGAGTCCCACATCCGCATCGCGTCCGGCCTGGAGGCCCGCTACATCCGCGCGGAGGCCGAGGGCGCCACCCCGGAGAACATCGCGTTCATCGAGTCGCGCCGCGTGATCGGCCGTGACACGGTGGGGGCGGGGGCGACGGTGCGGACCACGGCCGCCAACTTCCTCTCCAACCTGAGGGACCAGCGCCGCCGTGATTTCTACCTGGACGGGCACCGCTTGGGCGACCTGCGCCGGTACCGCAGCCAGTACGGCGACATCGAGGACTTCAACGAGTTCCAGCAGGGGCTGTATCCGGGCAGCACCACGATCAGCTACGCGGACCAGTACTGCTTCCCGGTGAACCTGGCCGAGGTCAACGGGAACCCGTTCTACTGAGTGAACGGCGGGAGATGAAGGAAGGGGCGGATCGCGGGGCGATCCGCCCCTTCCTTTTGGTGCGCGTGCGCGGTTGCGCCGGCCCCAGCCCGCGTGCCAAACTGCATGGCGGCATCTCACTCCGCGATCTTGCAAGCCGGTACAAAAAACGCGATGTCCCGCAGTCCATCCACTCTTTCACCCACGGGTACGATGACGCCGTCGCGACTGTGCTCCTCCCTGTCCGCCGCCCTGGGGCTGGCGATGCTGGCGGCGTGCGCCCGCCCGCCGGCCGCCGCGCCCACGCCGCACGCTTCGCCGGACGCGCCGCCGCCGGTGATGCGCGAGTTCCGGGGGGTGTGGGTGGCGAGCGTGGCCAACATCGACTGGCCCTCCCGCCCCGGCCTTCCCGCGGACAGCCAGCGCGCGGAGCTGGTGAGGATCCTGGACCGTTCGGCGGCGATGAAGCTGAACGCCGTCATCCTGCAGGTGCGCCCCGCGGGCGACGCGCTCTACGCCTCGGAGCTGGAGCCGTGGTCCGAGTACCTGACCGGGGCGCAGGGGCGCGCGCCGCAGCCGGGCTACGACCCGCTGGAGTTCGCCGTCACCGAGGCGCACCGGCGGGGGCTGGAGCTGCACGCCTGGTTCAATCCGTACCGCGCCCGCCACCCGTCCGCCAAGACGCCCACCGCGGGTACGCACATCAGCCGTACCCGGCCGGAGCTGGTGCGCACCTACGGCACGCATCTCTGGATGGACCCGGGGGAGGACGACGTGCGCGCCTTCTCCACCCGCGTGATCGCGGACGTGGTGCGGCGCTACGACGTCGACGGCGTGCACATCGACGACTACTTCTACCCGTACAAGGAGCGCGACGCGTCGGGAGCGACGATCGACTTCCCGGACTCGGCCTCGTACGCGCGCTACCAGCGCGCCGGCGGGCGGCTGGGGCGCGACGACTGGCGCCGCAACAACGTGGACCGCTTCGTGGAAGGATTGTACGCGGCGGTGAAGCGCGAGAAGCCGTGGGTGCAGGTGGGGATCTCGCCCTTCGGCGTGTGGCGGCCGGGTTACCCGGCGCAGATCACCGGCTTCGACGCGTACCAGGAGATCTACGCCGACGCGCGCAAGTGGCTGCGCAACGGGTGGACCGACTACTTCACCCCGCAGCTCTACTGGCAGACGGCGCGCACGGGCGTCAGCTACCCGGTGCTCCTGGGATGGTGGGCGGGCGAGAACGTGCAGCGGCGCCACCTGTGGCCGGGCAACTTCACCAGCCGCGTGGGGAACAGCAGCGCGGGGAACTGGCGCACGGAAGAGATCGTGGAGCAGATCTACATCACGCGCGGCCAGGCGGGGGCCACGGGGAACGTGCACTTCAGCATGAAGGTCTTCATGCAGAACCCCGACTCGCTGGTGGACCGCCTCACCCACGAGGTGTACCGCGAGCCCGCGCTCCCGCCCGCGACCACCTGGCTGGGCGGCCGGGCCCCTTCGCGCCCCGCGGTGGCGCTCGCCGGCACCACGGTCCGCATGCAGCCGGGCCCTGGCACGCCGCCCGCGCGCTGGGTGGTGCAGTCCCGCCACGGCACCCGCTGGCGCACCGAGATCCTCCCGGGCGGGGCGCGTGAGCATGTCGTCCGCCCCGACTCGCTGCCGCTGCGCACCGTGGCCGTCTCGGGGGTGGACCGGCTCGGGAACCAGGGGGAGCCGGTGGTGGTGCAGGTTCCGTAAAAGCGGGGGCTCACACAGAGACACAGAGGCACAGAGATCACTTCATCTCTGTGCCTCTGTGGCTTAGCTGACCCCGAAGATGTCGAAGTACTCGGTCGGCCTGATGATCCGGACATCGCAGAAGTTCTTGATCTTCTCGAAGTCCGCGACGTTCTCGGTCACCACGGTCGCGTTCGCCCGGCGGGCCGTCCGTGCGATGAGCACATCCCGGATCAAACGTTGCTGCTCTTCTCTCGAGATCGCCGCGATCCGACCGCGCTTGTGGGATCTGACTCCGCGGAGCAGGGAGTTGAGGACCTTGCCCGCGATCCACCAATCCTCGCCGGTTGGCACGAGGAGAAGGCCCGCCGCCTCGTGTGAGTTCCCCAAACTCTGTCGCCGATCCTCTCTAAACTCTGGCGCGATTCAGGATCACTGACCCTATCTTTTTCGCCGTTCCGTGCAGGGCTGCTGCCCACCGCCGGCCGGCGAGGGAGGATGATCCGGATGATCGACAGACACGCCGTACAGGCCCTGGTACGCTCGGGCCTCTCCACGAAGGACATCGC